>JAEEHV010000092.1 GCA_016280955.1 Candidatus Gastranaerophilales bacterium | reverse complement strand
GGAAACTGTTTTAACGATACCTTTGTCAGCAACGATATAGACATTACCGTCAACCTGAACAGCTTCCATTCTGAGAGCCGTAACCGGAGTAATGGTTTCTCCGCAGCAGTTAGTTGGAGATATTATGTAATCTTGTCCGTTAGTAGTAGTGAATTTAACGTCACCAGCACCTTTTTTGGCAGCGAAAGCAGATTTAACGATGTTCATAGTAGGAGCAACGAAGTTCAGGTCACCGCCAACAGAGAAGTCAGAGTTTTTAACCTGTACATAGAATTGGCTCGGATCAGGGTTAGAGAATGAGCTCTGAATCTGAGCAATACCGTTGTTCATAGTCATAGCCTGAGTAGTGATAAGAGCATCACCTGCAGTAGTGAATTTAGCACCGTCGAACAGAACACCGTTCGGGTTAGATATAATTAACTTACCGACACCTGCGTTAGTGTTAATAGCACCATATATGTTGGACATACCGCTGTTAACCGTGTTAAGAACCGTAATACCTGAAACACCGTCAGCTGCGTTGAAGTTAAGAGTTTCACCTGCGTTGATGTTAAGAGTGTTCCAGTTAACGTGAGAGTTGCCGCTAAAACCGAGTGTAGCGGAATTATTACCTTGTGTCATGCCTGTAAAGTTGCTGTCAGTGGAGTTGATAACAGCTCCGCCGTTACCTACACCAAGACCGGTATCGATAGCTGCAGAAACCTGCATAGTAGCAAAAACTGCTGTTAAGACTAATGCTGATAATTTCTTTGAAATGTTTCTCATAGTATAAATCCTCTTTCCTATTTCCATGTATATATACAAAGTATTTCATTTTTAAGAAATTGACTTTTCGTTACAAATATTTACAATGACAAAATAAAATGCCTGATATCAGAAGTTTCCGGAAAGCGGTTATTCGGGCACTTACACCCAAAAGTATTATAAACCTACAACTAAAGTATAATTTTTGTAAAAATTATTAAAGTTTTTAAAATTTGTGCCGTTATATATAATGTAAGGTTAAATAAAGTGTGCAGAAAATGCCCGTATTATAGGAAGGAATGTTATGACAGATAGAGAAGAAGAAACAGGTGCATCACTCTTTGGAAGAACATTAGAGTTCATGGAAGACGATCCCTTAGAAGAAATTTTTGCACTTAATATGGGTGATTTTATTTCTGAATACTTAATATCCGAAGATTTGGCAAATAAAATAGGTAAAGATGTAAAGGATAAATCTGAGAAATTAAAATCTCAGCTTAAAGAACTGATTTCAATATACTCATTGGATAATACTCTTTGTGTACTTGGTTTTAATTCTCAGGATGAATATGTTGTATATAATTCAATAGCAAAAACTTTGACGCAGATTTTAGATGTTGATGCATGTCATATTTATCTGACCAAAGATTTTACAAAAGGTTTAAATCTTGATGATAAACTTTTAGGTTTGGTAGGTTCATCACTTGATTTTGATGAAGATATGTATGCAAAAATGATTGGATACAATGCAGATGAGGATTCTTTAGTAGTAAATTCTTTTAAAACATTGGAAAAAATTCAGGTAAAAGATATTACAACGATTAATAATTTTATTCCGAAAGCTGAATTAAAAGAATCCGATACAAAATCAATTGCGGTATTTCCAATACACAATAATGCTTATGTTGTAGGTGTAATTGTAATTGAAAATTATAAAGAAAAAATGATTAAGCGGGCATATTCAAAACTGGTTGAAACAATCGGATGCCTTTTCGGAACATCTATGCATCTTCAAAAAGTTATTGAGCATACGGAGGAAGTAATTGCAGGTGGTGCAGTATTTGAAAACGAACTCAAACATTTGAGAGCTGAATTGACTGCATTAATCGGTGATTTGGGAACGCATCAGCAGGCATTCGTAGAACAGCTTGCAAAAGCAGTTGATGAAAAAGGACAATACAAAGTTTCGCATTCACAAAATACTGCTGATTTATCCAAAAAAATATGTAAACAATTAAGCCTGAATGAAAAAACAACGGATTTAATATATTATGCAGGTCTTTTACAGAATATCGGGAAAATTACACTTCCTGAATCATTATTTACAAATAAAGGAAAGTTATCAAAAGATGACTGGGATAAACTCCAGAACCATCCGAATGTCGGTGTAAATTTACTTATGAACATTAACTTCCTTTCAGAAGTTATACCATATATTCATTACCATAAAGAACGTTGGGACGGTGGCGGTGAGCCGGAAGGGCTCAAAGGTAATTCAATACCGTTTGGCTCAAGAATAATTGCAGTAGCAGATGCATATACCGCAATGACCTCCGATCGTTCGTACAGAGCTGCAATGTCTAAAGAAGAAGCTCTTGCGATACTCAAAAGCGAAGCCGGAATTAAGTGGGACCCGGATGTTGTTAATGCATTATTTGAAGTGGTTTAAAGTATAATTTAATAAAAAAAGAGCCGGTAAATTGTTAAATTTACCGGCTCTTTTTTGTATTGTTATTATAAACGTTTTTTCATCAGCATCTCTACATATTCAATTGCTTTTTTTATACTAAAATCCTTACCTACACCTTTTATTATATCCTGTACGAGAATTGTTCTGTGTGATAAAGCGACACGTTTTTCTTTTGCGGCTGCAAGATTTGCAAGTGCTTTAATTAACGGTTCGTTTGGTTTTTCAATATCACGTCTGCTTATATCAATATAGGCATTTAAACGTTTTGCTGATTCAATTCTTGAAAGTTCTTCTCTGCCGGCTTCTTTTGCTCTTGATATCGCCTCTGCAGATTCTGATAGTTCAATATACTTTTTAAAATAATTTCCGTTATCTTCCGCAAGTTTTGTCATTTTATCGAAATATTTTGAAACACCGTAAGCACGGGTTTCTTTATCATATACATGTGCTGCCCAGCCTCTGTCTATATCATCTGCATATTTATGATGTTCTTGTGCAATATCAAATAATCCGTCCATTCTGCTTTGTAAGTTTGATTTTAATTCATGCATTGCTTCTTGTTTCATGTTAAGGAATGCGGCAAACTTTCTGTCCTGTATTTTTAATGAATCTTCAAGGTTCATGGAATTCATCTCCGTTATTGTTCTGCGGAGTGTATCTCTTCCTTCGGAAGTATCCTTCAAATAAGAAACAGTGCCCAAAATGTCTTTGGATAATTCTCTTTGATATTCCTGAACAAAGAGTTCTTCATTATCTGGAAGTGTGTGAGAAAAAACATCAATCTGAACTTTAGGAGACATTTTTGTTTCCCAGCTGTAAGGTCTGTATTCCATTCTCCAATTTCCGCCATTTCCGATTGAATTATTTGTAAAAAGACCTTTGAAATTGGTACTTGTAATTGCATTTGTTTTCATTGTTTTTACTCCTTATTAATTTTGTACCTATTTCTTTATAACCTTAATGCCCTGTTTTTTGTAGAAGTTTGCAAGTTCATCAAATAAAGGCATGAGTTTGTTTTTGCACTCCTGAATAAAACTGCTTTTTTCTTTAATTTTTGAGTTAGTGCTTTTTAATTTTTCCCGAAGTTCTGTTACATATTCATTCATTTCTTCAATAGTACGGGTATTTTCGTCCAGAATATCTTTTAATTTTTTAATTGTATTCTTTATATCATCGGTACCACTGAAATGATTTTTCTTTCCTGAGATTTTGAAACCTTCTTTTTTAATATCATCCAATGCCTTGTATGTAGCAGTTGTATCTTCATATTTTCCGTATTTTAAACCGTCATATGGATATGCTTCCCTGCCTTCATTGTACATTGCGGAATTTTCAAGTGCTTTTTGTCCATCGGATTTTTCTTTAGCAACTGAAACTCTTTTTTCTGCTGTTTCATATAATTTATTTTCAGAAGATATTCCGTTTGGTAAAATATTTCCAAGTTCTTCAAAAGGACTTTGGATTTTTTCAAGTGCTCTGATGTATTTTTTTAATCCTTGTTTTAATTTTAACTGGGCAGCTATTTCTTTGTTGGTACTTTCAATTCCTGCATTAATTGCTGCTTTTTCGGCACGAAGTGCTTTTACTTCATCTTCTGCTGTTTCTTTTCTGTATCTTAAATCGCCTGCCTTATCATATAAACCGGTACAGACGGCAGATTGCCATTGTTGATATTTTGCTTCATTTGAGCTTGCAAAACCGCCCATTTCTCGTCTGTAATAATATTCTCTTACATTTTCAAAATGTTTTCTGTAATCTGTTCGGTTAGTGCCTAAATAATTTCTTTTAACTTCATCAATTGTCGGATAACTCGGTTCATTATCATAAACAACAAAATCAACTCTTTCTTTAATATCATCGGAAATAAATTCCATCGGTGCTGCAAAATACACCTTGTCTTTTCTGTATGAATGATGTGAGCCTAAAGTTTTTTCTATGCTGGAATTTGGGTAAAAGTCCGGCATGTTTTTAATGCCTGATGTTCCTGCAGAAGTATTGTACGGAACTTCTTTGCCGGTAAATGTAACAAAACCGACTGGTAATATATTCATAAAACCTCCTTTGGTGATGTATATTAATAAAAATGTACTTATATTAGCAGAAATTGTAAATCAAACACATTCTGAATAAAATATTAAACTTAACAAAACTTAAAAAAGATTTGCTAAAAATACTGAGTTAACAGGTCTTTTTGTGTTATTTAAACATTAAAATAAAACAGAATTAATTATTTTCATCAATAATTTCAGCACCGCAATTTTCAACTTTAAGTGTTCTGATATCTGATTTTATACTTTGTCCTTCCCAGATATCACGAACCGTTGATTTAATTTTATCCAAATCATATTTGTGTGAGATTACGAGCATAGACGGTCCTGCTCCTGATAAAACGCATCCTATAATACCGTCTTCATGTTTAAATGCTTCCATAATTTCTTTCATTCCGGGAACGAGTTTTTCCCTGTATGGTTGATGTAATTTATCATGAAGTGCCAGTTTCATTAGTTTTTCATTTTTTGTATTAACAGCTTCAATCAGCATTGCCAAATGTTTTGCATTATATACAGCATGTGAAAGCGGAACATTTTCCGGCAATACCGAACGTGCAATATTTGTAGAAAGTTCAAAATCCGGAATACAAACGGTAATATCCCATTCTTCCGGCCAATACATTTTTTCTGTAACAATTGAACCATCATCCTCTTGTGAGGCAAGAACAAAGCCGCCCAAAAGAGCGGGTGCAACATTATCAGGGTGTCCTTCAACTTCTGTTGCTATAGATAAAAGAGCAGTAAGATCTGCCGGTGAACCAAGAAGTTTATTTGCTGCAATAAGCCCTCCGACAACTACTGCTGCAGAACTTCCTAATCCTCTTGTTATAGGAATCTGTGACTGTATATTTATTTTCAATTCGGAAGGTTCCTGCCCGATTGAATTATACAGCATTTCTACAGCCTTATATACTATACTGTTTTCATCCCTTGGAATATTATCAAAAATCATTTCATCGAGGATTTCATTTTCAGACATTAAATTTATTTCTACACCTGTTCCGGGCAGTACTGTTTCTTCAATTGTAACTGTATTGTATATCGGTAATGCTAATCCCAGACAATCAAAACCGGGGCCTATATTGGCAGATGAAGCCGGAACTTTTACTGTAACTTTCATTTATATCTCCTCATAAAAGTATAAAGTGATTATACAATAAAGAAAAATAAAAACGTATAAGATTTGTTAAGCAATGTTAATAATTAAATCTATGTGCATTTTAACGAGAATTTTATAAATAGATACTTTATCGGATTTCGTTGTATAATTAAGGAAAGGGAAAATCGGTAAATTTTTGATACTTTACCGAATAAACGGAAAGGTAAAACATGCAAGAAGTTTTAGAAAAGAAGTCAATAAAGAATATAGATTTTAATTGTGATTTAGCTCAGGCATACGGTGTTTATAAAAATAATCAGGAATATGAACTTTTGGATTATGTAAGTTCGGTTAATATTTCATGCGGATTTCATGCCGGTGATCCTGTTACAATTAAAGAAGCATTAATGAAAGCAAAAGAGAAAAATGTAGCAATCGGGGCACATATAGGTTTTAACGATATTCAGGGTTTTGGATATAGACCTGTTGAATTAAAGGATGATGAACTTGAAGCTCTCGTTGTTTATCAGGTCGGTGCGATTATGTCATTTGCTCAGGCATACGGCTTGAGCATTGAACACGTCAGACCACACGGTGCTATGTACAAGGCTTGCGGTGAAGACTTTACTTTTGCTGTTTCTGTTGCAAAAGCAATAAAAAAATGCTCTGACTGGCTTGTTTTATATGCACCAATGGGTGATATAACAGCAAAGGTAAGCGATTATACAGGATTACCTGTTGCACAGGAATTGTGCCTTGAAAAAACGTATAACCTGGATTTGACTGTTGATTATGCAATCCCTGATAATACAAATAACTATGATTTAATTAAAAGGCTGCAGCACCTCGTTCATACATCACAAATTCGCAACAATGCCGGCGGAGTAAGCATGTGTGAAGTTAATACAATTCATTTTTCAAATAAATATAAAAACTCAATGGATTTGATTAAAGAAGCAAGACGTATAATAACACCGTCACCGGTTAATTATAATAATGCAAAAATATCAGGCTGGGTTGAATAGGTTTTAAGATTAAAATTGGAAGTGGAAAATTATAATTATGACATTTAATATTGATGAATTAAAAGAAAACGTTAATGTAAAAAAAGAAGTCGGATGGCTGCTTCCCGGATTGGAAGTAAAAAGGTGGTTTTTACTTATCTTTCTGGGTTCGATAATGATAGTTCTGGGCTTTATGGTATTTGCGGAATTACATCCATTGTACACAACGGTTGCCCTTATTCAGAGGGCGGCATTTACACTGCCTTCAAAACTTCTTGCAGCAATATTCATAGGTATAGGAGCAATTATCTTCTTTAAAGGATGGCAGAAAACAACTTTATCTATTATGGATATGAACTCTGAAAAAGGTAATTCCGCTATTCTTGAAAAGTTATACAGAAGAAGAAAACTCAGCCGTGGAGCAAAGGTTGTTGCAATAGGTGGCGGAACCGGTTTATCAATGCTTTTAAGAGGTATAAAAAAATATACAAGTAATATTACTGCTATTGTAACTGTTGGTGATGACGGCGGAAGCTCGGGAAGATTGAGAAACGAAATGGGGATTCTCCCTCCGGGTGATATAAGAAACTGTATTGCAGCACTTGGTGATGATGAAGACTTAATCACAGAACTTTTTCAATACAGATTTAAAACCGGTGAAGGTCTTGAAGGTCATAGTTTCGGTAATTTATTCTTAACTGCACTTTGCTCAATTACCGGAAATATGGTTAAAGCAATAAAAGAATCAGCAAATGTACTTAATATTCGTGGTGTTGTCTTACCGGCAACATTGGATGATATGAAGCTTGGAGCCGAATTTGAAGACGGACGTGTTGTACACGGGGAATCAAATATTCCGGAAGCTCACGGTCAAATAAAACAGCTTTTTACCGAGCCTGCAAATTGTACAGCACTTCCTGAAGCTATTACCGCAATAGGAGAAGCGGATTTAATTATTTTAGGACCGGGAAGTTTATATACAAGTGTTATTCCGAATCTTCTAGTAAACGGAATAGTTGATGCAGTTACAAAAGCAAAAGCAAGAAAAATATATGTATGTAATATCATGACACAGCCGGGTGAAACAACGGATTATACTGTAGCAAGCCATGTGAATGCATTATTTAAACATGCGGGCGGAAGAAAAATTGTAGATGCGGTACTTGTTAATAACAGATTGCCGGACAATATCTCTGAAGGTTATGCAAAAGCCGGTTCAATTCCTGTAAGGTTGGATATGGAGAATATTGCACCAATCGGAATTGAGATTGTTTCTCAAAAACTTATTCAGGAAAATAAAGAAGGACTTGTCCGCCACTCTTCAAACCGTGTTGCAAGAGCTATTCACTATTGGTACAGAAAATCCATTAAAAGAGGATAAATCAATTGGTGCGGTGTACTGCACTACAATATAAAGATGTAATGAATTAAAGGTCATTAAAATGAAAACTATATCAACATTTCAGAGATTAAAAGATTGTGGTGAAAAAATAGCAATGCTTACGGCTTATGATTATTCAACCGCACAAGTATTGGATAAGGCTGAGATTGATGCAATCTTGGTTGGTGATTCTTTGGCTATGGTAGCTTTAGGGTATGAGAATACTTATAATATTACGATTGATGAGATGTTGATTTTTATAAAAGCGGTTGCAAGAGGAGCAAAGAACTCTTTTATAATCGGTGATATGCCGTTTATGAGTTACAATCTGTCTGTTGAACAGGGTTTAGAAAATGCGGGAAAAATGATTGCATCCGGAGCAAATGCCGTCAAGCTGGAAGGATGTAACGAGCATATAATAAACCTTGTTAAACGTTGTACCGAGTCGGGGGTTCCTGTTCTCGGACACTTGGGATTTACACCCCAGTTAATGAATACAATAGGCGGACATAAAATTCAGGGTAAGACATCCGATAAAATTGAAGCAATTTTAGAAAGTGCAAAAAAACTTCAAGCTGCAGGATGTTTCGGAATTGTACTTGAACTTATGCCTGCAGATAGTGCAAAATATATTACCGAAAACTTAAAAATTCCGACAATAGGAATCGGTGCAGGTAAATATTGTTCAGGTCAAATTGTAGTTACTGATGATATTCTGGGTAAGTTTACCGATTTTGCTCCTAAATTTGTAAAAAAATATATTAATCTTCATGACGAAGTTCTAAAGGGAGTTCTGGAGTACAAAAACGAAGTAAAGAATGAGATTTTTCCATCAGAAAATGAGTCTTTTGAACTGAATCCGGAAGAAAAAACTAAACTCAATATTCAGTAAAATATTTTTTAATCCCCGAATACTATAAACGGAATGTCATGTTCTGTTGCGTAAGTTTTAAGGAAATCTTTTTGTTCGGAGATAAATTTCATAATATTCTTTATCTTGCCGGCTTTTGCACCATAGCTTTCCGTTTCGGCATTATATGCAAACACACCCATAACACGCGGATTGGAAACATACATTTCATTATATGCACGCAGTCCTTCTCTTACGTTTGAATTTATTGTTGCAAAAGCCTGAATAATTCTGTTACGGATATTAGCCGGTTGGATTTCAACCATTGATTTATCCTCGTTTTCCTTTAAGAATTTTAGATATTCTTCATCATTCATGCCGGTTGCTTTTTTGATAAGTTTTGAAACATATTTTCTGTCACTTTCTCTTATTCCGCCAAAAACATAATTTTCAATAAAATCGCTGACAAACTTACCGCATCCGGAGCCGGAATCTGTCTTACCTCCTCCATAAACATATTTTGAAGGTACATCAAGTATAACTCCCTGTTTTCTGAAGAAACGGAATTTGCTTTCTACTCTTTCCGCATAACTGACAGAAAGAAGAACTTCTGAGTCAGGGAGAGCAAATGCATCAAATTTTGCAAGCTGATTCTCCCAGCTTAGTCCGTGTACAAAGAATTTTATATTACCGGTGTTAAATAGTGCAAGTGAGTTTAACGGCGAACCAGAATTGGTTATACCTCTTGATATTGTTCCTTTCGGGAATCCTATTGCTTCCCAATCCTCGACTTCATTGTATTTAATTACAACAAGTTCTTTTCCGTTCTTTTCTTTGCTTATATAGACACCTTTAATATTTGTAGTTCCGTCAGAATTAACTATTGTTATAGCTTTTCTTATTGTGCTTGCGGTCGGAAGTTTGGTTATGGGAAGTAGCGGTTTTGTGGGCTGAAGTTCCTTTACATATCCTCTGATTTTCTCTGCATAAATATCCGCCGTTTCTCCAAAACTCTTAACCGAGCCTTTTCCTTCACCAAATATTCTTTCGTTTTTTGAATTAAATATTGCTCTGCCTTTACCTGTTGCAGCATCATGAAATACGTTATTTGCTTTAACGGCTTTTAAATCAGCATGTGTAAACATCAGTGCCATCTCAAACAGATTGTCGTTCTGGAGTCTGAATGCTATTTCCTGTAGCCTTTCCGTCAGAACTTTTTCGTTAGGTGCCGAATTAGCAAACTTCAGCCATTCATGTTGTTTAATGAGTGTATATAATTTTATTTCTTCATCTCTTGTAAGGTTAAATTTTTTCGCAATATAAAATGCATCAAATGCACTTTCTGCGGCATGCGTTCTGTCAGACAGTCCTTCTGCTTTCGTAATATCGTGAAGCAAAGTTGCAAGTGTCATAATCTTTTTATCTGATTCATTAAGCTGCTTAAATTGCGGTTCCTGTGAAACTTTCTGCATAACTTTGAGTGAATGCTGCATAACGTCAAAATCGTGAGTTTTGTGTTGTTTTCTTCCAATCATTGAACGTAATTCCGGGAGTACATCAACAATTTCGTTGAGCATTTTTTCAACTTCGGGGTTATTGCATTTTATTCTGTTCTGTTCGGAAAATCTTATTACATCTGCCCTCAGAGCTTCAATTACTGCTTTTGTTTCTTCTGATTCAATTTGTGCGAGTTTTTTACCGTTATTCAGATTAACAGGATAGCCCGTGAGAGAGTATTTATTAGGGTTTGATTTGTTGTAATGAAGTTCAAAACCGAAGTAGTCAAATACTTTTTGCTGCTCTTTTGAAGAAAGATGTCCGAGTTTTTGTCTTGCAATATTGATAAAATCATCTTTTCCGAAAGTCTGAGAGATTTGAAGCTTGGCAAATTCTTCATCGCTTATTGCGGCAAGTGTTTTACCTAAATTACCAACAGCAGTATTAAAATGTTTTGCGGCTTCTTTTGTGATTGGGTTGGTTTCAATACCTAAAGAACGTGCTATAGCAGGAAGCAGTGAGCAGTATTCTTCCTGAGTTGACGGAATAATCGGAAACATTTTTTTGAATTCATCAGACATTTCAAAAGTCCCGGAGTTTGAGCCGACAAGATTTCTGAGCAGAGTTTTTTTGCTCTGGGCAGAAAGTTCGTTTATGTTTGTTTTACCCTGAAAATCAATAAATTTACATGCAAACCTGAACTCATCTTCCTTCAGGCTCGATACTTTTGTTCTGCCTAATACCCGATATACTTTTTTAACCTGCTTATAGCTTATTCTTTCCATTTCATAAGCATTAAATATTTTTCTCAAATCTTTCGAACTTATTCCGAGTTCTTCAGAGTTTACAACCATTTGTTTTACAAAATCAGGTTCAATTTTTTTAAATTTTGCAGTTGACATCATACTGTCAAAGCCGGACATAAATTCTCTGTTGTATTTTAGATTTTCATTGTTTTTAATGTAATTTATAGTAGCAGAATAATCTTTATATGCACTGTTTTCATAATCTCTCATTACATCGTCTGCCCAAAGTTTGAATTTTTCATCCGAATACTTTTCCAGTCCTTTGGGGTCAACCTTCTTAGCACCTTTATTATGGAAAATTCTGCCGATTTTCTTAAATATTCCGCCCAAAATCGGTGAAGCGGCGGCTCCGCATATAGTGCCTGAAATTCCTGCATCTTTTATATCTTCAAGACTACCGCCGTCAACAGCTTCTCTGAAACTGCCGTCAATACCTCCGGCTAATGCTCCGCCTGTTGCAAGTTCGCTGAAAAATGCAACTTTACGTTTTGTGGAACTTCCGCCAAAATACTGATATCCTGCAGGGTTTGTCATTGCGGTGGTGAATTTTTGCTTGAACGTACGTTTTGCACCGTTATTTACAACATTTTTAATTCCCTGCTCCGCAAAAACCTCCATGCCTGTTTTTGCTACACCGCTTCCTACATGCTTAACGGCTTGAATACCGAGTTTTGCGGCAACTCTTTTACCTACAGCGCCGCCAAGACCGCCCGTAAACGGAGCAAGGATTCCGGAAAAGGCTCCTGTTACAAAATCCTTTGCTGTTTGTTTAAGTGAAAACTTTTTAGAACTTGTAGCAGTTTCCAGGCTTTTAACTCCGACTTTAACTAATCCCCCGATAACTGCAGCAGCAGCAAATCCTAATGCAACAGGCGGAATTGCTGCACTGAACGGTGCTGCAACCGTTAAAGCATAAGCTCCGAATGCGGCAGCACCCGATACAATATCTCCAACAACATCAACTGCAGTATCTTGTCCCTTTCTGTACTCATCTATTGCGTGTTCTGTCCTTGATTTTATTTCACCTTGTTTATATTTTTCAAGATTTTCATTGGTTAAATCCACTCCGGTAATTCGTTTAAAGTCTGCCTTATTATTTCTTTTTCCGTCTATGTTTTGATTATTCCAGTATATAGTAAAATTGTCTTCACGTTTTTTATCATATAATTCATCAGAATCACCGCCAAAGAAACTCTTTATATAATCCCATGTTTTTCCGATAATTCCGTTTTCTGACTTTGCTTTGTTTATTTTATTATCGAATCCGTCATACCGTTGTTTTATAATATCGGCGAAGTTTTCTTCTTTGTTATCTTTACCTTTATAAAAAATGTCGTATTCCAGGTGTTTAAATTTATCTTCTTCAATTGGAGTTCCGTCTTTTTCAAAATAAAAAATATCTGCAGTTTCCGTTTTGACGAAAAATCGTCCGGACGGTCTTATTTTTATTACACTTGTGTTATCTTCTCCAAGTTCATAATTATTACTGCTGTCGTCTTTATGCTCTATGTTTACCTGTGAAAGATTGAGTTTTTCCGTTACAAGGATTTGCAGGTCTGTCATATCTTTTGCCCAGGAATGTTTTTTTCTGAATGCAGCTATATAATTTTTATGGTTATCAGTCGGATTTTTTAGTTTTGAAATATCATAGTATTCTTTCGGTGATATTATGTTTCCGTTTTTGTCGTAAAAATGATATTTATCTTCGGTATCGTCATCCGAATATCCTATAACACAAATATTCCCGTCATCATTTACAGTTATTGACTGTACATTTCTGCAGGTTATATTATAATAATCGTCTTCTTTTTGTTCAATTGTTTGGTATGCATTATTTGAACTGATATACAGATATTTCGGATTGTAATAAAGGTATATTGCAAGCTGTGCGTCATTCAGTTTATCAGATTCTTTATGTTTTTTTCTGTATTCTGCAAGGTTTTGTCTGTATGTATTTACGGCTTTTTTGAAATCAAAATTATCAAAATCCGCTTTTTTTATTAATTCACCCTTAGAATTAAAGTATGTTCCTTCTTCACCATCATCGCCCCCGATTTGCATATCACCATTCTCGTTTATTAAGACGTATGTATAATAATCTTCCATTTTAATATTGATGTTGTCTTTACCAAGTTTATAGATATTAATATATCCGGCATCGTAATACAGGATAAGTGCAATTTGTGCATCTGTGAGATATTTTGAATCTTTATGTTTTGCTCTGAAACGGTTTATTTGTGCTCTGTAGTATGAAAGCAGATTATTTATGCCGGGAAAATATGCTCCATTACCGGAAATTTCTTTTCCGGATTTATTAAAACATTTAAAACAGTATTTTTCACCTAAATCATAACAGCCATGCTTGTATATGTACATTTGTCCGTAATAGTCATCCTCGTTATATAGAGTAAATGTTTTGTTGTTTAATTTTATTTCTTTTTGTTTTAAATCACGATTAAAACTGTTATAAACGGTTATATTTTTTATTCCGTAAAAAATCGACTGCAAAACCTGAATGTCACTCAAGAAACCGGCATGGGGATTTTCTTTTCTGAAGGTTTTTATCATCTGTCTGTGATGAGGTGTAATATTGGTATAATCAGGTTTATACTCCTCTTCTGATATTTGTCTGCCCTGATTATCATAATATTTTTTTATGCCATGCTCAATCATAAATTTTCCGTCAGGGAGTACATGAACTTCAGGGGCATAATAATTTTCAATTGCGGTAATACCGCACATAATGTACGCATTTGCAGAATTCTGTATAAGTGCAGCTATCTGAACATCTGTGAAATATACCGCATTTTTATGTTCTTCACGGTATTGTTTAATCTCTTCTTTTAATACTGAAACAAGCTCACAATAATCCTTTTCTTCATAATCATCTTTTCCTATCTCACTTCCGCTTAGAGTATAATATTTGACTTCACCGCCTTTATTAACCGCATACTTACCGTTTTTTTCATTAATAGTTATAGAGCTTTTTAAATCAAGACTGTCAACAACCGCATCACCTTTATTCGACCAAAATAACGAAGTTGAATCGTTTTGATTCAGTTTAACTTCGTTCAAATGCTCGTTTAATATGGCAATTATTTGTGCGTCACTCAGTTTCGCGGCATTTTTGTGTGCCTTTCGGTACTTCTGAATGACCTCTTTTTGTTCAACGGTCAGTGTCATTTTTATACTCTATAAATATCCCTGATGTTTCCTATATATTTATAAAGTATATAATTTGAAAATAATTTACATATTTTTTTATGTCTTTAATAAAAGTTTACAAATATTGTATGAGACAATATTAAGCAGACAAAACATAAGCAAAGCATGTGCTGATGCATTGGTTAATTGGTATATAGCCTGAATTTATGTATATAAAAGCCTAGTTTTCAATAACCTGAGGTAAGTCTACGTTTGGTGCTCCGATTGTTCTGACGAGTTCCAATACAGCAGCTTTCATTTGACATTTTTGAGCGGTGGCACTAAAGAAATCACTATAGAAGCAACCATCACAAACACAACCTCTTTTATAGCATTCCAACGCAGTCGGAGTCCACCTTTTGACTGCGATAGCTCTCCCCATATCACGACTCTTAAACACTTATATCCTCCGAAAATTATTTTTAAAATTATTATTAAACTACTTAAAATTAAGAACAATCCCCAAATGCTCTCAATCCATATTTTTATTATATAGGCTGAGTTCGGTTTTACAACCCGTAAAACAGGAAATGTTAAGTTTTTTTAAAAGCTTGCATAATGCTTAAAATATGTACCTGATAGCTTTTCAAGACATGGGAACATGCCATGTCTACATGGTTTTGGCGAATAAAAACATGGAAACGCATGTCAGTTGCATGTTTGCATGGTTCTCAATAAGAGTTAAGATTTGTAACGATGTTGGCATGTTAAGGAAATTGTGTGCAAAAATTTATCCGCTTACAAGCATTTCAGCAAATTTTAATGATTCGGAATTAATATCTCCTCCGGCGAGTTCTGCAATAGCTTTGATTTTTGTTTCACCATCAAGAACGGAAATAGCAATGCTTGTTTTTTCATCCTGTGTTTTTCTTACATAGATATGTCTGTCTGACTTAGAAGCAATAATAGCCTGATGGGTAATTATTATTATCTGCATGTATTTTGCAAGCTCTTTAAGTTCGTCCGCTACTGACTGAGATGCTTTTCCGGAGATACCGGTATCAATTTCATCAAAAATTACGGTATCAATGTTGTCACTTTGTGCAAAAATAGTTTTTATTGCAAGCATAACCCTTGATATTTCACCACCGGAGGCAACTTTTGCAAGCGGCTTCAGTTCTTCCGAAATATTTGTGGAGATTAAAAATTCAACTTTGTCCGTTCCGTTCTGATTAAGTTCGCAGGGTTCAAAATTTATGCTAAATCTTGCTTTTGGCAGTTCAAGTTTTTCCAGTTTTTCCATAATCAGTGAAGAAAGCACTTCTCCGTATTTTTTTCTTTCTTCCGAGAGTTTTTCGGCTTGTTGTTGCAGCAGCATATGCTGAATGTTTATGCGTTTTTCCAGTTCATCAATATTTTGTGTGGAAAATTCAATTCCGTCGAGTTCTTTGCGGAGCTTTTCGCCCTCTTTTATTACGTTTTCTAAAGTTCCGCCATATTTACGTTTGAGTTTATCAAGAAGGAATAATCGCTCCTGAATGATGTTTATGCGTTCTTCGTCATTTTCAAGCGAAGAAGAATAATCTCTTAAAAATGATGAAATTCCTTTAAGTGAATCAATTGCACCAATCAATTCACTTTCAATTTCTTCAAGCGAAGAATCCATACCGGAAGCTTTTGAGAGATTTTGTTTAATCTGTAAAAGTCCTTCTATAACAGAGCCGTCATCACCTGAGATTGACCAGTAGGATGAACCCGTAAGTTCTTTCAGTTTTTCAACATTCTCCAAAACAGCTAATTCGTTGTTAAGTTTTTCATCTTCATCAATGCCGTTTGCTCCGAGTCCGGCATTTTCTATTTCTTCAACCTGAAATTTTAAAAATTCTATCTGGTCTTCGGTTTTATTTGCGGATGCTTTCAGTTCTTCAAGCTGCCCCAGCATAAGTTTATACCGGTTAAATTCATTTTTGTAATTTTCAAGAAGTTCTCCGCAGGTATTTTTTGTATATGAATCAAGTAATGTTATGTGGCATTTTGGCTGCAGGAACGAATATGTCTGATGCTGGGAATGTATGTCCAGAAACATTTCCCTAAAAATTTTCATAAACTCCTGATTAACCAGAGAACCGTTAATTCTCGCTCTGCTTGAAGTTTGTGTAATCTCTCTGGATAAAATTATCTCCTGACCGCAATTTTCTATGCCATATTCTTCAAAAAGGGCTGTAACATCTTGTTTTTCATTTAATATTGTAATTTCAATCAGGGCTTTTTCGGCACCGGTTTTAATAACTTCTTTGCCGCTGCCTTTACCTCCGAAAGCTATATCAATTGCATTGATAAGGATACTTTTGCCGGCACCTGTTTCGCCGGTAATAACATTTAAACCTTTTGACAAATCCAGTCTGAGTTCATCAATTAAGATATAATTTTTAATAAAAATCCCTGATAACATATTATAAATTATACATTAAAATTTACGAATAGCCTAATAGTATATGAAAATTAACGGTTATCCGAAAATAAATGTTTTCAAATAATTAATCCAGTTTAATCCCTGAGCTTTGCAAGCATCAAATTCTTCCGGTTGAAACAGATATGCTATCAATCCTCTTATAGTTCTGTTTTTGTTTGTATGATAATTCATTCTGTTGTCAAGATATTTTTTTGTTTTTTTGTAGTCGCTGCTGTTTTTATCACTTTCGGTATAATATTTCAGGATTTTGGCTCTCTGCTTGCTGAGTTCTGCCATTGCCCTGTCACCTTCTTCTTTTGGCAGATTATTTTCTCTGCATGAAAGCAGCACAAATTTACATAATTCAATAAAGGTATCTTTATTTCTAAGAATATCAATATTTTGCCTGAAATGTTCCAGCTCGTGTCTGATTAATCCAAAAGTCCACCAGTTTCCATATTTTTTATTCGTTTTGTTTTCCGTAAAATATGTAAGAATATTATCTGCCCAGCTGTAACAACCTGACAGGTTTGGTGTATCTTCACATATTTTTTCACAGATGAAAACAGGTTTTAATTCTTCGGGGATTGCAAGTCTTTCCGTAATAAGATTGAAATAAAACTTTGCTGCATCTTCTTTTGTCATTTTGTTTGCTGTTCGGATTTCGTTTCTGGACAGTTTGATAAAAATTTTATGAAGCCGGTTGATTAAATTATCTGTATTGTTTATTTTTTCGTATAAAGGCACAGAACCGCGGAATGATACCGGATTCTGTATTATTCCTGTAGTTTTCGGTAAATTGTTAACAAAATTAATCATAACAAACCTGCTGATATTATAAAATCGGCTGATTTTTAAATTTTACCGTTTCTGTTCATAATTGTTACAAAAATAAATATTTATTATTCAATTATGTTGAGCAATCTCTGCCAAACTTCTTCAATAGTTCCGTTCGCATCTATTTTACAGAGTACACCTTTATCCTGATAAAATTTTATAAGCGGAGCGGTTTCATTATAGTATGTTTCAAATCTTGCTTTGGCGATTTCTTCGTTGTCATCTGCTCTTGTTTTTAACTCAACATTACATTTGTCACAAAAGTTTTCAACTTTTGACGGTTTAAACTTTTTATTATAAATTTCTCCGCACTTAGGACAAGACTGACGGTGGACAATCCTTTCTATAAGGACTTCCGTATCAATATCAAAATAAATTGCTTTGAAAACAGCATTGTTATCATCTAATTCTTCATTAATTTTTTCAAGCAGTCTTGCTTGTTCAAGACTTCTCGGATAACCGTCTAAAACATATCCGTTTTTGCAGTCATCTTCTTTTAGCCTGTTTTTAATAATATTTCCGACAAGTTCGGGCGGAACGAGCTGCCCTTTGTCAATAAATGTTTTTGCGATTTTTCCGTCCTCTGATTCTTTTGCTATTTCAGCTCTTAAAAGAGAACCGGTGTCAATGTGCGGAAATTTTAAAAATTCCGACAGCATATTTGTTTGAGTTCCTTTTCCGCAGGCAGGCGGTCCTAAAAATATAAACTCTTTTTTCATGCTAAGACTCTCCTTGTTTAATTTGATTATAGCATGGAGAACCAATAAAAATTTGTCTTAACATTTCTTAACATCCGGCAACAAAAAAGGCAATTTTTTGAACCTCATATACTTTATATATATGTAAGAGATATTAAAAGAGAGATTATTCAAAATGACAGCTTTATATGATGCAATAGAAAGAAATAAAAAACCGACCGGAGCAATCGAAATTCCTTCTGACTTTCAGTTTTATTATCTTAACAAAAAAGACAGACAAATGAGATTCAACAACGGCGGAGATCCTATATATGCTGTTTTCGAAAAACTT
>JAEEHV010000091.1 GCA_016280955.1 Candidatus Gastranaerophilales bacterium | reverse complement strand
GTGTTAATGTTATTGTGGCAATTATTATTAGCGGGATTATATTTGCAATTACATCACTTATTCCCATTCCTTTTAAGAATATTCCACGTGATAACACCATGAAGAATCTTACAGGATCTAAGTATGTTAAATACTGCAAACCAATCGGCATATCTTCAACAGGTGATAGAAATCCCGATAACAGTACAGCAGGCATCATAAAAGTCATCGCAGATAGAATTGCTTGTTGCTGCGTATTGCTAATAGCTGAAATATATAAGCCCACACCGACAATTGCAAGCAATGATATTGTCATAGAAAGGAGGAATAAAGCTACTGAACCTACAAAAGGAATTTTAAAAAAGACTATAATTATCCCTGTCATAATCATTGTTAAAGTCATTGCTATGCATAATGGTGGAATTGACTTACCGAGTAAAATTTCAAAAGAAGAAAGAGGACTGACTATAAGTTGGTCAAAAGTCCCCAATTCTCTTTCTCTTGCAATTGAAAGTGATGTTAAAATCAAAGTCGTTACAAGGGATAACATAGAAACTATAATCGTCAAAATATACCATTTATATTTGAGATTAGGATTAAACCAATTTCTTACTGTTATATTAATACCCGTATCGGGATCTCCCATTAAATCATTGCTATAACCTGAAATTATTTGTCCTGCATAACCGGCTCCAATTGCGGCAGAATTTGTCTGTCTCCCATCTGAAACAACCTGAACAATTGCACCTTTTCCTGATTTTACTTTTCTTGAAAAATCGTTCGGTATATTCAAACCGATTTGAACTTTTTGAACATCAAAGTACTTTTTAAAATCATCTTCATTATCAACATAATAAAAACCTCTAAATCTCGGTGAATACTCAAATCTGGAAATTAATTCTCTGCTTTCAACACTTTTTGAACGGTCTAAAATTACTGTATCAATGTTTTGTACTTCCATTGTTGAGGTATTTGAAAAAATTAAAAGCTGCATAAGCGGCATACCGATTATTATGCCTTTGGTTTTAGGATCATTCCATATAGTTATAAATTCTTTTTTTATTAGTGCTGCAACTCGGCGTAAAAATTCTCTAATCATTTATTACCATCCAATCTTGTAGAAGTATTCATATAGACAGCAATGAATAATAAACAGCCTAAAATTGTCAAAAATATTGCATTTGCAATTACTATTTCCGGAATTGTGCCTGCCATAAATTCACTTTCAATAAAAGAAACATAATATCTTGGAGGAATAATTCTTGTTAAATGCTGGAAAAACTCAGGCATTGAATTTATTGGATACATTAGCCCCGAAAGCATTAAAGCAGGCATAAATCCCAAACTCATTGCAACCATACTTGAAAGAAACTGATTTTTTAATTTAGAAGATACTGTTAAACCTATCCCAAGAGAAGTAAAAAGGAAAAGTCCGCTTACGACAAACAATATAAAATAGTTCCCCCTAAAAGGTATTTTAAAAATACCGACACACAGAAAGACATTGAAAGCCATAGACATCATTCCCAAAACAAAATAAGGAATATATTTTCCTAATACAATATGGATTGGTTTAACTGATGTGGAAAGAAGTGCTTCCATTGTCCCACGTTCCCATTCCCTCGCAACGACAAGAGAGGTAAGTAGAATTCCGATTAAAGTCATCGTTATCGCAATAGAACCAGGAACAATAAAATAGTGCGAATTCAAATCAGGATTATACCAAGTTCTTGATTCAGCAGTAATTAAAGGCCTTTTTATATTTTTTGAAAATTTACTTGAAGAAAGCCATTGATTAGCAATTGTAACAGCATAACTCTGCACATAATTTGCGGTATTTGTTTCCGAGCCGTCAGTTATAACTAATAAATCCGCATTTTCTCCTCTTGAAAGTTTTGTAGAAAAATCATTTGGTATTACAACCGCACCTTTAATTTTAGATCTTAAAACGGCGGTTTTAATATCTTCCATATTGTCATAATTTATTGAATTAATATATTTACTATGCCCGAAAGACTTAACTAATGTAGCAACTTCAGGTGAATTATCATCATTTTTTACACCCATTGTTATTTTTACGGAATCAAGGTTTATTCCGTACATATAAATCATTATTGATATAAATGGTAAAACAAAAGCTATTATGATACTTGAAGGGTCTCTCAATATTTGCTTTATTTCTTTTTTTATTAAGGCAATTAAGATTTTCATTTATCAACCTCGCTTTCTTTTATAAGGTTTATAAATGCCGTTTCCATATCGTTTGCACCTGCTTTTTGTTTAAGTTCTTCAGGTGTACCAATCGCAACGGTCTGACCTTTATAAAAAAGACTTATTCTGTCACAAAATTCTGCTTCGTCCATAAAGTGTGTCGTAACAAGGATTGTTACTCCTTTTTTTGCAAGTGATGTAATATGATTCCAAAAATCACGTCTTGTCAAAACATCAACACCCGAGGTAGGTTCATCAAGGAACAAAACAGGTGGATTATGAATTAAAGCAGCAGCCATTGAAAGTCGTTGTTTTAAGCCCAACGGCAATTCTTCAGCAGGACATTTTTCATATTCTTTTAAGCCAAATACTTCTATTATTTCATCAACTTTTTCTTTACGTTTTAATATTGAAATACCATAGACAAGTGCAAAAAAATTGAGATTTTGTCTGACAGTTAAACTCCCGTAAAGTGAAAATTTTTGAGCCATATAACCGAGATTTGAACGAGCTTTTGCAGGGTGTTTGATAATGTCAGTTCCCATAATTCTTGCCGTTCCTGATGTTGGTTTTGCAAGTCCGCACATCATTTTAAATGAAGTTGATTTCCCTGCACCATTTGGTCCTAAAAGCCCGAATATTTCGCCTTTTTTAATCTTAAAAGTATTATTTTTAACTGCATAAAAGCTTCCGTATCTTTTTTCTAAATTATCCGCTTCAACAGTTAATTCAACGTCAGGTGCTTTATAATCATAGTTTTTAGCGATTAAAGATTCTTCTTTGTTATACCCGCCCATTAAGTCAATAACTTTATTTTCAAACTCTTGTGGTGTTGGTGCAAGGTCGTGAGGTTTCCCCTCGTATATAACTTTCCCTTTATCTAATACAACCGCAGTGTCAAAACTATGAGCTTCATCAAGATAAGCAGTTGACCATAAAACAGTTGTTTCAGGAGATATCATATTTCTTACCATTTTCATTAAATCCCTTCTGGAAATCGGGTCAACACCGACAGAAGGTTCATCTAAAAGTAGGAATTCAGGATTCCCAAGCAATGTGCAGGCAAGCCCCAATTTTTGTTTCATACCGCCGGATAAAGCACCTGCAAGTCTGTCTTGAAATGGAGCAAGTGATGTAAATTCAAGCATTTTTTCAAAATCATGCGGAACTTGTTTTAAATCAGCATATAGATTTAAATTTTCAATAACAGTTAAGTCTTCATATAAACCAAACTTTTGTGGCATATAACCAATATGCTGATTTAATTCATTTTTTTGAGTTTCAGGGTTAAACCCAAGCACATCTATTTCGCCCTCACTTGGTAATAATAAACCTATAATAGTTCTTAAAAGTGTGGTTTTTCCTGCTCCGTCAGCACCAATTAAACCTGTAATTTT
>JAEEHV010000090.1 GCA_016280955.1 Candidatus Gastranaerophilales bacterium | reverse complement strand
CACGTTTGAGGGGCGTGTGGAGAAATCCTTGGGGGTTCAAGTCCCCCCTACGACACCATAAAAGAGATGTTGACTTATGTCAGTATCTCTTTTATTATGAAGTTGGGTTGGGCTGGAATCACCTTCCGGGGTTCAGCGCAAGCGAGCAGAGTACGAAGTGCTTTTGCGAAAAGCACGTGAGTGATTTGAAGAAAACACGTAGGCACATTTAATGCGAGCGCAGCAAGACAAGTTCCCTCGTCGACATTATTTTAAGAAACGGAGGCTTGATAATATGAAAAATCTTTTACTATTAGTGATATTCGTGTCAATACTCTTTTTGTTTGGCTGTGGCAGCAAAAAACAACAAGAAAATGAAAATTGGGTAGAATTTGGAAAAACTGATAGTGGTATTGCATATTATGATATTAATTCACTTAATAACTCCAATAATGTTGTAACCTGTAAAGTAAAGCTTGATTCAGAAAATAAAACATATGTAAATTACATTGTAATAACATATCAAATTGATTATAACAATAAATTTATAAAGACAATTCAAGCTATTAGTGTTCAAAATAATGGAAAAGAAACAAAGCTTGACCACAATGTATCTGGAGATTTTGAACAATATGCAAAAGCCAATCAAAATGCAAATATCATAAATGCTATAGCTCAATATTATAAAATTTAATTATTAAGCATAGCCTGGGTGCAATTTCTTGCACCAATTTCATAACCTAGTATTATTCTCATATTGTAGTATTTCTGTGTGGATTGTTTCATAACAGATACAAACCTGTGATAGATATTGTCAGAGCCAATATAATGTGATACAATTTCTTCATTGAAGGGTAAAATAGTCATCCAATCGACCATTTTAAAGAACAAAGTTGAGAGTCAACCATGCAACAAAAATGGTATAACAAAGAAATATCAAATAAATTTGCTTTAATAATCTTAATAATTGTTATTATTGCATTTTGTTTTTTGCCTATACACAGTATTGAATGTTCAAATAATAATTGTACTATTTACTCAAAAAGTGTTTTTTTTAGAAATCCTAAATTTATTAACTGGTTCAAAACATCTGATATTGAGCACTATGAAATCAGGGAAAATATTCATAATAGTGATAGAGGAGGAATTCCTTTTTGCAATAAGATGGTAACATATTCTATAGAACTTCATATGAAGTCAGGTGAATTTATTCTTATAAATGACTTTCATAGCCAACAACGTGCTCAAGAGATATACAATAATATGGTAAGTAATGACAACTTTAGTTTAAAAGGGAACTTTTGGAATTCTTTATGTAATAGTTATTAGTCTCGTATTCCAAAATCATCCTAATATTATAATACGTTTGTGTGTCCAATTTCATAAGCAATATTAACTTATGAAAAATATTGCATTCTTTACCTAAATTTGCTAATATTTTCCTGTCGAAAGTAACTTCATCGACACCTTTTAATTAGGAATTAAGTATGAAAATATTAAAAATATTTCGCAGATTAGCAGAACCGCAACAAACTAAAGAAATCAAAAATAACATACCGCCCTGTCCGATAATATATGACAGGAATAATGTTACTGCAGCAGAATTTAAAAAATATATTCATTGGTTAGCTGAAAATCATATAAATAAAACTGTTCAGGAACCGGACAGATTTGTAACCGAAGCAGAAAGAGCAATTTTAGAAAAGAAAAAAACGGAGTTAGAAGAATATCGTAACTTTGTAAGATATTTAGCTGAAAACAATATTAACAGAACTTTTTATTGTTAATTTGTGTATCAGGTTTCATAAGCAATCTCAGCCTGTGAAAAAGATTGCAATTATTACCTAAATTTGCTAATATTTTCTTGTCAAAAGTAACTTCATTGACATTTTTGCAGAATATAAAAAGGAATCTTTATATGATAAAAAAATTATTTATAGCAATAGTTTGCATAACTTTTTCTGTTGGAGGTTATGTTTTTGCCCAAGGCTATGATACCAGTTTGCCTCTTCCGGGTGAATCTGTAGCAAACAAAAAATTACAGTATGATACCTTAAGACCGGTATATATGGCTGTAGGAACAAAAGCTGCCAATTGTAAAAACATGAAAATTGTTAACACTAAAGTTACAAAGCAACCATACAATTTAAAATACAGAGGTCAACAAGTTGTTGGAGGTCTATGGGAAGAACTTTGGTCTGTAAATGCTTGTTCTAAAATATATGATGTTCCTATAAAATTTATCCTTGATGAAACAGGCGCAACTTATATGGTTTCACCAAAAAATATTATATCCAAATAACACTGCATTGTATTATTATAACGAATACAATAATAAGTTCATTTATAATTTTTAATACTGTATTTATAATATATTTGCTTATTCTGTTTCATAGCTAAAATTTCCGTTAAATATCTGTCAAAAAATATATTTACGGTTTTTATATAAATTATGAATCCTATAAGTATTACACCAATAAATAAATTAAATTTACAAAAAAAATTCGGCACACTGTCAAACTATGCCCAAACATTTATTAAATCGCAGGTAAAAAGCATCTCTTTTTCACTGGAAAGATTTTTGGAAGAAGTTGATTCAAAGTTAATATCACAAAACGAACAAAGACTGAAAGAAGTCGGGATTAAACAAATAGGTAAAGATTTACAAGAGGGTATTATAATATCCGATAATAAATTTGATTATCACGTTTTTTCACCAAACGGTGATTTTTTGAATTTTGATATTATTGAACCGGAAAGTAATCAATTATACAGACATTTTAGCTTAAATAACAGGAACAACAATTATAGCCATGTTGGTGAGTTCTCAGATTCAAATATTGAAGATGAAATGAGCAAAATTCTTGATTTTGTTGAAGGAAAAATAATAGAGGGAAAACGGGAATGTCTGCAGCCGAAAATACCTCAGCCGTTCATTCCTGAACAAACAACCACCGACAAAACAGAAAATCTAAAAAAAACCATACACCGTACGAGAAAAATAGTTAAGCCTGATAATGCCGGTCTTATCTGCACCAAAGAAGAAAAATTAATTGAATCAATCAATGAAAAATTCAGGATTATACAAAAACTCTACCAAAAAATAACTGACGGGAAAACCAAATATCAAGTAAGAAATCAATACAAAAACTATTTACCTCAGCCCGTAGCTAATAAGATAGGTTTTAAAAACATAGGAGCGAATGGTGAATCAATCAGCTTTTTCCGTACAACATACAAATATAATACACATAATGCAATAACAGTAACTGATGTTAACGGTAACGAATCAAAGTTTGTTATTTCAGAAGATATGAAAACTGTTCAGAAGAACTTTCCAAGCAAACATGTAAACTCCGGAACTTCATCATACCGAATTTATATAACTCCCGATTATTACACACAGAAAGAAGTTGATGAATCAAATCTGCATTCATACCTTACCGACTTAAACAAAGAGATGGAACAATTTATTGAATACACCAAAAACTGGTTTGACAAAAAGGAAGAACTAAAATTAATGCGTTCCAATTCTAATGTTGCAACAATGGATAAGTATAAAGACCTTATTGACGATATTTATTCCAACTTTGAAAATTACCGGACAAAGATGAGAATATATTTAAGAAAGCCGCATAAAAGCCAAAAGTTTAAAAATGAAAACGGTATTTCTACAAAATTAGCTTCCACAGCAGTCAAATTTGACAATATTACTCCGGAAGGATATGATTTAAGGCTCAGTTTCCCTAAAGTACGCGGCAGCATAGCTACACAACTGCTGGTTATGCGTGGTGATAAAATTGAAAATTCGTTTTTTATTCTTTATAACAAACTTTTGAGATTTAATATAAAAGATTTAAATGATAAAATTAATCACATAAACAGAACAATGTATTTTTATGATAACAACTATCTTCAGAAATCAAACCTGCACAGCTATCTGTTGCTGCTTCAGGATAAATTACATGAACTTAATGAAAGGCTGGATATAATCAGAAAAAAACAAATAGAAAACCGTATCAAATATAAAATAAAGAAGAATGATAACACCGGTGCTATAAAATAGAAACATAAACAAAAATTGCAAAACCTGATTACATATTTTTAATTGGTAATGCACCCTGAATTATCTCTTGTAATAAATTTATGGTTATAATAATATTCAATACTATAGGGATTATATATAAGTACAAGGAGTTTATTATGCAAGTAAACAGTATAAATGCAAACTATTATTCAAACACAAAAAACTTATCACAAAACAATAAACCGAATTTCAAAGCAAAATTTTATACCACTAATGAATTGACAAAAGGATTCTGTGCTATGGGTGGAGATTTAAATTGGTTTGTTATGAACATGAGAGGACTTTCTGCAAGATTAAAATTCTTACCGGATAAACCTATAATGGTATCACTCTCAGATAAAGCATCCAACTCCCTAAAATCAGGCCGCATACCGGCAGAACCGGCAGCAGAAGTTTTTATCGGCAAGCCTGTAACAAACAACTATAACACCGTAGAATCAAGAAGAATTGCCATAAATCTTAATAACCGTTTTTTGCCTGATGATATTTATGAAGCGGCTGAAGAACTGATAAAATAATTGGTAAAAAATAAATGAATTTTATCTCTGCCTGATGTTAAAGTAACAAGAGTGTAAAGAATTATAACATTTTATAAATAAAGTATTTACAAACGTTTTAAATCTGTTTAAAATCCTATTAAGGTTATTATAAAAGGTAGGATAAAATGCTATACAAAAAATACTATTTATCGAATAATAATCAAAAAATAAACAGAAAAGTGTTGTGTGCAAGAAAAGTTGAAGAAGTTAACGTCTTCAACTTTTTTGTAGATTGTCTATGCAAATAATGGTCTTTAAATAAAAAACTAAATATCACAGTTATCGCTAAAACAGGGATACATGTGCCTTAAAATCGTACAAAAAATACAGAAAAAAGGAGTAAACGGCATGAGAATTCAAGCTATACAAACCAATTATTATCAGAATAACAGATTACAAACACTCAGTCCAAAACATCACAAGAACACAAACACACCGTCATTTAAAGGCGGAGGCGGAGCCTTTTACGGATTTGGGCTTGGTCTTATAGGCGGACTGCTTACAATATGCACAGCAGGTGCCGCACTTCCGGCATTAGTCGGAGCGGCAGGAGTAGTCGGTACCGGTTGCGGCGGTGCATATCTGGGAGATAAAATCGAAGACAAACTTAACGGTTCGGATAAAAAAGATGACTAAAATCAATTCAATTTCAGGTTGTTAAAAACCGGTCGTAATATTAACCAGCAAACATTTTACAACTGCTGAAAATAATTTTCGGATTGTAATTTACACTGTTTACATCATTTACCGGGCAGTAATAATATGCTATAATGGTTGCATTATATAAGTACAGAGGGGAAAATAATGTTACAGGAAGCAACCAGAGCTATTAATTCAGCATTTAATAACAGTTTTATTAAAAAACTCAGCCAATATCTTCACGATTGTGTAAGAGAAGAAGTTAAAAGTTCAACCTTCAGAAACTTAAAGGCTGATAAAGATAACAAATGGATTTTTCTTAACGAAGAGGACACTCTCTTTACTCAGGGTTTGGAATATCTAAAGCTTGACGGCTCGGATTCCAAAATTACCGAGCTTATGATTCAGGCTGACACAAGCCAAAAAGACAAGTATCTTATTTACGGATATTTATTCCTCACAGGAAAAAGCAAATCCGGAAGAAAAAATGAGTTCCTGACTCCGCTTCTATATACCCCCTGTCACCTTGAAAGAAATGGTGTAAACATAAATTGTATGCTCACCGATGAATTTATTTCACTTAATACCGGTGCTTTAACGGCATTAATGAAAAAATCAGATGATGAAGATGAAACGGAATCTCTGCTGGAAGGGCTTTTGGACGTTGTTCCGTCCGTTCCGATTACTCAGGAAAAACTGGATATATTTCTAACCACATTAAAATCAATAGTACCTGATATTGATATTTCACTTGATACGGGAATCAAGGTAGAAGAAGATAATATATCAAAAGATTTTTATAACGAAAGAATTACTTCGGAAAATATTGATGAAATAATTGAAGCAGAAGAACGGGAAAATGAATTAATAAAGAAACAGGCAATAAAACTTGAAAAAATAAATATTACAAATCAGTGTGCAATTATTTTGACCAAACGACCGTCCGCTACTGCCGGAGTTTTACACGAACTTACTCAAATTGCGGAAAAGCCGAGCGGTGTTTATCGTGAAACAGTATTGAATATAATAAATGAAGAATACACTCAATCAAAACCTGTTGATTCACAGCAAAAAACACTGGAAAACTTCTTTCCCGTAACACCTTTATCACTCTCGGATGCACAATTAAACGTAATCAAAAACGTTGAAAATTCAAGATTGGTATCCGTTTTCGGGCCTCCCGGAACCGGTAAATCTCAAACTATTGTTAACCTTGCGGCACATCTTATTGCAAACGGAAAGACCGTTTTAATTGCATCAAGAATGGATAAAGCGGTTGATGTTGTTGCAGAAAGACTAAATGAACTTGGTGCTCCGTTCCTCGCATTAAGAGCCGGCAGACTAAATTACCAGAGAGAACTTTCAATGCAACTTCAGGACTTGCTTGCAGAAAAAATTAATATTAACGAGGGAATGGATGATACAATTTTCTGCAGCGTTACTGATATGGAAGAACTTCTGAAAACAATTTCCGATTTGGAAAAGAAGGCGGAAAAAATTATAAAACTTGAGGAACAATGGACAGGGGTAAATGAACGCATTAAACTTGAACAACCTCAGCATTCAAATCACTTATATATAACCCGTGATTTAAAAGGTGACGAAATTTCTACAATAGAAAGCACCATCTATGATTTGTCAGCAAATCAGGAAAAATCCGGTATTTTTGCAGGAATAAAAAACTTTACGGCTATAAATAACATAAAGAAAATTCTCGGAATAAAAGACTTTACCGTTAACAACGAAAATCTTTCAATACTTCAAACCGAATTAGAATTTATAAAACTTATATATGAAGCTCGAAAAATTGAAGCAGAGATTCAAAAAACCGGAAACATTCATGTTATTTCGGAACAAATCCGAACATTAAAGAAAAAGCAGGGTAAACTTGCAATCAATATTTTAAGAAGCAAACGCAAAGAGGCACTTCAGGGACTAATGCACGATCCTGTTAAGCGTCAGAGACTTTTTGTACACTCAAAATCACTGACCGAAAGAAAGAAAAATCTTCAAAGCAGACTGCTTGAGCAGGAAGATTTTAAACCTCTTATGGAAGCATTCCCTTGCTGGTGCGTTACAACTTATGCAGCATCCGGTTCTCTGCCTTTAAAACCGGGGCTGTTTGATGTTGCAATAATTGATGAAGCATCTCAATGCGACATAGCAAGTTGTTTCCCTATATTATTCAGGGCAAAGAAAGCTGTTGTTGTAGGTGACGACAAACAATTACCGCATCTTTCTTTTCTGGAAAAAGCAAAAGAACAGTCATTCATGTCACAGTACGGAATTGGTGACAGATACCAGCTTATGTGGAGATTCAGAACAAACTCTATGTTTGATTTGGCAAACTACTATTCAATGCATCCGGTATTACTTGATGAACATTTCAGAAGTTTGCCACCTATTATAAGTTATTCAAATAAAGAATTTTACGGAAACAGAATCCGTGTAATGAGGAGAAACGACAATTCACGCAAAGTTCTTGAAACGGTTGTTGTTCCTGACGGAAAAGTAGATTTTGATGCAACAAGGAATTTGCCTGAAATAGAAGCACTGGTTAAACGTCTGCACGAAATTGTAGTAGAAGATGAAAGAAAGAACCCTGAACATCCTGTTTCAATAGGTATAATTTCGCCGTTCAGAGCACAGGTTGAACAACTAAAAATATCTGTTGCAAAAGTTTTGACAGAACACATGATGGAAAAACACCAGATAGAAATTGGTACCGCACATACTTTCCAGGGCGATGAAAGAGATATTATACTAATATCCTGGGCTTATGCAAATAACAGTTATCCGCAAAGTTTAATCTTCCTGCAAAAACCAAACCTGTTTAATGTTGCCATAACCAGAGCAAGATATCAAATGATAAACTTTATATCGAAAAATCCGAGAGAACTGCCTGAAGGCATTTTAAGAAGTTACCTCGGCACTGTTCAGGAATATGAAGACAGATATAAATTAAGTCAGTCCAATGAATTTGATGAAAATATTTACAAAAATGCATTTGAAAAAGAAGTGGCTGATACCTTCAGACAATTAGGACATGAAGTTACATGCGGTGTTAATATTGCAGGTTTGAGCATTGATTTGCTTGTAGATAACAAATTTGTAGTTGAATGCGACGGTGTTGAAGATAAAACAGTATGCCGTATCTCTAATATGAAAAAACAGGCAATCATTGAACGCACCGGCTTGAAAGTATCAAGAATATCCGCACGGGAATGGCAGTATTCACCAAAAGCCTGTGTGGACAGAATAATTAATTCAAATATTTAATGCTATAATATGGCTATGAAAAAAGTTCTGTTGTTAATTTGTTTACTATCATTTCTTCCCGCATATCCGGCTTCAATTAACAATGCCGTATATCAGACAATGCGGGCAAGTTCATACAGAAATAATTATAACCGGCAGGTTAACAACAGGGTTGTTCCTTACTGGCAATCGCAGGCGAATTATGCCACAAGAAACAGAATACACATGAACTATTCAAATTACAATAATAAATTATATAATTATACAAACACAAGAAACAGCTACAGGGGATACAGATGATTAATATTGATTTTTTAACCCTGAAAGCATTTTTAGCCGAAAATATTGATTTTTTTATCGGTGCGCGCTTGCAAAAGATTCAGCAACCGACAAGACGGGATTTTATTTTTTCTCTCAGAAATAACGGAAAACAGAAAAAGTTATACATAAATATCAATCCGCAAATGTATCATATATCATTTATGAGTTCTGAAAACGAAGCAAAACGTTCAATTATGATTCCAAAAAAACCACCTATGTTTTGTATGCTTCTCAGAAAATACCTTGAAGGAGCCAAAATTTCTGATGCGGTTGCAGTTGAAAAAGAAAGAATTTTAGAACTGCATTTTGAAACTTTAGATGAACTTTCTGAAAAACATCTGCTTTGTCTTGCTGTAGAACTTATGGGCAAACATTCCAACATAATTTTATATAACAAAGACAATTCAGTTATTATAGGATGTGCTCACAATGTCGGTTCTGAAAAAAGCCGGTACAGAGAACTTCAGGGAGGATTGAAATATATTTATCCGCCTGCCAATAAAGATATAACACTTTCTAACGAGTTGAAATTACAGTTTACAAATCTTTCTCAGGATAAAATTAATAATTATTTGACAACAACATCTTATTCACCGGCTATAAAAGATGACAGATACACTCTTTTTAGTGAATTAATTGAAAATTCCGTTCCCCAAAACTCTGTAAGCGATATGCTTGATAATTATTATGCCTCAATTCAGGAAAGTATTATTTTGAATCTGGAGAAAGAAAAACTTTCTGATATAGTTAACAAAAAACTAAAAAAAACAAAAAATTCGATATCAAAAATTTCTCTGGTGCTAAAAAAAAGAGATAACACTGACAAATATAAGCTGTTTGGAGATTTGCTGACAGCAAATTTGTATCAAAAAAAAGACTACATGAAAAATATAGAAGTTTTCGATTACATTAATAATAAAAATATTATAATTGAACTGGATGAAACAAAAACTTTGAGTGAAAATGCTCAGAGATATTACAAGCTTTATACAAAATCAAAAACGACAAAAGAAAAATCCGAAGCACTTCTTTCAGAATTAAATATTGAAAAAGAATACCTAGAAAATATTCTTTACAGCATTAATTCCTCTAAAAAAATTGCAGATATGGAGGAAATTAAATACGAATTAGGAATTGAAGTACAAAAAAGCAAAGATAAAGTGAAACCTGCAGTTGAAAAAATAAATATAAAAGATTTTGATATATATATAGGAAAAAATAATAAACAAAACGATTTTATAATATCAAAACTTATGAAAGATGATGATATTTGGTTTCATACAAGAACCTGTGCCGGCTCACATATACTGCTGAAAACAAACGGAAAAGAACCGAATGAAGATATTCTTTTTGAGTGTTGTAAACTTGCAAGAAAATATTCTTCAGCAACTCTGCCATCTAAGGTAGGAGTAGTTTATACACACGGCAAATACCTGAGAAAACCGCCTGCTGCACCTTTAGGATATGTAACATACAAAAATGAAAAAGAAGTTTTGGTATAATAATTATAAAATAAGTTTATAAATTTTAGGAGGCTCTATGAGATTAGACGGAAGAAAAAATAATGAACTAAGACCAATAAAATTTACTCACAATTTTACAAAACACGCACTCGGCTCCGTTCTTGTTGAATTTGGCGATACAAAGGTTATTACTACCGCCTCGGTTGATTTAACAAAGCCCAAATGGATGAAAGACGAAGATTTAAGAGGTTGGGTTACTGCGGAATATTCACTGCTCCCGTCAGCTACAAATACAAGATGCAAAAGAGAAAGGGAAAAAGTATCCGGAAGAACTCATGAGATTCAAAGACTTATAGGAAGAAGTTTAAGAGCTTGCGTTGATTTAGAAAAAATGCCCGGTATGACAATAACAATTGATGCCGATGTTATTCAGGCAGACGGAGGAACAAGAACTGCAAGTATTTGCGGTGGTTTTCTTGCACTAAAAGATGCTGTTAAAAAACTCATGGAATCAGGTGATTTAAAAGAGAATCCGATAATTGAGCCAATTGCAGCAATCTCTATCGGAATTGTTGACGGTGAAATTAAACTTGACCTGAATTATGCGGAAGATTCAAATGCTCAGGTTGATTCAAATGTGATTTTAACAAAAAACGGTAAAATAGTTGATTTTCAAACCACATCAGAAGGCGAGCCTTACGAATTTGAAAGAATGATAGAGCTATTTAATACAGCAAAAGAAGGTATCAACAAAATTATAGGAATGTATTAATCCACATTCTCTTTCATATAATCAACCCACTGTTTTACGATTTCTTCTTCCGGAAGTTCGTATGAGATTGGCTTTCCGATTTTTAAAGTAAGGTGCTTGCTTTTTTGGAAAGGAATCCACGTATATCCTCTAAATCCACAAATTGCAATCGGAACAATATCCATTTTTGCAAGCTTTGCGATAGAAACAAAGCCGGGTTTTATATCACTAAATTTTTCGCCCTCTGTAATTTGTCTCCCCTGTGGGAACATTCCAAGATTCCATTTTGTTTTCTTTGCTATATCAATAATAGTTTTTAAGGTTGCCTTTTCTGGATTATCCCTGTCAACAGAAAATGCACCAAGACTTATAACCAAAAATCTTATAAGCGGATTTTTATGTTCATATAGTTCTTTTTTAGCCATATAAGCTACAGGTGCATTTGCAACAACCGATATTAGCGGCGGATCTATGTAAGACTGATGGTTAGATGTATAAACATACCTTTTTTTTCTATCCACATTTTTCCAGCCTTCCACACGAGCTGTGTACCAAAAAAATGCAGCAGGCCATACAACAAACCAAAGAAATATCGTAATCCAGACTGTTCTTATAAAACCGTAGTCTTCAGGATATCTTCTGTTATAATTGCGTTTTTCTTTATTCAGAAAGTTAAACATTATAATTTATCCAATTCTACCATCTACGCACAGCGAGACCGATAATTGCCACCTGTGCAACACTTTGCAATGTTTGACAGATAGGAGTTAACCAATCGTTTCCTGATACTCTTCTCGGAACAACAATCGTATCACCTGCTAAAACTCTTGAACTTAAATGAACCCTTTCAGACCTTCCGTCTATACCGACTTTATAGATTCTGAATTTATTAGCATTTGGAGTATAACCGCCGACTTGTTTTAAATAATGTTTAACAGTTGTCCCTTTTGCATAAATAAATGCCTGTTCGTTATATACTTCACCGATTACTGCAACATAAGTTGATTCTCTTGGTATATAAATATCGTCTCCGTCTTGTATCTCAAGGTTATCAACTTTGCTTATTTTGGATAAATCATTACTGGTTATGTGCAATGCAATTCTGCCTGAATATTGATTACCATATTCGCCCTTTTCCTGCTCCAGCTGATCAATAAGATTCATTTTCATGTTCTGGGATGGTACATCTTGCTTATAACCGGCAGCAAGCCTGCCTTCTATAAGTTTTATATCTCTCTCGGCATTGTATTTTGCAATTTCAGCTTGTTTTGCTTTTAAATTTGTACGTTTAAAAGAAATACCTGGTAAATTTGCTTCTTCTTCCAAACCACCGGCCATATTTATTACATCAACAAGTTTTTGACCTTTTATAAATGAATACACACCGGGAAGTTTAACAAAACCTGAGATTTTAACAGTTTTTATAACTTCATTATTCCTAAGTGTTCTGAAGAATATTTTATCTTCAGGTTTTAACGGTATTTTATCAATTTTATATCCGTTTATCATAATGTCGTAAAGATAATAAATTTGAGTTGCTGAACCGTCTTTATCAATAATTTCTACTGCAACATTTTCAGCAGGAATCAGTTTGGTAACAGTTTCTGTTTTAGCTGATATTTTGAGCTTATCACCTTCCTGAACAGCTTCTTCGTTATTTGATTCCGTATTTGCTTCTTCGTTTGCTGTTTCCGGCACTGTTTTGACAATATTTGATTCTACAAATTGAATATCTGACATAACGTCTGCCAATTTCATACCAGCTTTATACGGAATATGTTTAGGTAAATTTATACAACCATACACGTCAACAAAGTCCCTGTTAGTATTTTTGTAGATAGAAATAATATCCTTTGGCTGCAAAACAGGGTCGTTTAAGCCTGCAAAAAAGTCTTTTAAATATACCGGAATTGTCTCTACAGTATTATTATCTCCCAAAACTCTTCTTATTACTGCCTGATAAATGAATGTTTCTTCCATAAGTTCATCTTCATTTTTGAGTATATCAGACAATCTCATGCCGTCTTTGTATGCATATACAGCAGGGTGTTTAATGTTACCCTGCAGAGTTACGATATTTTCAACATCATTATACATTTCCTGAAACTCAATTGAATCACCATCCGTGAGTTTTGTACTTTTTGCGTTTATATAAGAAATTTCCCTGGCAACTTTTTGTTTTGCATTTTTATCAAACCCGTCTAGTACGATATCCGTTCTTTGAGTTGTTACAAGCAAATCACCTGCATACTTAATCATATCACCGATTGTTTCACCTGTTTTAAATTCATAAATACCCGGATTTGTTACACCATTTTTAAATGACATTGTATTTTTGATTGTATCAACAAAAATCTTGTCGTTTGCTTTAACTATAATGTTATTATCATTGCCAAGGAATAAGGTACTGTATAAGTCTACTGTTTTATTATTATACTTGATGTTTCTTAAAGTACCTGTTTTTTTAACTCCGCCTGCAGCTTTTAATGCATCTAAAATAGTGGAATTACTGCTAATATAAACTTTACCCGGTTTGTGAACTTCACCGTAAATAAATACCGAATAACCGCTGCCTGATGGTATTTGAAGTTTTATACTCATATTTGAATACTTCTGTCTTGCTAAAGCATTAGCATCTTTTTCAACAGCACCAAGTGTTCTTCCTTCAGCTTTGATTGGTCCGAGTCCCGGAATAAATATAGAACCGTTTGAACCTATTTCTGCTGTCAAATTAGGTGAAATAAGATTGGAACCCGACATAGAAATTACATCAACAGATGTTCCGTAAGAAAGGACATTTATTTTTTCACCTATACTTAATTTATAGGAACTGTCGTATTTGCCGGTAGAAGAACCGCCGCCGACACCTGAGCTAAAATACTGATATCCGGCTTGTCTTAAAATATTATTGGTTTTAGCATTTTCCAATGAGTTGTACATTTTTTCTATTGTACTCAAAGGTTCTCTTACAGAGTGTCTGATATCCAATTCCTGGTCATTATCTTCAAATACATCACTCTCCGACAGGTTAATAGCTTTCATATCAATTGCTAATGCCGGCTGCATTGAACAAAATGCCACTAAAACAAACATTGTAAACAGTTTTTTTAACATTATAAAAATCCTTTCAGAGGTTTTTCGTATATACTTCCTACAAAATTATGGCATGCTGATTATGTAATAGCAATCTGCATGAGAGATTTGATAGCAGGCCACTGAAGGCGCCAAAGTCCAGAAGCATCAAGTGCATAGTTACCTACACAGGCAAGTTTGCAATCTTTACATTTGTTTACAGAGTTGACAAAAATAGGATCTTTGATTACATCTTTTAATGCTCTGCCTCGTACACTTATAAACGGCTGTCTGTCATAACACTGCAGCATATCACCGTTTGAATATATTACGGTTGAAATTCTCGGCCAATGGCATTCGTAATAATTCTTTTTATCTATAATGTAATCCATAAAATAGTCAGAGTTTCTGATTGGGAAACCTTGCTTTTTCAGGTCTTTTATTTTTATAAATATTTCTTTTAACTGATCGCTTTCAAGTTCGGTGTCTTTAACGTTTTGGGCTTCTTCCAATGTCTGATTTGATTTATTTACGGTAAAGTAAAGAAGAATATCTGCATCTTTACAGTATTGAGCAACTTCTTTAATCTGTTCAAAATCAGTCTGTGCAGAAACTGTACAGCAAACATAAATTCTCATTTTCGGAGAATGAATTTTGTGATATTCTACACCGCTCATAACTCTGTCACATATTCCGGGTAAATGTCTGATGTCATCGTGAGCTTTACCAACAGCATCAAGGGAAACAAACATTAAATCAGTATATTGCCCAAATCCCGGATTTTCCTGAAGAAACCAGCCGTTTGTTGCAATTTTTGTATATAAGCCTGCATCGTGTGATGCTTTGCATATTTCAGTAAAATCCTGTCTTAACAGAGGTTCCCCGCCCCAAAGAATACTGTCTAAATACCCTATTTCGCCTGCTTCTTTCAAAAGTCTTTGGATTTCATCAAGCGGCATATCCTCATGGTCATTTTTATGCTTCCAGAAACAAAAATCACAATTACAGTTACATTTGTTTGTTACCATTAATGAAAAACACAACGGTTTTGGTGTTTTGGACAATCTGCTTTTAATACAGGTCATTGCACCGCCACCCAGATGTCTGTAGTACTTAAGACGTTCAAATGTCATTCTATTTCTTGATTTTGTTGTCATTTTTATTTACCTCTCTTAATTTTCTTCTTTTTACCAAATCAATAAATGCTTCTATTCTGGTAATATTACCTGCTTTTCCGGTTTGTTCATCCAAAACCAGCTCCAAAACAGGAATATCTTCCTTTTTGCTAACTTTAGGGAGAATGTTTTGTGCAACGATTTCCGGCATACACGAAAACGGCATTATATGTATTATACCATCAACACCATTTCTTGCACCATAAACCGTATCCCCTACAGTCTCAATGCATTCACCGCCGATTGCTCTTTTCATATAATCTTTGGCATACCTCACGCAACGTTCTCTGTGAGACTCTTTTTTATAAAACAAAGACGGTTTTAAAACGTGTTCCAGCCAATCCGAAAAGAAAATCTGCCTTTGTACTTCTACACCCAAATCACCAACTGTTTTTTCAATTTCCTGATTTGTGTATGGATCCAGAAGAACAAAAAATTCTCCGAGCAAATAAACTTTGGGAACTATTTTATCTTTGTCAATCGGAATCTTTTTAAAATCTTCAATTACCTGTTTTTTTAATTTTTTGCAGCCCGAGATTGAAGTTGTTTCCCTGATAATTTGATACCACTTTTTATAACATTTTTCCGCATCGCCTTTATTTAATTCTCTCGGACGGGTATAAAATAACAATCTTTCTGCAGTATCAATTGCAAATGCCTTGTTAAATCCGGTACTAAAACCTTTATAATATCTGAAAGGGTTTATGCATCTTGTAACGTGCCAAAAAGCAGCAAGAGTTTGCTTCATTTTGCTTTGATACATATCAAAAACGCACATATCAAATTTGTAACCCATTTTTTTTAGTGTTTTCTGAGCCATTTTTGTGTAGTTACCAAAACGGCAAGAACCCGGTGCCTGAAACATCATTAATGTATTTGCACCCTGCTCGAGTGCCATAACATAATTTGCAAGATTAAGTTTATAAGGAAGGCAAATTCCTTCAATACTGTTCTTAACACCTATTTCAAGAGCTTCATTTGTATTTTGCGGCGGCATAACGATTTTTGCCCCAAGAGAGCTGACAAGAGCTTCCATTGAAAGATCTATATTACCCATTCTCGGCCAGGCGATAATTCTTTCTTTTGTCGGAATGGTATCATCCATCACGGCATATCTTTTTTGTTGTTCGTCGTCAGTGTTAATCATTATGCTTCGACCTTATCCTTGACATTAAAGGGATTTGTGTAAATATATCCTTTATTTTTATAAAATACTTCCAAGCGATATTTCCCGCTTTTTGAAATAGTGTAATCAAATTTATCGGATACAAATTTATCCGTCTGTGTTCCATTATAAACCAAACAAACACTCATTTTTTCTTTTGATACAAAATGTAAACAACAATTTTTATCCAATAAAACATCTTCTCCGCAGTAATATGTTTTTTGAGAATTTGTAATATATATCTGCGGAATATCACGGCAAACCTTGCGATTGATAATCATATTGTTTCCACTTTTTACGGCATTCAATATCTGTTTTTTTGCGGTTTTAAAATCTTCTGATAATTTATGCGGCAAGTAAATAAAATTTGTAATTGTATCAAAACAGGTTTTATACGGGAAAATTGTGAGCGGAAGTATATAACGGTATATTTTAAGTGCGTGGGCATCAACTCCTCCGAGAGCAGGAACAACATTTTCCGATTCGGAATTAAGTTTATCCCACCACTTTAGTGTCAATGGTGACGGAGGTTTTATAATAGAATTTTTAAAAAAATATGCATAAGCCAATTTAAAAATGCTGCTGTCATCAATATTATCCGCCCAATTTGAAAACCAGTTCCAGATTTCAATTCCGTCAGGTTTAACGTTTTTATCAGTCCATGGAATACATTTGTAAGAATTTTTTCTTGGACATAAATTTCCTTCTTCATCAGCAACAGTACCCTCATCCGGATGTGCAGCAAAACTAAAACCGCCTTGTTCGCAAATTTTATCCAGATATACCTGTTGATTATCATCCGGCTGTATTGTTTGATTTATTCCAAGTGCCAAACAATGGTTACAGGTCAGAGAAGAAACTTCTTCGCCTTTAATAACATAAACCCCGTCTATTATACCTTCTTCCGTATCATAATAATTGTGGTCCGTAATAATTATCCAGTCCAGGCCTGATTGCCTGGCAGCTTTGACAACAGATTTTGTACTGCCTGTTCCGTCAGACAATTTTGTATGAATATGAATGGCTCCTTTGTAAATGTATTTATTAATATCGCTCATATTATATATTCTACATGGGGAATAAGTTTATACAACTTAATGAAAACACTGCCAAATTAATAATTCTAAACATGGTTTTAATGAAATATTTCTGTGTACTTTTGTAAACAATTTTAAATAATAACGCAAATTTTTTATTTAGCCGCCTTATTAAATTTATAAAAGTTTAGTGCAAATAAGAATGTAAAATATGTATTTATCGCCGGTAAATTTTCAAACAAAAATATTCATAAATAACTCAGCTGAACAAAAATATAATACAAATTTTAAAGGACTTGGCAAATCAGCTAAATTTAGTTTTGGAACATTATTTTCCTCAATAACAATACCATTACTGAAACAAGACGCATTTGACAAAGCAGAAGATAGTTCGTGTACAGATGACAGTAATTCCGTTAAAGAATATTATTATAGAAATAAGACAACAAAAGAAGCACAGCCTGAACATCACCCGGATTTTTATGAACTTAAAAAGAAATATGATATTCTTGCTTCAAGCTACTTTAGACGCGGTGGATGTTATGGCTCACCGTCTGACGAATTTATTGATATAATACATTCATTAAAAATATTTTTTAATCAATTCACTTTGCCATATCTTAAAAATAATAAAGTTAAAATGCTTGTCGGAGGTATTGGTGAATCACAAGAACCATATTCTTTATTAGCTACTGTTAAAAGTTTAGCAAGGGAAGAAGAACTCAAAGATATCCTTGATATGTACACCGTTGATTTACAAGGAAAACCTTATGAAGATAATCTTTTTAAACAATCCTATTATGACAACTGGGGAGAACCAATGTTTGTAGCATCAAGTTTTATCAAAGATGACGGTTCAAAATACAATTTACCCAGCTATAAAAAATACAGAGTTTCAGATGATATATTTGAATATCTGCGGAATACATATAATAATCCTGAAAAAGCAAAATGGCAAACAAAAATTCAGGATGCTCTTAAAGAATATCCGGATGAAGAATTTGATATAATTTCAATTAATAATACGTTAGGCTATATTCTTGATAAAAATGAACTTATCGAAGCGGTAAATAATATATTTCGTACATTAAAACCGGGCGGAATATTTATTTCGGATAATCGGCTTTCTTTATATTCAGAAATTTTTACACCTGAAAATTCAATAAGAATCCATACCGGAATTTATAAAAAATTATAATGCTCTGAAAACAAAATTTTTAAAATAGCAAAAATATTTTTTATACACGTTCATATTTGTATGATAGAAAAATTAAATAATTACAATAAAGTAATAACGTATATAGAACGTACTAAAACAAGACTGCAAAAAAAACACTTACCCTTTAACGATATACATTATTATGATGCTAAAAGACTTGAAGGAATTCAGCAGGGAATACCGTTATTTGAGAATTTGAGTATGGCTCAGATTGTTCAGATAGCGAAAGACGCAATCGAATTTGTTATAAGACGCGGCTGTTCAAATATGTGTACACATTGCTATGCAAATGCAAAGCCTGAAATACACCATAAGCAAAGAAATAAACTGACTACGATATCCTATGAGGATTTTAAAAAATTTTGTAACGGATTTAAAGAACTTAGTAACAGATTGGGTTTTAAAGCATTAGGCAGTGACCGAAAATATGTAACATTGTTCCATGACGGCGATTCGTCTTTGGTATATCTGCAGGATAAAAAAGGAAAAACGCATGATTATTTAGACTTGGCAAAAGAAATAAATAAACTTACAAATTCTTATGTGCTGTTTGATACATCAGGGTGGAATATACAGGACAAAGTAACTCAGAAAAGAATGGAAGAGCTTGTTCAAAAAGCAAAAAATGTTAAAAAGTACGGATTTTTGAGATTCAATATTTCAATAAATCCGTTTAGTCCATTTTATGAAAAATCATTAATGTATAGATTTGAAGGGAATAAAGAAAAAGCAGAAAAATTCCGAAATATATATACTGACAGAATGGCAAATGTGATATATACTATGTCACCAATTTTTGATTATGACTATTACAGAATCAATTTTATATTGCGGGCATTTCCGGATAACTATAAAGAAGTGAAAGGATATAATGCTGATGCTTTAAGATACCTAATAAGTGAAATTATAAATAAGGTGGAGAAGCTGTATATTAAAGATTATCAAACAGGACAAAAAGTAGTCTGTTCAATGGAGCAGGCTCAAGGGTATATAAAAGACATTGAGAGCAAAATAGTCTTTATACAGCCGATTGGGCTTTCCGGCAGAGCGGCTGAAAATTTCAAAAATAAAGTAAACATTGAACCGGAGAAAATAATGCAAAATCATAACACTGATGATTATATAGCCTCAATAATTGATGTAAACGGAAAAGTGTATTTTACGGATTTTAAATCTACAACAAAAACTGATATACAACTGAATTATAAAAATAAGAATGCCGAAACTCCGCAAATATTCCCATTATCAGAAGATTAGAATATAAATTTACAGGCAAACAATGCCTCACAATGACAGTTCATCTGTTTTTTATATTGTTTTAAGGCATCAAAAGTTGTATAATAACTAATACATTTAAAAGGATTTTATATGTTAAATTTTAAAGATTTTTATGATAATGAACTTTATCCTGTTATAAAAGACAGCGGTATTTTTAACGAATGGTGCAGTGATTATAACAAATACAGAAATTTTTATACTAATTTAGAAAAATATTTTTATTGTTTTACTGCTTTCAGTATATTATTGCTTATTATTTTTTTGATTATTTTGTTAAAATATACAGATTGGAAGATGTCCCATCAGACTCTCTATTATTCAATTGGAATTATAGCAACATTTGGAATACCTTTTGCTTGGACATTATCATTATCAATAAAACGACAATATGCAAGGCAAAAGAAAGAAAAAGAACGATATTATAAGAATAAATTAAAAGAACTGGGGATTTATAAAAAAATATTACAAAATTTATCGTGTGATGGAGATTATTGTAATAAACAGTTTCCTTTAAGTTTGAAAAAAAATAGCAAATTATTAAAACAGTTGGAAAAAATTGTTTTTGTAGATGATTGTATCGCAGGAATTTATGAAAATATAGAATTTTCTATTTATGATTGTATATGCATGGAACAAAAGATGCTTCCCAAGGGGGGAGCTGTATCCTGTAATATACATAATTTAATTGTTAATTTTAAAAACATTTGCTATTTTCCAAATTATTTAATTACACGCGAGAATTTATATACAATAGATTATAAAGATTTTCATTCACTTTTTCTTAAATATCCAAATAATGATATAAAAATTGAAGTAATTAATGATGATATAATAATTTGCTTACATAATGACAGAGATTATTTTGAATTTTGTGATTTATCAAATGATGAAGTTATAAATTACGAAAATTTATCAATGCTTTCCGGTGATATAAAAAATATACTGGAAATTATAAAATTATTTGAAAAAACTGCTAAACAAAGAGACTAGATTTGCAAAAATTTTTCAAATAACCTACTTTTGTCCTTTTTCGTGAATTAGGCTGTGCCTGAATTAGAGCCAATTTACTTCTTCAAAATTCTAAATATGAAATTTTGAGAATTGAAAATAGTCATTTCGGGTACTTTAACAACCTTTTGTAAAATAACAATCGGTATGAAAATTTTGAACAGTAGTAATGAATTTTTTTGTTAACTGACAAATTTTATTTTTATCTGTTTTATAATACGATATAGTATGCAAAAGTAGAATAGGTAGCAAAATGCAAGTACAGAGAGTACAATATAACAATCACAATCCGAACTTTCAGGCTCTGAAAATAAGTACAGTGGATTCATGGGACGGAAAACTCTTAAACGAATTCGTCCATAACTTTGAAGTACAAAAATTTGTAAAATTTTGGCACGACCAAGGTATAGATATTGCTGCCTCACAACAAGGTTTAAATGGAATTGCTTTGTGCGAAGATTCTATGAAAGCAAATCGATTTTTAATAGGAATTTTTGAGCATAACGGCGGATTAAAGAAGTTTAATGCAATAGAGGCAATATCACAAATTAAAAATGAAACAAGCGAAAAAATAAAAAATTCACAATTAATTAACCAAGCAGAAGAATTTGTTTCGATGTTCAATAAAGCTCTTACAGAAAATAAACAACAAAAAACAATATGGGAACTAAAATAAAAGTCTGTTAATTAATGTAAAATAACAGTCGGTTTGAGAAATTTTGAAAAGAGAGTTTAATAAAGGTGGCAAAATAAATTTTTAGCAGTTTTTTATATTTAATAAATATTGAAAGGCAAATATGAATATAAAAACAAAATTTATTGCATGTTTATTTGGATTATCATCCTTTATTCCGGCACACACACAAAAAGCAGTAAGAAGTTTACCTCAAAAACCTCTTTTAGAAGTGGCAACCCGAGATACTGTTAAAATAAGCAACAAAGTATCTAAAGATATTTCTTTAAGAACATTTCAGTTTTTAAATGGAAATAACTTAACAGCAGTCGGTACGGGTTTTGGTAAAAATAAAAAGAAATTGTCAGCATATATTTCACCGTTAGCAGGATATGATTTTGCAAATAAAAAACCATGGATAGGGGCTTTTGGATTTTTAGACAGAACCTATACAAATAATGGCAAAAAGGTGTGGTTAAGTCAGGAGTTGTATGGTGAATTTTTAAAAGAAAAAGGAGTTTTTGACTCAAAAGTAGCCTATACGCCGTTAAAATTAAATGCTATGCTGTCCAAAAAAGTTAATTTTAGTTTTGATCCAAGATTAGCAGTTCATATAAATAATGATGGATTAACACCGCAAATGGAAACACTAACAACAGTTTCTGCACCTATTACAAAAAAATTATCCGGATATGCTTTATTTCAGACCTATGATACAACAAATTTATTTAAAAAAGGAAGTTATAATAATATTGGTATAAATGGTGGGATTGTTTATTCTTTTTAATTATTACAAATTACTTATTTTGTTTTTAAGTGAATAGGTCGGGTTTTAACCCGACAAAAACTTTAGGGTTCAATTTTGTGCAAAAGTGTGCAAGAATAGTGCAAAAAATGAGTAAAAAAGTGCAAAGAAAGTCACTTTTGGAGCAGTTTGATTTTCAGATTCTCAATCGCTTTCCGATTGCTAGAATTTAGTGGTGTTGGGCAAGTATGCCCAACCTACCCTTATTTTCTTCCGAGCAAACTACTCAAAAAAATACAATCATAAACCATTACAAGCAACACCTAAAGCCAATGGAGGGAGAACCCTCTTTTGCGTCAGCAAATACGGGTTTGAATCCCATAAAAAAAAGCCCCATACGGGACTCTTTAAATGGAGGAGGAATAGGGATTCGAACCCTAGGTACGCTCGCACGTACGACGGTTTTCAAGACCGCTCCAATCAACCACTCTGGCATTCCTCCAAATGTATTCAATTGGTTTACCTGTTTATACTACCGTAAACATATTTTATTGTAAAGTCTTTGTTTTCTCATGTCACTTCTTAGTTTATATATAAAGATTTGTAACAAATTTTGTGATTTGTAAAAATTTTATATTTAGAAATTGTTTATATATATGAAGTGACAAGTAAGAGAGATGAGTTATGACAGAAAATGTAAATTCAATTTCGCTAAATGCATATGATGTGTGGAAAAGTCTTGACCTGAAAGACGGCGACGATGATACAATCAAAAAGCCAATTTGGGATGCATTTCGCAATTATACCGGTGTTAAAGCTAACACGATAAAAATTGCAATAAAAAAAGAAAACGCACTGAAAAGTATAGAATCCTATCTGAGTAACTCCAGTAATGAAATAAAACAAAAAATTGCAGAATTCTGCGGTTTGAGCAGCACACAGGCACCTGTGCAAAACGAAGTTAAAAAGACTGATGAAAAAAAACCGACTAATACGGGAACTGCTGTGCCACCTAAACCTCAATCGGGTAACAATACTACAGCAAAAGCAGTAAAAGCTAAATCCAATAACCCAACTCCTAAGCCTTCACCTGAACCATCCGGAGAAAAAATACAAAATGCTTTCTCTGAGCTAAGTGATTATCAGGTTAACGAAAATTGGGGTGCTAACTGGGTAATAAAAAATTCAAGAAACAGACGTGTTGCAAGAAATACAACAAATTTTGATGCATATTTTGAAAAAGCAGCAGCAACATATAATGTACCAAAATCAGTATTACAGGGTATCTGCATGAAAGAATCCACTATGGGTGTTGGTGCTCCAAATAACATAATGCAGCTTGAACCCGGAACCGCAAGAGAAAACGGATGTTATAACAGAAGCAACCCTGAAGCAAATATTATGGCTTCCGCAAAATACCTGAGAAAAATGATTGATAAAGCAGACGGCAATATAGCAAGAGCATTAGTTGCATACAATGCCGGTCCCGGTAGCAAAGCATTCCGCAATTGGAAAGGAATTCATCCAGGAGGTTATGCTGACAGAGTGCTGTCTTTAAGCAAAGCTTACGAAAGAATGAACCAACAAAATATTGCCTGACGGATTTTTCTGTAATTATATTTTTTACAAATTCTCCATGCCAGAAATTTCATGGTATAATGACTTTGGGGAGTATGTGAATAATGTTCGACTACTTTAAGGGATTTATCACAGACAAAAGAAAAAATGCAAAGGGTACATATCTTTCTATCGAAGTTTCAGGTGTCGGTTATCTTTTAGAAATTACTGACAGAGATTTTAATTCCGTCAAAATTGATGAAGATAAACCGCAAAAGATTTATGCACTTCTTACTCATCGGGAAGATTCCATGTCACTGTACGGTTTTCTTAACAAAGAAACCCGTGATATTTTTCAGATATTATTAACGGTGTCAGGAGTCGGTGCAAAGATGGGTATTGCATTATTAAACGAATTTGACGCCTGTGATGTAATCTCGCTCGTTATAGACGGAAACTATAAAGAACTGACAAGAGCAAAAGGTGTCGGACCAAAGCTGGCTCAAAAAATAATCTTAGAGCTGAAAGACAAACTTATTAAAACCGATCTCCCAAAATCGTCATCGGCTTCAATCCCTCAGACACAAGCTGTAACGGATACGCAGGCAGTCTTATTATCATTAGGATATGAAGAAGATGAGATTGAGGATACACTTCAGAAAATTCTTCCGGTAATCGCGGAACCTTCAAACTCAGAGGAACTTTTGAGGAAGGCTTTAACCACACTCTCTATGTAAACAAATGTAACTATTTCTTAAGAATAAGGCAAAAATATTTCTTGAGAAGGTTTCAGAAAAATAGAAGAAGGTTAAATATGAAAATCAAAATTCCCGGTTTAGGAATAAATGAAATACAAAACTCATTTAGAGCTGACCGAAAAAACCAACAGAATCAACAAATCAACAAAAATTCCGTTACTTCAAAGATTAATCAGCTGGAACAATCTCCCGAAAAAGATTCTTTTGAAATCTCAATAGGGTATGTCAACGATACACACGGACAAACAAATAATATGCTGAGAATACTTTCCGGAGTAAGCGGAGATATAGTATTGTCTGCCGGTGATAACGATATTGGCGATGAAAAAAACAAGTCCGTACACAGAGCAACAGCGAAATTTCTGAACATAGCAAATGTTATTGCAACCGCAATCGGTAATCACGAAATGGACACTACACAAGAAGATTTAATAGATTCAATAAAGTCTTATAAAGCGGATGCCCTTGTTGTAAATATGACAAAAGACAGTTTGGCAAGCGAAGATGAAGAAATGGTTAAAAAACTTGGAAGAGCAGAATTGGATAAAAGTTTAAAACCTTCTAAAATAATAGAGGTGAGGGGCGAAAAAATAGGTTTACTCGGTGCATCTCCGATTGATATGTTTGACAGACTGACACATCCTAATTATCACACAGACTGTCACATAAGCGAGCTTGACGATACAATCAAGGACATACAGCAGGAGGTTAATAAACTAAAAAATCAGGGTATCAATAAAATAATACTTCTTTCACACTTAGGACACAAGAAAGATAAGCGTGTTGCAAAAGAAACTGAAGGCATTGATGTAATAATAGGCGGACATACTCACGAACTTTTGGAAGGAATAAAAGAAGGTGAAAATCTTTTCTATACAGAATCAGGAGAGCCGGTGATTATTACAGAGGCAGGACGTGACGGAAATTATTTCGGAAAACTTAATTTAACCTTTGATAAAGACGGTATAATAACAAAGGCTCAAAATAATCTGGGTGAAACAGGTTTATTCCATAAAAATCTGGTTAACCAATACATTTTTGACGAAGTTTTGGGAAATGCTGAAAATGTAGGATATATTCAATCCGCACCGCCTCCGCCGAAATCACTGACGGAAGAAAATCCTCACGCAAATTTTGTCTGTGATGTTATGAAAGAAGAAACTGATTCGGATATAGCCCTCTGGCACAATTGCGGAGTTAGAAACTTCTTCCACGAAGGAGAAATTAATTCCCGAGATATTAAAGATATTTCACCGTTTTTAGATTTTGTTGCCGTTGCGGAAGTTTCGGAAAAAACACTTATTAATCTGTTTAAAAAAGCAATAAGCGACACTTATTCTTCAAGCAGTAAGAAACCGGGATTAATTGCAGTTTCAGGTTTGAATTACAAAGTAAATCCGAAAAAAGGAACACTTGTAGAAATGAACTTTATTGATAAAAAAGGTGCAACTCATAAAATCAATATTGAAAATCCGAGTGAAACAAAAAAATATAAAGTTGTTACCGATGAATTTCTGATGTCAGCCGGTGCAGATTTTAACGTTCTGGCAGATGAAAAAGATTATCTGAAAAAATATAATTACGACAAAGACGTTATGGTATGTGATTATATCAAACGAAATAAAGAACCCGTTGTTATCAACCAACTCGGCAGAATAAATTTTGAAAAGTAGGAAATTATGAACATCCAAGGCATTACTATCACAAATAATACATACGGAAAAACAGCCCCAAAAACTTTGGCGGTACCGTTCAAAAGCGGACAATTGGAAAGAACCCCCGAAAAAGACAGTTTTGAATTAAAAATCGGATATGTAAATGACTTGCACGGTCAGACCAATAATATGATGAGAATTTTATCCGGAATTAAAGGAGATATCATTCTTTCCGGCGGAGATAATGATATCGGAGATGAAAAAAACAGAGCTGTCCACGATGCAACCGTTAAATTTTTAAACCTTGCAGGAGTGAAAGCAACGGCACTCGGCAATCACGAAATGGATACAAAACAGGGAGATTTGAAAGAAACTGCAGATAAATTTAACGGTAATATTTTGGCAATTAATATTGAACAAAAACCGCTTGAACATCAGACGCAGGAAGAATTAGAAAACTACAACAAAGCTGACATAAAAGAATTTATTAAACCTTCAGCTATTATAGAAGTTAAAGGGCAAAAAATAGGTTTGATAGGAACAACTCCTGTTGATTTGACAGAAAGAGCAACGCATCCTGATTACCACAAAGACTGCAAAGCTCACGATTTGGAAAAAACAACAGAGTTAATTCAGGATGAAATTAACACTCTTAAAGAACAGGGTATTAATAAAATAATTTTATTATCACATTTGGGAATCGCCAGAGATAAGGAAGTAGCACAAAATACTCAGGGAATAGACGTAATAATTGGCGGTCATACTCATGAACTTCTTGAAGGAATCAAAGAAGGCGAAAATCTTATTTATTCAAAAAACGGTGAGCCGGTTATAATAACAGAGGCAGGTAAAGATGGGAAACACTTTGGAGAGCTTAATTTAACCTTCGATAAAAACGGTGTTATTACAAAAGCCCAAAACAATCTGGGCAATACCGCTCTGTATCACAGAAATCTGGTTCACCAATTTTTATTTAATGATATCTTAGGTACACCTGAACGTGTCGGATATATAGAATATGCTCCGCCGGCTCCGAAATCTTTGCTTGACGAAAATCCGCATGCTAATTTTATGTGTGATGCAATGAAATATGAAATGGATGCAGATATCGGTATTTGGAATAACAATGCAACAAGAAACTATTTCAAAAAAGGAAATATCGATTCTAGCGACATAAAAGAAATTGCACCATTTGCAGATAATATATCCGTTGCGGAAGTTTCGGAAAAAACTCTTGTTAATGCTTTCAAAAAAGCAACGGAAATTTCTTATAATTCTATCGGAAATAAACCGGGACTGCTTGCTGTTTCAGGTCTGAATTATACAGTCAGCCCTTCAAAGAAAACACTTGTCGGAATGAACTTTATCGACAGAAACGGAAAAGAGCACCCTATAGATATTAACAACCCCAGAGAAGATAAAAAATATAAGGTTGTTGCAGATTCATTTATTATGTCCTGGGGGGCAGATTATGATGTTTTATCACCTAAAGAGGAAGCTACAGAATACCCCTTCAATAAGGCTTATCTCACATGTGAGTATATAAAACATCTTAATAAACCAATCTTAATCAACCAAACAGGTAGAATAAAATATACGGATTAGTGTATAATAATTCCTATAAGGTCAAATACAATGAGAATTAATAATATACAGACAAACAACAATATACCCAAACAAAATTTTAAGGCGCTAAGAATTGTACATAATAAGTCAAACTACCTTTCAACATTACCCGAAAAAATTATAAATCGGCTTGATGACATTGGTAAGTATCTGGCAGATACAAAATACTACAATTTAGATATAAGCAAAAACGAATTCTATATAAGCCATGTTAGCGGAGAACGTTTATATCAGCCTTATACCCTGCAAAATGCCGGAAATGTTCTTATAATAAAATCAAAACAGTATTCTTTGCCGACAATGAAAACACTGACATTTAAAACAACAAAAGAAGTTGAGCAAATCTGTGACAGAATCAGCAATGCCCCGACACAATTTGAACGTGCGGCAGAAATTTTAAAATGTCTGGATGATTATGCAAGAAATAATCATACATTAAATGAAAACATTGTTATTAATCCCGGTGATAAACGGGAAGAAAAAATAAATAAATTAACAAAAAAATACGGAGTATAACAGAAACAGACCTGATAACTACTATTGAAATATTTTAATTTGTAATTAATATTTGTTATAAATTCTTTACATTTACTCAAAAACAGAGATATAATTATAGTTATCTAGGGAATTAAATATTTATATGAAAATAGAAACCCGTACATTATCACAACCGGATTTTAATGCCAAAGTGTCACCCAGATTTGTAAAATCAATGCAGGGTTTCTTTAATAACGGCGAAAACAGAAAGCAAAACATATATAAACTAAATCAAAAAATTGAAGAATATGCATCATTCGGGCGTGATAACTATACAATTGAAATGCATCAAAAAACAGGACCGCTAGGATATGAATATTCACTTCTTGCAGTAAGAGATGATCGTCCGAATGGCAGGAAAGTTACTCTTGCGAGAAGAACCGCATACAGAAAAATAGTTAATAAATTTATGAATATGACAAAAGGAGAATTTCTTGCAAGAGTAAAGTATTAGTAATAATTTTTTGCATAACTAAACAAGGAGGTATATATGAGAATCGAACCAACAAGCATCCGACAAAGAGTTAACGTTTTAAACACAAATCATCACAACAGAAGTTCCGTCAACACATTTAAGGGCGGCAAAGGAGCAATAATAGGAGGAGTTACTGGAAGTGCTCTTGTAACGGGAGCATTAGTTACTACAATCGCATTATCAGGTCCTATCGGCTGGATTCTTGCAGGCTGGACAGCAACAGCCGGTGCTGTTGCGGGCGGTGTTGTAGGCTCAAACGCAGAGGATAGCATTAAAGACCGTTTTTCAAAAAAATAGACAACTAAATACTAAAAAAGTCCCGAATATTCGGGACTTTTTTAATCAGTTATTTTTATTATAAAACAGGTTTATTGAACAGTGCTTCATATTTTTTATTTAATTTTTCTATGTATTGGCTCATATATTCAAAAGGTCTGTTTAAAATATTATTTTCCGGTAATTCCTCTGCATACGTTTTGTAACTGTCATATTTTGATAAATTTTGTATCTTTGAATTTTTGCCGTTTAAATTAAATGATGCTTCTATCTTTCTTGAAAAAATATTGAAAATATCTACACCGTCTTGTGTCATTTCTCTGCCTTCTTCTTTTTGAATCTTTCCGACTTCAAAAAAAACAGTATCTTTTTTGGTTCCTATATTTCTTGCAATATCTTCCAAAAATCCTGATTCAGAATGACTTAAAATCTTTTTACTCGGATTAATCTTAACTTTTGCACCAAAAGAAGTATCATTTGAACTAACATTGTTAATACCTGAAATTTGCATTTATATACCCTCCTATATAACTTTGTATATCCGATATTATATCTGTAAAATAGTTTCTTACTATACAATATAATAAACAAAGCGGTTTGGCTAATGCCAAACCGCTTTGTTTTTGTCTTATTGTTTTTATTAATTATAAAGCGGAGCAAGTTTCTTTTCCTGCTGAGGAATAATACCTTCGGTAATTGACTGGTAAACTCTGTAGTCAATTACAGGGAAACAGTTATCAATGCTTTCGATTTCTTTAAGTTTAGCATCATCAATATTTCCGCTTTCAATCATATCAGCAATAAAGCTGAATCTGTCAACGTGTTCATTGAATCTGTCTGTTGCATAATCTTTTGCCTGCCATGTTGTGATTAAGAACGGCCAGTCAGAAGACTGCAATAACAGGTTTTCTCTTGCAAGCTGATTCAATGCTCTGTGCAGAAGTTTATCTTCAGGAATTTCAGGATGAGCATCAACAATCTCACACATACGTTTTTCGCAAGAGTGAATAATCGGCCACATCCATTCTGTTAAATGGTTTTGCCATACATAGAAGTGTCCGCCTTGTCCCCATGATGATTCAGGAATTTGAATAGCTTCTTTCGGAGGATATTTTGTTATATATTCTCCGGCTGTCATTCTTTCAACTTCAGGAAGATAAGTATTAAATTTCTTAATAACCTGTTTAATAAATTCAACACCTTCAAACCACCAGTGTCCGAATAATTCCGTATCGAATGAAACCATTACAAGACCTTCTTTACCTGTTGCTTTTTTGTAATCATTCAACTGATGATAAATTAATGTTGTATAGTGATCAGTGTTTTCATTTATCTTATTGAATGCAAGAACCGGATCATATAACATTTTGTCACCTAAATCTGTTGTAGGTGATGTAATTCTCCAGTAGTGCATACCTGATTTGTCATCACGTTTGTGGAATTCTCTGAAACAGCCGTCACCCGGATAACCGTCTGCAGCAGACCAAACCTGATAACCTGCTCTGTCATTTCTTCCCATTACTGCAACTTGTGCATCAGGCAACCAGTATGCTGAATATGTATCATATCCTGTAGCAGGTCTTTCCGGAAGCGGAATATATTCAATGTTTCCGTAAACACCGATTACACGTCTGTTACCGATTGAATTACCGCCTTCTATTACGTGAGATTCAGTAAAGAAGTAGTGAATGTCGTTATTTTGAAGAGTAACTTCAATAGCCGGTCTCCAGTGTTTTTTACCGTCTTTTCCTACATATTCATAACCCTGTCTGTAAGCACATTCAGGCAACCATGCACCCATTGCTTTCTTTCCGAATAATCTTTCAGTTGTATCCTGACCTACTTTAAATTGAGCATTCAGGTTGCTGTCAGTTGCAAGCAGAGGTGAGAAACCGTGAGTTGCACCTGATGTTGTTATTTCGATACAACCTAAATCCTGATATTTTCTGAAATATTTTACAAGATTCTTTTCATATTTGTTTACGAAATCATCTCTTAACTTATTCCATAAATCAAAATAATATTTTGCCAAATATTTTAAATGCTGACTGTGAGCAACCTTAGGATCCGGATATCTTTCCAAATCTTTTGCCACAGCTGCGATTTGAGCATCTATGTATTTCACGAAACCGTTTTGCAGGTGTTCGTCATTTAATTGTTCTGCAAGTATTGGAGTAATACCGACAGTTAATTTTGCTTTTATACCTTCGTCATACAACTCTGCAATTGCATTAAGCAGAGGTACGTATGTTTCTGCCATACATTCGTAAAGGTTTTCTTCTCCGAATGGCCACATACCGGCTTTTCTGTAATATGGCAGATGGCTGTGTAACATAAATACAAATTGTCCTACTGACATTATTGCCTCCGTTCATTTTTTAGGAATAATTATTTTTTTTATAATCATCCCAGTATATATTTTTACATTAATATTTATACCATAATTCCAATAAAAATGTAACTCTTTAGTATTAATTCACGAGTATAATGTTACAAATGTTTACTATATTATGAACTCAAAATCCTTGGAATGCTTGTTATATATGAGTTATATACATAAATTAATAATTGTAAAAAATACAATTATCCGATTGTAAACATGGGATTTTTGTTTGCGGAACATACGGAACAAAAATCTGTTTCCGCTGTTATATTTTTTGAATAATCTTTAAATGAAATTCCCATTCTGCCGCGGTAATCATTTGACAAAAACGGACAGGCATAAACACCATTCTTTGTATATGTTCTTCCATACATACAATCAGTATTTTGCGCAGGTTTCATTACTTCTTCGGAATCATAAGGATATGAAATATTAATTTGCAAATCAGTATTTGAAATTGTATTTTCTTCAAAAATTTTTTCAAATTTTTCTTTTAAAATTTTATCATCAATTTTATAATAATTCTGAATTGAAAGAACAGAATTAAAATTATATCTTGCAAGAGTTTTCAATGCAGAAATTGTTTGTCTGAAATGTCCTCTGTATTTGACTTTATCGCTTTCCTGTTCGTTAAAATGAGCAAGAGAAAGTTTAAAAAATATTTGGGTTTGCCAAGAATTTGCACCTTCATCTTCGACTTTCTTCAAAAACCTTATTTTCTTTTCATTCAAAAAACTGCCGTTTGTACAAATACAAACATTACACCTTTTCAGGCAAGTTCTTAAAACAGTATTGAAGTCGGGATGTGTCATCGGTTCTCCGCCTGTAAGATATATACAATAAAGCTCTTCATTTTTTGTATCTTCCAAAACTTCTTTTATCATATCAAGAGGAAGAAAGTCTTTTATATTTTTTGACAGAGGAAAATCTATATAGCATCCCGCACATCTTTGATTGCAGTTTTTTGCCGTGAGTTCTAAAAATAAATTATTTAACTTTTCAAGTTTATAAGTTGGTGCTGTACAAATATTCATCAAAACCCTCCATTTTGTTATTGATTCTGTTTTTATCTTTTTGTATGAATAATGTTAATAAAAATAATATTTTTAAAAATCATCAGACAAGGTAAAAAAAATATATTCAACCGGATAAATTTATATATGTCTAACTGACGAAATACCAAAATGTTTATACGGACATTCAGCATAAACATTTTGGTTATATTTAGTTTAAATTAATTTTTCTTTATTTTTATTTTTTGATTCATGTTTTTTTATCATAGATTCAAGTTCTTCGGGCATAACTGTATTTGATGCAACCGATTTTCTCTGAAGACCGTTTTTTAAAATATCTGTTTGTTTATCCAAAAGTTCTTTTTTTGCTTCGACAATATCTCTGTCATTATAAAGTCCGCCTATATGAATTGCATTTTCAGATGGTGCAGAAAGTTCACAAAGGCGACTCTGAACTGAATAACTTGCCCAGTCATCAGGAAGTTCCTCTGTAGATTTATAGAATCCGCCTTCCGGAGCAAGTCTTTTTCCTGCTTCAGCTTCAAGAACCTTTTGTACATAGGCTTTTTGACTCTTAAACCTGCATGGAATAATTATTCCGTCACCAATCACTTCTTCAGGTTCTCTGTTTTCGTATTTTTTAAACAGTTCTGATGCTGTTTGAAGATGATTTAATTCCATATCCAAAAATATTTCCCAGAGTTTTTTTATTCTTTCATCCTGCTCATCTTCCATACAGGTGTAATAATTACAAACCTCGGTAAATTCATGAATAAGGAGCTTTTCCCACATTGATTCTGTCGGATCAATTAAAGACTCGTACATTGTAACATGTTCTTCTTCTACGTCTTTAATTTCTGCATAAGTTTCTCTTAATATATGATCACCGTACATAAAACCGTGTTCCGCATAAAAATTATGAGTTTGCTGTTCTCCGGAAAGAACTGTCAATATATTAACCTTAGTTTGCGGAGAAGCAGTTGCTTTGTCATAATGCTTACGTTTTCGCAGACCGTTGCAGTTGTGATGATGCTGGGTAGGACGTCCGGTTATAACATCAGTTTGCCCCTGAACGATTGATGACGGTTCTATTCCCTCTTTTGCATAAGCAAATTGTGAATACCTGTAAAGGTGGTCAAAATCTTCTAATAAACCAAAGTCAAAAACTTCTTTTACGTATTCATCCGGTTCGTTCTGAGCTAGCCATGCCGTTAAATCAACAGCAACTTGTTCATAACCTAATGTTGTTTCAAGAACTGTTTGGTCTGCTGGCCCCATCCAGTTACAGGTCATTTGCTGTGTATTTTCTATTCTTCCTATTTGTGCAAGTTTAATTTTATCATCATTGTCTTCTAAGTATCGGGCAAGTTGGTGCTTAAATCCCCAAGCCTCAACTTCTATTCCGTTCATTAAGATTTGACGTGTCCTTGTGTAACAGTCAACCTCTGTTTTATTATAAGGTTTTCCTGCTATCTGGTGCCAATTTCTTAGTTGTTTTTCTAAAGGCATACCTTTTTCTTTAAGCGGATTAAATGTCATAATTTTGCATCCTTTCATTTTTTACGCAGCCAACACTGCATAAAAATATTATGCAAAATTAATGATTTTTTTATCACACAACAGAGCAATATTTTTGCAGATTTTTACAAATCTTCTTTTGTAATATCCAAAACCTTTTCGGGTTTAAGTTTCAAAGGTAAACCGATTTCTTTTTCAAGACTTGCCGCACTGCTGTTGTAGTCAAGCATTGCGTTATAAAAATCAAGACGAGCATTCAGATATGTATTTTCACCGTCTTTAAGTTCGATAGCATCACCAACACCGGCTTTATATCTTCCTGTTACCTGTCTGTACTGTTCTTTTGCCTGATCTAATGCAAGTTTTGCAATTATGATAGCTTCTCTGTCCGTTTCAAGTTCAAGGTAATCACTCTTGACGTTAAAATAAACTTCGTGTTTTGTATCTTCGTATTCAGCTTTTGCTTTTTTGTATTCTGCACGAGCCTGATCAACCTGTTTCTTTATTCTTAAAATATTCAGCCCGCTATAAGTAAGCCCTGCACCGATTTGTCCTGATTGTAAATTGTATTCATTTCCGATGCCGTTGTAGTAGTTTCCGTAAATGCCCAAATCCGGTGCAAAATCTCTTCTCGCAGCTCTCAGATTCATTTTAGCAGCTTCTTCTGCTTTCTTTGCAGAAATAAGTTCCGGTCTTACTTCAAATGCTGTTTTTATTGCATCTTCTTCATTTATATCAAATAAATTGAGTGTCAGCTGATCAGAAAGTTCGTAATTTGTATATTCCGGAATACCCATAATCTGGGATAGCTGAACCCTTGCAACTTCAAGAACATTTTTTGCTTTAACCAGATTAAGCTTTGCTTTACCGAGGTTGTATTCAGCAGTAACTACATCAAGTTTTGGTTTTGTACCATAACGATAGAATCCCCATGCCTGATCTAATTGCAGCTGATAATCAGCAACTGTATCTTCATAAACATGAACCTGTGCCTGAGCAAACAAAATATTATAATATGCAATTTTTATGTTGTAGATAATAGTGTTGATATTTTCTTTTGTGTTCTCTACCTTTGATTCATACATTCTTTTTGCTCTATCTGCCGAAGCTTTTGTTTTACCGAAGTCAAAGATAAGCATATCAGCAGAAACAGAAGGAATGTAGCCCATTGTAGTATATTGGCTCATTGCTCCGCCATACGGACCTCCGCCAATGTATTTATTACCGCTTCTTGAAATATCAATACCGGCACTTATTGACGGGAAATAGTTTGCCCATGCCTGACCTATTTTTGTTTTGTATGCTTCTTCTTCATATATGGAAGCCCAAATGCCCGGATTGTATTTAATAGCATTTTCTATACAGTCATTAAGCGAAAATACGGAGTGCACTTCGTTAGTATAAGGCGGTTGCTCCATTTCACCTGTTTTCTGTTTTTTGTTAGTTTTTGTAAGAGTAACAACCTGTGTATTGTTAGTATTGTTTTTATTCTTTTTTAAGCTAAATGCTTCTGCTGTATTAACAGAGGTCAATACAAAACAGGACAATATTGCTAAACTTAAAATTTGTTTTTTATTTAATCTCATCTTCTTCATCTTTCTTGCTGTTGAAATATTTATCAACTACATCTTGAATTATAACATAAAAAGCAGGTGTCAAAACAGTACCCAAAGTTGCCGCAACAATCATACCTCCGATGACTGTTGAACCAACTGATATTCTGCTGTTTGCACCGGCACCTGACGCAAATAACAATGGTAAAATACCTAAAATAAATGCAGCTTCCGTCATCATGATTGCCCTAAATCTCAAAAGAGCCGCTTTAATAGCTGCATCATATATTGACAAACCATGTGTTTCATGTTCTTCTTTTGCAAATTCAACAATCAAAATAGATTGCTTAGCTGCCAAACCGATTAATGTAATCAAACCAACCTGAGAATACAAATCAAGAGATTGTCCCATCATTAATTGGAATATTAACGCACCAACAATTGCGACAGGTGATATTAAAAGTACCGCAACAGGTATCATCCAGCTTTCGTACAGCGCAACTAAGAATAAATAAACAAATAATAATGCAAAACCTACAACAAGTCCTGTCTGTCCTGAAGATTCCTTTTCCTGAAGCGATGTTCCTGACCAGGCAAAAGTGTAATCGTGCGGTAAATTATTCTTAGACAAATTTATCATTGCGTTCATTGCTTCACCTGATGATTTTCCGTTGGCAGGAGAACCCTGGATTTGAGCAGCACGGAATTGATTAAACCTTGTAATAGAAACTGCACCAACAGTTTGTTTTGGTGTAATCATTGTCATAATAGGAACAGGTTGTCCTTTTGTGTTTATAACAAATATCTTTTGTAAATCCTCAATTTTGTTTCTGTAATCACCCTCTGCCTGCATAAATACCTTAAAAATTCTGCCCAATTTATTAAAGTCATTAATATATGCATAAGATAAGGTTGAAGCTAAAGTATTATGAAGTTCATTCAAATCAACTCCTTGAGCAAGAGCTTTATCATAATCTATATCAAGCTGATATTGAGGAACATTAGCTTGGAATTGTGTATAAACATTTTGCAATGTCGGGTCTTGATTAGCTTTTGCAATAAACTCATTTGCAAATGCAGCAAGGTCTTGAACACTTGCATTACCCGTAGACATAAGCTGATACTCAAAACCGCCTGCCATACCCAAACCGTCTATTGCCGGTGGTGAAAGCGTAAATATTGATGCTTCATTAATATCTGCAGTACGTTTATAAATTTCCATTAAAATTCCGTTGTGAGAAAGGTCAGTTTGTCTGCCTTGAATTTTACGAATTACCCAATCAATAGGATTTACTTTACGTTCACCCCATTCTTTTAATTGAATAACTATTGTTGCCTGATTTGACGGTCCAAAACCTCCAAAAGCAATAACTCTGTCTTTATCAATACCTTCAATGCCATCTATTGCTCTGATAAATTTACTACACACAGCTTCTGTTCTGTTTAATGATGCACCGTCTGGAAGTGTTACAACAGATATCAACATACCTTGGTCTTCATCAGGAATAAATCCTGTAGGAATAAAACTGAATAAACCCAACATTAAAAGAACAATAGAAACATATGTTATTATTGTTAATTTTTTATCATAAACAAACTTTTTAACACAATCAATATAAAAGTTTGTGAGTTTTTCAAAATAGAAATTAAATAACTCTAATCCTTTATCCAGCCATGCTTTTACAACTTTAGCCCAAGTGACCTGCCCGTCATCAGAATGTTTTTCTTTTACCGGTTTCAATAGAATAGAACACATAGCCGGAGAAAGCGATAAGGCACATATTGCTGACAGTGCGATTGATACTGCTATACAAACCGCAAACTGTTTGTACATAGTACCGGATAATCCGCTCATGAAACACATCGGAACGAATACCGCCATAAGAACTGATGCCATGGCAACAAGAGAGCCGCCGACCTCTTTCATCGTAATTTGAGTTGCCTCAACTGCACTTTTACCGTCTTCCGTGTGACGTTTTACGTTTTCAATAACGACAATAGCATCGTCTACTACAACCGCAACTGCAAGAACTAAGGCAAACAGAGTTAACAGGTTCAATGACATTCCTAAGACTTTAAGAGCAATAAAAGTTCCGACAAGAGATACAGGAATTGTCACACAAGGAATTAATGTTGCTTTAAAATCGCCTAAAAATACAAATATAATTAAAATAACGATTAATGAAGTTAAAAGAATGGTGAATTCAACTTCGTCCATTGATTCGGTAATAAACGTAGAACTGTCCATCATAATATCAAGTTTCAACGAATCAGGAAGTGTCTGAGAGAGTTCATCCATTGTTTTATAAATATTATTACATATCTCAACCGTATTAGCACCAGGTAGCGGCATAACCTGAATTAAAGCAGCAGGTTTACCGTCAACTATACCAAACATGGAATAAGATTTTGCACCAAGTTCAACTCTTGAAACTTCTTTTAATCTGAGTTTGGAGCCATCTGAATTTGAACGAATTATAATGTTGCCAAATTCTTCAGGTGTTTGAAGCCTACCCTTTGTAAGAAGCGATAATTTTAAACTCGGATTTGCGTTTGTTGGTTTATCGCCCAATGCACCTGCTGAAAGCTGAATATTCTGAGTTCTGATGGCATTTTGAATTTCTGCAATCGTAACTTTATAACTTGCAAGTTTCGCCGGGTCAAGCCAAATACGCATAGAATAATCATCCGCACCAAATACGTTTACTGAGCCGACTCCATTAATTCTCTTAATAGCATCTTTAACATAAATATTAGCATAGTTTGTTAAATCAAGCTGATTCCAAGATTCATTTTCAGAAGCGAGGTTTAAGATAATCGCACCGGCACCGCCTACCTTATTCTCTGCCGTTAACCCTTGCTGCACAACTTCTTGCGGTAAGAGTGACTGAACCTGTTGAAGTTTGTTTTGAACATTCATCAGGTTAATATCATTATCCGTACCTGTTTTAAAAAATATAGTTAAATTGTAAGCATTATCATAACTTGTTGAGGACATGTAAATCATGTCTTTGACACCATTAAGTTGAGATTCAAGAAGCGATGCAATAGAAGATTCAATAACGGCAGCACTGGCTCCCGGATAGCTCGCAGTTATTGTTACCTGAGGAGGTGTAATGTTAGGGTATTTTTCCTGTTGTAAACCAAACAACGAAAGTAAACCTAAAATTACAATCAATGCAGATATTACAACAGCAAACCTTGGTTTTTTAATGAAAAAATATAAATCTTCTTTATTAATCGCCATTTTCTTTTCCTTTTTTATTCTTGTTGAGTTTCACCCAACCTACAATATTTTTTGTTTTTGTCGGGTTAAAACCCGACCTATTATCTGTCATTGCGAGGACGATTACTATATTTACCCCGCCCGTGGCAATTCAGCTTTTTATTAAATTTCATTCTTTTTTTGTTGGGTAGGAATGCCTAACTTACAGCATATAGCATATAGGTCGGGTTTTAACCCGACAAAACTATTTTTTATCTTCTTTTTTAACGGCACTATCCGGTGTATAAGCTTTTGTTTTTACCTTTTGACCTGATTTATAGATGTCTTGAATACCTTTCATAACAACAACATCATTGTAATCCAGTCCTTTTTCCACAATCCAATTATTTTCGTAGTTTTCATTTACTACAATATCTCTTTTTTCTGCTTTTCCGTCTTTAACTACCCAAACATAATACCCAGTTCCAACGTCAGTTTTTGTAGCGGATTGCGGTATTAGCATAACTTTTTGAGGTTTGTTAATTCTTATTGTTACATTAACGTAATCTCCGGGGACAAGCAGTTCATCAGGATTTTCAAAAATAGCTCTCATAGTAACTGTACCGGTATTTTCATCAACTTTGTTATCTACAAATTCTATTTTACCTTCCTGTTCATAGGTTGAACCGTCAGAAAGACCCAAAAGAATAGACACACTATTATCAAGGCTTGGATTTTCGTTCTTTTTATCCTTAAAGTATTTTTTCAGTTCTATAAAATCACCGCTTTTCAACGGAAATGTAACTTTCATCGGGTTTGTTGTATAAATTTGTGCAAGAACACCGCTTGAAGGTGTTACATAATTACCTTCTGAAATATTCTTTTTACCGATTCTTCCATCCATTGGAGAGGTTATATTTGTATAGCTTAAATTCAGATTTGCCTTGTTCATATCAGAAATAGCACCGTCTAAAGTTGCTCTGTTTTTGTTTCTTTGCGTAAGTGCGTTGTCATAATATTCTCGGCTTACCAAATCTTCTTTCAGTAATTGTTCTGCACGATGTAAATCAATTTCTGAATTTTTATATACAGCAGTATTTTCATTAACTCTTGCTCTTGCGGTTTGTGCGGCAAGTGCGTATTCATCAGGCTCGATAAGGAAAAGTCTTTGGCCTTTTTTAACTCTGTCTCCTTCCTGGAAGTATCTTTCTTGAAGCCAACCGCTTACACGAGCGATTATATCAACAGATTTTTGTGCTTCAATTCTTCCTGTTGTAGAATATTCAGGGTTAATCTCTTTTGCTATCGGTTTTGCAACTTCTACCGTCTTTGGCTGAGACATCATATAAGCTGTAATTGCCCCTGTGATTGCAGCTTTTCCTTGGTTCCACATTATTGGGATAAGTATTACCGCTAAAATACCTGCTGTAATTTTAGTTTGTTTTGATTTCCAATCTATTTTCATAAAGCTCCCTTTATATATATATTTATTAATTCCATGATGAATTATATCATATAAAACTGATATTAAAAATAAAAATATTAAGAACTGTACACAAATTATATTTTGTAGTAGAATTTTTACATAAAAGTTTTAAGTATTTTAAGCTGATATTATGATTGGGTTGGAAGAAAAGTTAGAAAAAGTCAAAAAACAAATTGACGAATTAGAATTTAATTTAAGGGTATGTAACAGACACACTCTCTTTATGCATGAGATGAGCGACTTGACTGCTTCCGACAAAGCAATATCCAAAGATTATGAAAAACAAATCGGGCACGATGCCTACAGAAGAATGGCTTTGCAGGACAAGCTGAGAAAACTGATGAATGAATGTTTTGAATTGGAATATAAAATAGCAAGGGGAGTTACAAATATTGAATAGCCAAGAAAACACACAATGGAGAGAATCCAGTTTCAAGGCAATAATTCCGTTTATAGTATTTGTATTGTTTTATTTCGGATTTTCTCTTTTAACAAGAGATTTTTCACGTGTTCCGATGACGGTAGCTTTTATTATATCATCGGCAACTGCTTTAATATTAAACCACAAGGAAAAACTATCAAAAAAAATTGAACTTTTTGCTTTGGGTATGGGTAATAAAGACATAATGATAATGTGTCTTATCTTTATCCTTGCCGGCGGCTTTACTGCAACTGCAAAAGCAGTCGGCGGAGTTGAAGCTGCTGTTGCTATTGCACAGCAATTTATACCGGCTCAGTTTATGGTTCTGGGTTTATTTATAATATCGGCACTTATATCACTTGCTATAGGAACTTCCTGCGGAACAATTGCAGCCATTGTACCGATTGCAGTTTCTATATCTCAGAGTTTTGGAATATCTCCTTCCGTACTTTTGGGTGCAACAGTGGGCGGTGCAATGTTTGGCGATAACATGTCACTTATATCAGACACCAAAATTGCTGCAAGCCGTACACAAAATGTTGAAATTCGGGAAGAAATGTTTTTCAACCTCAAAATAATTACAATTCCGGCAATTTTGTGTTTAATACTTTATTCTTTGCCGATATTTTCAACCGGTTCGGTTGTGTTTACACAGAGTGCTATAAGTATTGATTCTTATATAAAAGCCGCACCTTATGTTTTGCTGCTTATATTGGGCATCTCGGGAATAAATGTAATGTTCCTTTTGCTTTTTGGCATAATACTTAATACAATCATCGGTTTATCATACGGAATGTTTGATATCTTTTCTGCCTTTGTTTACATAGGTGAAGGTACTACAAGTATGGCAAATACAATAGTTGTTGCTATGCTGGCAGGCGGTCTGCTCTTAATGGTCAGATATAACGGCGGCATTACTTATATTATCAAAGAAACCGAAAGGTGGATAAAATCGAAAAAGACATGCGAAGTCGGCATTTGTTTTCTTGTCGGAATAATTAACCTTTTTACCGCAAATAATACGGTTGCAATTATTACCTCCGGCTCTATTGCAAAAGAACTGGGAGAAAAATACGGTTTGGATTCAAGGAGAACTGCGAGTTTACTTGATACAACCTCTTGCTGTGTTCAGGGTATGATTCCATACGGTGCTCAAATTCTTATTGCAACGAGTCTTGCAGCATCAATATCCGTAAGTTCGTTTACGATTATGAAAGGTTTATTTTACCCGTTATTAATGTTTTTTGGATTGATTTTTTCCATATACAGAACCAAAGAGGAGTGAATTCGGTTGTATTTATAACCAATTCACAATAAAATATTGTTATGAAGAAATTAGCTGATTGCAAAGAAGAAATACATTCATGTTCAAAGTGCGGATTGTGTCAGGCTGTTTGTCCGTTATATAAAATCACGGGGAATGACTGTACCGTATCTAAGGGACATTTTATTATGCTCAGAGGTCTTTTAAAAGGCGAACTTAAAATGTCAAAAACTATTAAAAGGTATCTGGATATGTGTTTAAAATGTAATGCCTGCACAAAATTTTGTCCAAGCGGAATTGATGTAACAGAAATTGTTGCACTTGCCAAGGCAGAATATTTTAAAATCAGCAAAAAAGAAAAAATAAAATCTTTTATTTTAAAGCAGCTGATAAACTGTTTAAATATTACAAAAATATTCGTTAAAAAAAGAAAAAGCAAACAATTTACAAAAAAAATTATATACTTTGGCGGCTGCGGAAGCAGAGTTGAAGGCAATCAGCATATTATAAAAATTCTTAACACTATGGATACAGAAGTTATTACACCTGATTTTGACTGTTGCGGCTTTCCGTTTTTTGTAAGGGGCGATTTTGATAATTTTAAAGAGTATATGGATAAATTTTATTCCATAACCGAAAAATATGGAGATTATGATATTGTTGTTAATTGTGCCACTTGTGAAAAAACTCTGAAATCGTATGTAAAATGGGGCGGAAAAGAAATAAAAATAAAAAATGTTACAGAGTACATAAGAGAAAATAACCTTAAACCGGAGCTTAAAAAACCGCATACCGTAACTTTTCATAAACCGTGTAATATGGATAATTTTGAAGATGCAAAATGGATTCTGGAAAATACAAAAAATCTTGAATATATTGAAATGAAAGGTTTTGATAGCTGTTGCGGACTTGAAGGAATAACAAATTTTAAAGAACGCAAAGTTATGTCTAAATTATTCAAACAAAAGCACAATAATATAAAATCAACCGGAGCAAAAACAGTTTTGACATCCTGCCTGGCTTGCAAAATTACATTATTATTGTTTTCTTGTGGTAAATATCAGGTTCAGGATTTAGTTGCATTTTTGGCAAAGAATGTTAAAGAATAGCCGAATATTTTGCTCCCTGAGAAGAATCCCTGCACAAAAATTCTCTGTCAATTCTGTTCATTGTATCAAGTTTTCTTCCGATCCATCTCGGTGCAACAAGCTCAGTACGGAGCCCATTTCCGGCAAGCCTGTGAATTGTTGTTGCAGGCGGTAAATATTCTAAGAAGTCACAAACGGCAGAAACATATTCATCCTCGCTCATAAAATCTATCTCACCGTTTTTATACAGTTCTGCTAATTTTGTTCCTTCCAATGCACAAAGCATATGAATCTTTACACCGTCCGGCTTAAGTTTTGCTATTGTTTGAGCGGTTTCCATCATCTCTTCATGGGTTTCAAAAAGGTTCAAAATTACATGCAGACAAATATTTATATCTTTTTCTTTTGTCTTGTTGTATGCATCCAAAAAGCACTTATAATCGTGTCCCCGGTTAATTTTTTTAAGTGTTTTGTCGTGTACTGACTGCAAACCGTATTCAATCCAGGTGTAATAATCAGGGGTAAAAGATGAGATTAAACTGAGTTTTTCATTATCAATACAGTCCGGTCTTGTTCCGATTGATATGCCTACAATATCATCTCTGCAAAGAGCTGATTTGTAAATTTTTTCAAGTTCGTCAACCGGTTTATATGTATTGGAAAAAGCCTGAAAATATGACATAAATTTTTGTGCCTTGAAACGATTTTTAAGTGTTTCCGCTCCTGTATTAACCTGTTCTTCTATGCTCAGACAGTTAGAATGAGCCTGAGAAAAACTCCCGCCGTCATCACAAAAAATACAGCCGTCTTTTGAGATTGTTCCGTCACGATTTGGACAGGAGAATCCCGCATCAAGGGTAATCTTATAAACCTTTGCTCCGAATTTGAGTTTCAGATGCTCGCTGAATTTATTGTATCTTATATTAGTTCCGTTAAATTCCATTATGAGTATGTTATATCATAAAGGTAGGGTGAGCTCTACCCTGCCATCGCAACTATACTTATTTATAATAATGTATAAAGTCGACTGGAGCTTGCTCTGGCAAAAACATTTATTCTAAATCCATATTATTTATTTCATTTATATCTTCAAAATTGCACCAATCAATATCATACAAATTTTGTTCAACAAATTTTTGAAAAGACGAATATTTCCAATCTTTTGGTAAGATTTGATAATGTTTCATCGGATTATAATGAATGTAATCAAGATGCTTATTTAAATCCTGTTCATTTCTTATAATATGGTCATAATATCTTCTTTGCCATACTCCTTTTTCTTGTCTTCTTTGCTGAATATCTGTTTGAATAGGAGGTGATTGTATATTTTTTGATACATATTGTTTAAAAAAGCTTATAATTTTTGGGATTTCAGAATTGTCTTCAGCTTCAATTAAAATATGCATATGGTCTTTTAATACAACACCTGCGATGATTCTAAATTTATATTTTACCGATTTCCAAGCTTTTCTTATAAGTTCAATATTGTCTGTTAAAATTGGTTGACGATTATAAGTAACAATCGTAATAAACACTATTTTACCAAAATTATAGTAACGTTTGTAATTGCTCATTTTTATATTTTATCAAACTTAAATATTCTGAACAAGAGACAGATGTATTTAATAAAGCAACCGGTGGAGCAAGCTCCACCCTACAATATTTTAAAAATTTCCACCAAAACTTACTTCACCAAAACTTGTTACTGATTGTTTCATATAAAAAAGTAGGCTGGAGCTTGCTCCGGCAAAAACTATATTTTAAAAATTTACACCAAAACATACTTCACCAAAACTTATTACTCATTGTTTCATATAAAAAAGTAGGCTGGAGCTTGCTCCGGCAAAAATATATATATAAAAAAATGTTAGGCAAAATAAAAATTATTTATACAAAACATGAACAAATACCGGTCTGTTCCGTTTATTAAGACATTCTTTTACGATTTGTAAATAAATATATAAAGTATAAAGCGACAGTTGCTATATCAACAAACTTCCAAATACTTTCTTCTAAACCGATTTTTGCTACAGGGTTAAAGAGAACGGCTATTGCTGCAAATACTAAAATCCAAGGACTTTGCGGAGTACTTTTATAAACCTTGATTGCAGTCCAGCCGAAGAAACATGTCATCAGCCAGCGTAAAATCTCATAATATACATAATCAGCACTATATTCCCAGGAGATGCAAAGAACGTATGCCAGATATAAAAATGTTATGTATCCTAGGATATGGTAATTTTGTTTCGGTAATCGTTTTATATACTTAAAACAATGAAATAATCGATCAAAACAATCAAATAACCGGTTACAATAATGTAACAATAATTCTTTAAATACAATGCCTGCATCTTCTTCTGATTCAATAATATCTTCAATAGATTCCGATTTTTTATTTTCAAGATTTTCCATTGTTTTAACAAATTCATTAAAATCACAATTTTCGATTTTTTTCTCATCAGGCATAAAGAAATTCCTTTTTATGTAGACATTGTTTCTATTTTTCTAATTGTTTTTTTACCCAGCCTTCAATTACTCTCAAAGGTGCTCTTGTTATAGCCAAAGCCCATGCCGGTAAATCTTTAGTTATGACTGATAATGCCCCGACATTTGTGCCTTCTTCCACCTTAACAGGAGCAACGAGAACTGAGTTTGAGCCAATCTTAACATTGTCTTCAATTATTGTTTTGCTCTTTTCTTTTGTAAGCGGATTGTAGTTTGCGGTAATTGTTCCTGCACCAATATTTACATTAGAACCGATTTCAGCATCACCAATATAAGTTAAGTGGCAGGCATTTGTATGTGATTTGATGTATGCTTTTTTAACTTCAACAAAGTTGCCGATTTTAACATCATCTTCTATTGTTACTCCGCCTCTCAGGTGTGCAAAAGGACCGATTTTGCAGTTTTTACCGATTATATTTTTACCTTCTATATATGTTGAGGGATAAATTACGGTATCAGGTTCTATCTCAGTTTCAGGGCTAATCCAGGTTGTATCGGGATCGATTATTGTAACTCCGTTTGTGAGATGTTTATTAATAATTCTTCTGTTTAAAAACTTTGTAGCTTCAGCAAGATTTGCTTTAGAATTTATCCCGTATATTTCTTCATTGTTTTTAAGAATATATGCGTTTACTCTCAAACTGTTTTCGTTACCCCATTTGATAATATCAGTTAAGTAGTATTCGCCCTGAGCATTGTTTGTTTTAAGTTCTGAAAAAGCAGGTTTAACTTTTTTCCAATCCAGACAATATATTCCTGCATTGATTTCCTTTACCTCTTTTTGTGCGGGGGTTGCATCTTTTTCTTCAACAATACCTTCAACACGACCATCAGTTCCTCTTATAATTCTTCCGTAGTTTGTCGGGTTATCAAAAATTGCACTCATTACCGTTAAATCTGATTTATTTTCTTTATGGTATTCAACAAATTCTTTCAGTGTTTCAGATGTGATTAAAGGAGTGTCGCCGCACAATATAATAACTTCGCCGTCAAAATCTTTAAGCTGCGGAAGAACCATACTTACTGCATGTCCTGTCCCGAGCTGCGGTGATTGAAGAACGGTTTTTGCATTATTATAATTTTCTTTAATATATTCTTCTACTCTTTCAGCCTGATGACCTACAATAACAAAATTTTCATCAGCCATACCTGTTCCGTTAACAGCATCAATAACGTACCCGACAAGTGTTTTATCAAAAATTGTATGCAGAACTTTAGGTGTTTCGGATTTCATTCTCGTACCTTTGCCTGCTGCCAAAATAACCGACTTCAACATATTAAAATATCTCCTTTGATAAGATTATACCATAGACGACTATTTTATGATAAACTTAAACTTGTATAAGCATAATTATAGGAGAGAGAAAATGGAGATGATACATTCTTATGTGCAGGCACATAATGTAATAATATCTGCAGGAATACTTATTTTTGCATATATATTAATTGCTACCGAAAAAATTCCAAAAGTAACAATTGCACTTTTAGGAGCCGGTATAACTATTTTACTGGGGCTTGTCGGTCAGGATAAATTGGCTGACGGCACTTTGGTTCCGCATTATTTTATAAATTTTGTTGACTTTAATGTAATATTTTTACTCGTTTCAATGATGATAATAGTTAACATTACAACAAGAAGCGGTGTGTTTACCTGGATAGCAAATGAACTTTTAAGACATACGAAAGGACATCCTGTACGGATTCTTATAGCATTAGGGCTGTTTACGGCAGTAACAAGTGCTTTTTTGGATAATGTTACAACCGTAATTCTTGTTCTTCCGATAACTTTTGCGATTGCAAGACAGCTGGAAATTAATCCACTGCCGTTTTTGCTGACAGAAATTTTTTCATCAAACATTGGAGGAACGGCAACTCTTATCGGCGATCCTCCGAATATAATTATCGGAAGTGCTGCAGGTTTTTCTTTTATGGATTTCTTATATAACTTAACGTTTCCTGTCGCAGTTATTATGATTGTTGTACTGATGGTTTTGACAACAATTTTCAGACACCAGCTTCATGCTCCTGAAGACAAAATGAAAGAGGTAGCAAATTTAGATAACTCCAAAACAATTACAGATAAAGGTTTGATGTTTCGTTCAATGTTAATTTTAACATTGGTTATCGCTGGATTTGTAACCCACGACATAACTCATATTCAGACCTGTGTTGCAGCTATGCTTGGTGCAAGTGTGCTTCTCTTGTTTGAAAAACCTGCCGATATCCTCAAGGATGTTGAGTGGAATACGATTTTCTTCTTTGTCGGATTGTTTATTATAATCGGCGGAGTTGAGGCATCCGGCGGTATCAAGTTAATGGCAGAATGGATTCTTGATGTTACAAACGGTTCTAAAGAAGCTGCTTCAATGCTTATATTATGGGCATCAGGAATTATATCAGGTGTAATAGATAATATTCCTTACACTGCAACCATGGCACCAATGTTAAGCGTAATAGAACACGCAAAATCTCCGGAGTATGCATTCCCTTTGTGGTGGAGTTTATCAATGGGTGCTTGTTTAGGCGGAAACCTTACAATAATCGGTGCTGCCGCAAACGTAATTGTTTCAGAAAACGCATCAGCACAGGGACACCCGATAAAGTTTTTAAACTTCCTCGCATACGGTTTCTTTGTCGTAATCATATCATTGATAATTTGTACTGCTTATATTAAATTTATGTATTTATAAATAATAATAAAAAAAAAAGAACAGCTGAAAATTTTCAGCTGTTCTTTTTTATGTTTAACCTTATTTATTTTGTAAGTCTTGCCAACAGTTGATCTAACAAATCGATAGCCATTTCAATTTCAGCATCCGTGATATAAAGCTGAGGAACAAGAGTAATAATATTCTTAAAGAAACCGCCGTTATTAAGAACAAGACCGCATTTCTTACCCTGGTAACTCAAATCACCTTTCAAGCCTTCTTCCTGCATAGCATCACAAAGTTCTCTGTTCGGAGTAATTCCGTCTTTCTGAGTTAACTCGATTCTGAGAGCAAATCCGATACCGCCTACATCACCTACTTCAGGATATTTGTTCTTTAAGTAATTTAAGCCGCGCATAAATAATGCAGATTTTCTTTTGATTTCAGATTCAAGTTTTGTTTCTTCTTCTTCAACAATACTCATAACTTCATAAGCAGCTCTTACACCGATTGGGTTAGAACAATATGTTGAGTGAGCAGAACCCGGAGTAAATACATCAGGAGCGATATATTTTTCCTTAGCCCAGAAACCTGCAAGCGGATTCATGCCGTTTGTAATTGACTTAGCAAATGTCATGACATCAGGAACAATGCCATAGTTTTCAATTGCCCAGAGTTTACCTGTTCTGAACATACCCATCTGAACTTCGTCTATAACAAGCATAATTCCATGGTCGTCAAGAACCTGTTTCATTTCTTTCCAGTACCATTCCGGAGGATTGATATAGCCGCCTGTACCAAGGATAGGTTCCCCGATAAATGCTTTGTATTCACATTCTTTTGTTTTTGGATCATAAATTGTTTTATATTCGCTTTCAAATTGTCTTGCAAATTGTTTTACACAGAAATGATTACAAGATTCACATTTCATGCCATAAGGGCATCTGAAACAATACGGGAACGGAACAAAGTTAGCTCTGTCACCGAAGTGTCCGTATTTTTCTCTGTAACGGAAACTTGAAGTTATACATGTTGCAGCAATTGTTCTTCCATGGTATCCGCCTTCAAATGCGAACATGCCATTTCTCTTTGTATAATTTCTAACAACTTTAATTGCGTCTTCATTAGCCTGAGCACCGCCAACGTTAAAATGCATTCTTCCCTTTTCATGGAATCTTGCTTCAATCATCTTTTCCATTTTTTCTGATAAAAGTGATTTGTATGGCTGCAGAAACTTAGGAGTTAACTGCGGCATTATATTCATCTGATTAATAACCGCATTTGTTATTCTTTTATTTCTGTATCCGAAATTAGCTGCAGAATACATCATTTGCAAATCAAGATAAGGAATATCTTTTGCATCATACATGTAAGAGCCTTCGCAACCTCTGAATACTTTCGGATCTTTTGAGTAATGAACGGTATCCCCCCATGAACTGTATTTTGCATCAAGTTCTTTGACCTTTTCATCACTAACTTTGTCAGTTTCACTGTTGGTGGTTTTTAAATCTTGTTTTAATTCATCTAAACAAATCATTTTTTCTACATACTCCATAAAACTTTGCCGATATTAAAATTACCATATCAATACAAAAAATGCAATAGTCTAACTTCAGACCATTAACTTTTGTAACAGTAGTATATATTATTTTTGATAGGTGTGCATAAAATATATAAATAACAAAAATTTGTTATACTTGATTTTTTATATTCAGCATTCAATAATAAAGATGTCGAAAGAGTTTCGACAATTATATTGAATATTATCGCGGGATACTCTGCCGACGAGGAAGATTAAGTATCTTCCGAGGAGAGGTAAGCCTGGAAGGCTGCTCAAGGGGTTGAACGCAAATGATAATTTAATATCGCGGGATACTCTGCCGACGAGGAAGATTAAGTATCTTCCGAGGAGAGGTAAGCCTGGAAGGCTGCTCAAGGGGTTGAACGCAAATGACAATTTAATATCGCGGGATGGAGCAGCCTGGTAGCTCGTCGGGCTCATAACCCGAAGGTCAGTGGTTCAAATCCACTTCCCGCAACCAATTAACAAACAAGGCTTTTAGAAAAATCTAAAAGCCTTGTTTTACTATTACATAAATTCTTGGTAAAATAATGCAAAAAGATAGATAAAATTTTGCAGAATTATGCGGGAAGTAGGAAAATGGGATTTAAGTTTAATGCTGAAAAATTCAAAGAAATTGAAGAAATGTTATCTAAATATGATAATCCGGAAAATAAATATTTATGGTGGCATTTATTAAAACAAGATGAGGATACTTATATAGATATAAGAAATAGCGGACAAATTAATATATACTGTAACGGTGGCAGTTTATTAGCCATTACAAAATCTTCAATAGAAACAAATAAAAAATTTATACCCTTGTGTGAAGAAACTTATATAACACTTAATGATGAAGATAATAGTTGTTTATCTATAAATTCAGAATCTCAGGAAATGTTATCTAATCATTTTAAAGAAATAAAATTATTACAAGACGAAGAATCCGTTGAAATTATGAAAGGTTTAATAAAAGCATATTATCAGGACAGTTCTGAAAAAGGGATTCAGGGAAATTATGCACTGAACCGTACAGAAGAACAAGGAATTTTTATTGATACGGAATTTGCTTGTAAAGATAATGATAAATCTATAAGAATAGATTTAGTTTATTTACAATTAAAAAACAAAAATGAATTTTTGGATGTACCGAAGTTGTATTTTGTAGAACTTAAAACACAAGATGATGAAAGATTATTTACAAAACCTTCCAAAAAATCTGACAAAAACGAAGGAAAACGTATAGACGAACAGATTGAAGATTATTATAATTTCTTACAAAATGAAAATAACATAAAGGAATTAAAAAAATATTATTTGAAGTTAATAAAAATTAAAAGCAAACATAATCTTATAAAAACAAAAGCGAATGATTTATTAAACAAATTAAATGAAATTTCTGATATAGATATAGAGAGAAAGCCTGTATTGCTTATTGGTGACAGCAGTATAACTTACCCAATAGAAAAGATTTTTGAAGGTAAAGAAAATAAATGCAAAGAAGCGGATAATAAATACCTTAACAAAATAACAGACAAAAATATTTATGAAAAAGTGCGTCAAATGACATTTTGCAGAGTGTACAGAGGTGTGAGCACTAACCATATAAATATAACAAAGCCACACATCTCACATATTTATTATTAGCTCGTCCGATTTTGTCGTAATTATCTGCAATACTCATAATATCAGCAAACCAAAATGAGGTGATATTATGAATACAAAATTAAAAATCTTACAAGGTGCAGGACAAATTGGCGGTAATATTGTTTTATTAGAAGGCGGGAATTCAAGAATTATACTTGATTTTGGGATTCCTTTGACGGAACTTGAAGGCGCACCGGAGCAGAGGGCGAAGGACTTTTGCGAAAAGAACGAATGCTCTTTGAAGCAAAATCCGCAGTCCCGTTTAATGCGAGGAGCAAGCGGAAACGCAACAAATCTAAAATTAAATGATGAAAGGGTAAAGAAGTATTTGCCCGATATTCCTGATTTATACAAGAATAAACAGGAAAAAGAAACTTTGATTTTTATATCGCATGCACATCCTGACCACTTTGGGCTATTAAGATATGTTGATAAATCCATACCGATTTATACAACAAAAGAAACAAAGTTGCTCATAGAAAAAGGTTCAAAACTTTTATATGACAATCTTTTTGATAATCTTAATCTGACAGAAATCAAAGAAACAATTAAAACTTCTGATTTTTTGGTAGATGCTTTTGAGGTTAATCATTCCGTAGCCGGAGCATGTGCATTTAGAATTACAGATATAAAAAGTAAAAAGAGTATTTTATACAGCGGTGATTTGCGGACTCATGGCAGAAGTATGACAGAAAATGAATTATTCCGGGAATTAAATATTGCTCCTGATTATATGATTTTAGAGGGTACGACATTAAGCAGAGAAGAAACTCACACTGATGAAACGCAAACTCCTCTAGCAAAAACAGAACAGGATATAGAAAACGAAATGACGAAAATTTTCTCACAGGACAAAATGAGCCTTGTCTGTTGTTCGCCTCTTAATACCGATAGAATTATGTCGGTTTACAATGCTTGCAGACGGGCTAACAAAACTTTTGTTATTGATCCTTATACCGCATATATTTTGGAAAGTTTCAGAGGTTCAAACCTGCCAAATTACAAGAGCGAAAATATAAAAGTTTATTGTGTTCCGAATACTCAAAGTGAAAAGATTTTTGAGGATGTAAAAAATAAAAAGTTCGAGCATAATAAAATAGCTTTTGACGATATTATGGCTGAACCTGAAAAATATGTTGTAAAAGATAATTTTAAAATTGCTGAATCTATAACAAAGCGGATAGATATTGACAAAATAAATCTTGTTTATTCTTATTGGGAAGGTTATCTGGAAGATAAAAATTACCGTTGGCACAAATATATCAAACAATTAAAACATGTTCATACATCAGGACATATTGCCAAGTCAGACTTAGTTAAACTTGTAGATGATATAAAACCGGATAAAATAATACCGATTCATACATTGGCAAACGAAAAATTTAAAGAATATTTTGGCGACAAGGTTATATTGCTTGATAAAACAAGTGCATTAGAAATAATTTAATCAGCTCGGGATATGCAATACAAATGTTTTAATGCACCGATTGTATTATTGTTCCAATAATTTAACCTAAAGTTTCAAAAGCCTGTTTTATTTTTTCGGCTAAATTGTATTCATTACTAAATATTTTAATTAATTTATGTATATAAAAATAAACATTATTATTATCAGATGTAGGAACATAAACATTGTTTAAACTATCAATTTTAACTCTGCTTGCCTGATTTTCCAATGTTAAATGTCTTGTTGGGATAATTATGCTTTTTCCGTTTTTTCGTCTGTGTATCGTGTAAGTTTTGGTAATATCTAAAGAAGCAAAAAGTCCGTCATTTTCTATTTTTTCAAGATTTGCAAGATGTTCTTTTGAAAACAAATTTCTTTGTTTTGCCAAAAGAACTTTTTCCTGAAGATTTAATCCTAAATATGTACCAAATGTTGTTTTGTCAGTTGCATTGATTTTCATAAAATTATCCGCTTATACATTGATTATACCAAAGATTTTTGGCTTGTTATTCTATTATACTAAACATAAATAATATTACAATTAAAAAATTTACAGTAACAAAAATTCATTTAAAATCTCAAAATAAATAATATTGCTTGTCAATCTTTTGTAAACTGTACTTTTTATCATAAATTGTTATAATAATCGTATTAATTAAACGAAAAATTAACAATTCTAGGAAGCTTGAGTAATTATAAATATAATTTAAAAATTAAAAATACGAAAATGGCGAATGTCTTGAATAAAGGAAGATAATATGAGCAGTATGAGCCAAGAATATAAATTTGATGATAACATTTCACTATATGGTGCTACATTTATACAATTTATCATTATTTTTGTATGTTTAGGAATCTTTAATATATTTGGTAAATTATCCTATCTTATTTATGTGCATTTTGCACTTTTATCTTGTCTTATGCTTCCTGCGTGGATTGGTGTGATAATACTGTTTATTAAGGTATGTAATAGCACATATTATTTAATCAAGCTTATAATTAGCATAAATAGAGATAATTGTAAAAGTATTATTGTTGATTATAAAGAATCACAGCTTATTTTAAAAACATCAAAAAATAAACAAGTATTACCTGTATGTAATATAACAAAAGTAATTATTAGTTGTGGAAGAAATTCTGGTATTTTGCGTCATAATTTCTATGGTGCAATACATGGTTTTTTGTTTATGTATTTATTTCATATAAAAATCGTTACTAATGGCGGAGATATCTATAGAATTACTCTGTCAAAAGATAATTATTCCAGAAACGGGGTGGATGACGAAGGTTTTTTATATGATTATGCAAATGAGTTGTTATGCCAATTTAAAATACCAGATTCTACAGAGACGGAAATACAAGTAGTAGCTAAAGAATATAATCTTAGTTGGCATAGTGAATAATATATTTTTCAAACTTGCTAACATTTAATAAACATAATAAAAGCCAAAATAATTCTCTTATCCTGTCTTTTAAATTGGGCATTAATATAAAAAAATAACAAGCTCTCAAATGCTTGTTATCGTTTAATTTTAAATGGAGCAGCAAACTTACCAAAGTTAGAACTGCTTAATATTGTTTATGCATTAAAACAATTATTGAATCAGGAATTTATTTTGAATTGTAAGAATCAATTGGATATTTTAAATTTTGTATAAAGTAAAAGAACAGTTGATTTGAGATAAGAGAACAGGGGGCGAGCATTATTTTTTTAAGAAAAACTTAATAATCTGTTTAAATATATTTTCTATAAAATTAAAAACATAATACATTACAAATGCAAAAACAGTTCCAATAACAATATATAACAATAAATAATTTCCAGAAGTTGTTTCAATGCTAAATTTATTATTTGGATTGTTTAGATATTTATAAAATTGATTAATTTCATACTGCATTATATCTAAAGATTTATCTTCAAATGTTGACTGATAGTTTATATAATAACTAATAAAAGGTTTTATTAATTTACCTTTTTGATTTGAGACTTGTAAGTGAATTACATGTGAACAAGTTCTGGGTTCAGAACTATATCTTCTTGAACAGCTCCTTACATTATCTTTAGGAATAATTTGGCTATTTTTATCAAGACTTATCCTTGTTTTAATATCAATGCCTATATAGGTATGAGTTATAGTACATTTTAAGTCTGCATTACAAGTCATTACTTCTTTAGATGGATGTAAAAATATATAAATTAAAATTAATATAAGACAAAATAAATATATAAATAATTTATTTTTCATCTACCCCAAATCCTATTTTTCTTGGTTTTGTTCTGTCCATTAGCAAATTTATTGCTTCATTTATTCTGTCTATTTCAGCATTATTATCTTTAGCATATTGAAGAAAATATTGTTTAAGTTCTTGAATTTGCTCTTGCAAATTTTTGTGCTCAACAGATAATTTTCTGATTTGAACAAATGCTCTCATAATTTTGATATTCACGGCAATTGCAATATCAGAATTTAATAATCCTGAAAGCATTGCAACACCTTGTTCTGTAAATACATAAGGCATTTTACGAACACCTCCCCAACTTGATGTCACAAATTGTGACTTCAAGTTGAGAAATTCTTCTTTTGTAAGTTGAAACATAAAATCAGAAGGAAATCTTTTCAGATTTCTTTTGACTGCTTGATTTAAAACTTTAGTCTGTACTTGATATAAAGTTGCCAAATCACTATCAAGCATAACCTTTTGTCCTCTGATTTCATATATTAAATTTTGAATTTGTATTAAATTTTCCATAAAATCAATTTTATCAAAATTTTTACGAATAATCAATGAATTTTGCCCAAATCGGACTATTTGGACTAAGGCAAATGATACATATAATCTGGATTTAATGTAGTATGTTGGTTTCCCATAACTATAAAGAGCCAATAGGTTTTATACCTATCGGCTCTTTATGGAGCGAAGGACTCCGTTGGCGAACAGAAAAACAGTACTAAATGTACTGTTTTTCGTGGAATATTACTTGACGTTAATAGTTGAATCATTAGCCAATGGAGGAAAGAGGCTTGCCGAGTCTCCCAATAAAAAAAAGACCTTAACGGTCTTTCTTTAAATGGAGCGGGAGACGAGGCTCGTGTCTTGTTCGCTCGCGTTGAACGGCAATTCCGCATTTTGTTTTCCAGAAACAAAGTTTCTTCCAAACAAAACTGCTCCAGCCTCCGCTCGCTCACGCAACTCGCTCTGTCGCTCGTTCGTCGCCTTTGCTACAAAGCTAATAAAAAAGAGTCCTTAATGGACTCTTTTTTATTAGCGGGAGACGAGGCTCGAACTCGCGACATCCTCCTTGGCAAGGAGGCATTCTACCACTGAATTACCCCCGCAATTCATAACTCAATAATACATGCTCATATTCTTATGTCAAGAGAAATTGT
>JAEEHV010000089.1 GCA_016280955.1 Candidatus Gastranaerophilales bacterium | reverse complement strand
CGAACTGTGGGCGCAAGAATTTACGAATAAAAAAGTTATTAGTAAAGATGCCTTAAAACTGTTCTGTATGCGTACATCTAAAACAATGACGATCGGCCGGAACGGTATTTATGATTCCCAACTTCAATTAACCTATTGGGGCGAGTGGATGATTTGTGAAAAAGGTCGCAAAGTATTTATTAGAAGAGATATAAACGCATACCAAGAGGCTTGGGTATTTGATGCTCAAACAGAAGAATACCTCGGTAAAGGTAATGTTTATCACGCAGTTTCATTCTTGGCTCAAACAAATGTTGAAAAAGCACAATACAAAGAGGCAATTGAACGCAAGAATAAAGAAAAGAAAATTCTTAAATCATATATTAAATGCAAATATAATCCGTCAAACGAAGAAATAGTCGCTAATTTGAAGAATGGATTAGAAAAATCAGAATTTAACAGCACACCAACTGTGTCACAGATTACTAATACAAAAATGGATCAAGTTGTAAACCAAGAAAAGAAATCTAATAAAAACTTGCAGTTTAAATATGTGGCACAACCAAAACCGAAAAAGACTCTCTATCTTACAGAGAGCCAAAAACGTCGTGCTTTAGAAAGGTGTGCAATGTAAGGGGGCATTATGGATTTACAAAACAGATTAAAAGATTTTATTAAAACTAAAAAACGCACGATTTCATCTGTAGCAAAGGCTGTAGATGTCTCAACCGCAACTCTTCACCTTTGGATGAATAATAAATACGAAGGTAATATTAAAAAGATAAATGATGCAGTTGCTCGTTTTTTAGAAATTGAGGAACTTCGTGAAGGTAGAGTCTCGCTTGATTTCGTAAAAACAACAGTTGCAGATGATGTATTTGATATAGCAAAAACCTGCCACGTTGAAAATGAGATTGGCGTTTGTTATGGTGAGGCCGGCATTGGAAAGACCTTTGCAGTTAAAAGATACAAATATGAAAACGCAGGAGTTGTACTTATTGAGGCTGATTTAGGTTACAGACCGAAAGTATTATTCTCTGAAATTCATAAAAAACTCGGATTTGACGGGCATGGTACTGTCCATTCAATGATGTTGGATATTATCGACAAATTAAAATCCTCCGGCAGATTAATTATAGTTGATGAGGCTGAACATTTGCCGTACACCTCATTGGAACTATTAAGAAGAATTTATGATAAAGCAGAAGTCGGCATTTTGTTGGTCGGTATGCCAAGACTTATGAAGAACCTGAAGGGGGACAAAAAGGAATATGCACAGTTATATTCAAGAGTTGGGATCAAAACCGAACTTAACCCTCTTACAGACGAAGATAAAGTAAAAATAATTTCAAAACTCCTCCCCAACCAAGATAGCGTATATTCAGCTCTCTCTTCTTATTGCGCAGGTAATACGAGAGTTCTGACTAAACTTTTAGTCAGAGCCATTCGTATTGCCGAATTAAACAATATGGAAGTAAACGAAGATGTGGTTCAGGCAAGTATAAGTCAAATAATAATGTAAGGATCGAAACGTGAACGAATACTCAAAATTTGAAAAAGCACTATATATCTTTTTAATCGGACTTTTGATTTTTATTATCGGGGTTCAATTGGGTATTGCACGTGGCAGAAAACTTCAAAGGCAAGGTTATTATGAGTACAACTTATCAGATTAAAAAAATTCATACCCTTAAAAACGTATTAGGACTTGATGATGACACTTATCGTCAAATGCTTTTAAGTTTTGATGTTTGCAGTTCAAAAGACCTTACACAAGCTGAAGCAGAGATTTTTATTGATATTTTACAGAATGATGCAAAGTATATTCAAAAAAATAACTATAAAAAATATGACGAGTTTGCAGGCAGAGACGAGAAGATGGCAACACCTTCACAACTCCGTAAATTGGAAGTTGTATGGGCGTGCATCTCAAAAGCTGAAGATAAATCAGCAACTCTTCGCCAGTTTATAAAAAAGCAATTTCACGTTGATGACTTGCGCTTTTTAACCAAAGCAAGAGCATCACAGATTATTGCAGTTTTAGAAAAGATTAAATTACAGATGTGTTTAAAAGCCATTTAAAAGGCTTTTAAGTAGTAGATAAAAAAGAAAAGGAGTAAAACTATGGACAACACAACAATTGAAGAAATCGTGAAGATGATGGACTTTGAAATGGACTTGATCCACGAAGATTTACACGAAGCAAAAATGGAACTTGCTGATGTAACTATGGATGATGGTGATTATCAATGCAAGATGGACAAAAAGATTGCTTGTAAAGAATTTGAAGCTCAAAGAAAAATCGTTGCACGATTAAAAGAAAAAATCCAATCAATGATGAATGGAGTTTCAATGCCATCACCTGCACTTGCAAGAATGGCATAAAGGTCGAAACGGTCGGCTAACGTTGCAAGCTGACCGTCTTAACGTAATGCGTTAACTGATGAGACCATACCGGACTTAAGGAGCTTTATTTGGAATACCCATGGACTAAATATATTAATATGGATAATCTTCCAAACGAAGATATGAAGATCGTTGCTAATGTAATAGGATTGGAGGCAACGATCAAAATTATGTGTGAATTGCAGGGAGTTAATATTTCAGTTCCCCAAAACGCAACTTTGTCAGCTAAAATTGCATATATTCAAGATGTATATGACGGCTCAAAACAAAGTCGAGTAAAATTATCAAAATTATGCGGTCTTTCAGAGAATTATATTTTTAGAATGTATCGAAAAAAGTATCAATCGAAATAATTTGCAAATTAATATTGTTTTATGTTAAAAATGAGTATTGAAAAATACTTAAAAACTATGAAATTATACGAATTATTAAATATTGAAAAAGAAAAATGCTTTTTGTTATATCCATATCAAGATGAACAAGAACGAATAAAAAAACTTGAAATTAAAAACCATGGGACACTTGATCATTATGAACTTGCTATGAAATATGAAACAGCACTTGCAGGTTTATTATCTCAGGATAGAAATGAAATAATAAAATCATTTAATAAGTTAGAACGTATTTTAGTTGATATAGATATTATAAATTATCATTATAATAATACTGCATTAGTTTTTGCACCATATTATAATAACGAAGAATTACTTTTATATTGTGTTGAAATGTACAAATTATTTACCTTCTATAAACAGCCAGTCCATAATTGGATAAAGAATATAACTGACGATCCTAAAATAGTGATAGAGGGTAAGAAAAAACAACTATATGATAATGATTTATTAAAGAATTTACAATTATTTCCAAGGTTTGGAATGCATTGTGAGGCAAATATTAAATATTTACAAGATGCACTAACAACAAATGCAAAAATTAGTGCAATAAACGCCCATAATAAATTATGGAATAATACTGATAAATAATTAAGGAATAATCTCATTTATGTTAATATAAATTAAAATATGACATTTAGTTATATTGTCAACAGGATGGTAACAAACAATGAAACTTCAAATTTTAGTAATATTTATTGTATTAGGGGCAGGAAATCATTTATTTTTCAATAAAGAAATAACTTTAAGCTATGTATTAAAAAAATGTATTATCCCTATAATAATAACAGTTGGAATATGTTATTTGCTATCCTTGTTTATAAAGAATATTTATATTGTGACCTTCCCTATATGGATGTTAGTTGGGATTTGGACTATTTTAGGGTATTACGAATATTACAAATTATGTGGATCGTTATACAATAATTACAAAAATAAAAAGAATCATTAATAGATCATAGTTGGTGATGTCATAAATCCCTGTTTATTTGGTACGTCTTTATTAGTAAAACCAACCTTTATTTTATTACGACCGAATCGTTCCTCAATTCTATCGATAGCCTTACCAAGCCGTTCGCTTTTTTCTTTTTTAACCTGATCCTCGAACATATTTAATTGCTCGTTTGAACACGTTTTGAACTCCTCTAATAAAATGCCAACGCTCCTATATAAAATATTAGGTGAATACATCATTTCTAAAAGTTCAAAGGCTGTTTTAGAGATATTCAATTCAAAGTCAGTCGGGTTTTCAAGTTTAGCTTCCAAAAAACCGCATTTAAAATCTTTTGTTTTTACAATAACCCCAATCGTATTACATTTGCACTTTGCCTGACGAAGTCTCCGGCATGCAGAGTGAATATGAACTTGCAGTTCATTCTTAATATAATCAAAGTCAGATGTAAATTCAGGAAACGATTGCGTGTCGCAGATAGATTTTGGAGGCGGCGGATCATTTACAATCGGAATTATGGAATGACCTAATAATTCATATTTTGTAGTTAAACCATTCTTGCCAAAGTTCCTCTTCATCCACTCGTCATCTTTGCTTACGAATTCGCTTGCAGTTCTTATACCGAACCTTTGAAGTCTTAAAGTTAATCTTCCACCAATTCCCCACACCTCTGATGCATCTACATCTTGCAGGTATTTTTTAGATTTTGATTTACCTAATAAAATAATCCTGTCCTTTGTTGTTTTAGCTCTATCTGATGCAAGTTTTGCGAGAGTTTTTGAACGGCTTATTCCAATACTAACCGGCATACCAACTTCATTCCAAATTCTATCCTGAATGTATTTTGCCATAGTATAGTAATTTTTATTATAAACTTTGACCAGTCCCGTCACATCAACGAAAGCCTCATCAATAGAATAAATCTCTACATTCGGACTTAAATCTTTTAGAATATACATTATTTGTTTTGAT
>JAEEHV010000088.1 GCA_016280955.1 Candidatus Gastranaerophilales bacterium | reverse complement strand
ACAACACCCTTCAGAAGGAAAAGTTTTAATGAAAGGTGTCACCGATGGTGCTGTAGATGAAGATACAGGAAAAACAATATTCCATACTTGGGCAGACTCTGATGTTTTAGGTGCAGTTGCATCTATAGTACATAATCCTAATGTTTCACCGGAACAAATTAAAAGACTGGCAGAAATTAAATATCAGGGAAAAACCGTTTTAGAAACTGTAAAAGAACCGACAATGTATACTCACATACATGATGTTATTAGAATGGCAGAGATAGAAACACCCGAAGCAAAAAATGTAGATTATTTTGATGCTTTTGAAGAAGTGGAAGATGAACCGACTACAGAACTTGCAAAAACAGAGGAAAACTCAGAATTAACAAAACAAGATGATTACGAAGAAACTCTGACCGAAAATCAAAATATTACACCTGAAAAGAAAAGAAAAAATACGGAATTGCCTTCAAGCTATCAAAACTATCAGGTAATGGAGCTTAAAGCAGATGATCCGATTAGTATTGATGATATTATCGGACTTGAAAATATTAAACGTGAAATTAAGGAAAACGTAATTACACCTCTTAATGAACAGGGTGTAAACGTTACTTTAAAAGCAAATAACGTTGATATTCCTAACGGAATTTTGCTGGCTTCCGTAGCTGATGCAGTGAGTGTAGTTAAAGCAACAGCATCGGAAACAGGCATGCCGATTTTGCAGGTTATGGATTTAGAAACACTAAAGCCTATGATGAAGGATATCGAAAATAATTACAAAAACAAAGGAGTCAAGACCATTGTTCTTATTCAGGGCTTGGATAAATTCTTTAATGACCAAAATGCCTCACTTGCAGAAAGAAACTTCCGTATTGTTATGAATAAATGCGGAGAAAAAGGAGCACTTCTTATTGCAACAACGGACGATAAAGAAAATGTCTGCAAATCCTTCAAAAAATCAGGACTTTTGGATAAAATTTTAGAAGTACAAAAACCGACTTTGGAGGACAGAAAAACATACATTTTGCAGTATTTCGGCGATAAATATTTATTCAGTGATTTAAAGACAGAAAATATTGTTAATGAACTTGCCGAATTAACGGATGGCTTTAACTATGCTGATATTGACAGAGTCCTTGATGAATCGGCAAGAACTGCCGTTTCAAATTCAAATGATAAAGTTTCTGAGGAGCTTGTACTCGCCGAACTCAAAGAATTTACAACTGAAAGAGGAATGACTCCTGTTGATAAAAATAATTTAACCGGACAGTATGATACCGTAATGAAACGTGTTCCCGTAACTGAATATGAGCCGAAGAATCTTGATGAGTTAGGCGGTATGGCTGATATCAAAGCCAAACTCAGAGAAATGTATATTGAACCAATGAAAAAATACGATTTACTGAAAGAAGAACTTGGTTCATCCGCAATACCTGACGGAGCAATTTTCTACGGTCCTGCAGGAAACGGAAAAACATTAACAGCAAAAACTCTTGCAAGAGAGTTGGGGTTGCCTTTCTACGAAACAAAACTCTCAGATATTGCCACATCATATAAAGATGAGGAGATAAACAGATTCAGAAAGCTGGCTCAACAATTAAAAGATAAATATAAAGCAACAGGCGAAATGTCAGTCTGGTTCCTTGATGAATTTGATTCTCTAGGCACATCAAGAAATAGCGGCGAGGGTGATAATGCCGATAAAAAACTTGTAGATACATTGCTGCAAGAGTTCAATAACCCTTCAGAGATGGGATATATTCTGATTGCGGCTACAAATAACATAGAAGATATTGATTCGGCTCTAAAGCGCAGGGGCAGACTTGGTAACTGGGTTCAATTCCACAATCCTACACTCACAGAAAGAGCTGATGTAATTAAAATGACTTTAGCTAAAACAAGTATGACAAGAGAACTATCAGAAAATAAAGAATATATCGAAAATCTGGCAAAAGAATTTGACGGTTGTTCAAATTCAGATATTGTTTCCGTACTCAATGATGCAAAGCGAGTAAAAATTATAAACGGAATTGATTTTGATGAAGCTGTTAAAGCAGCTTTAGACGATAATACAAAACGTAAAATGGCTGAATTCTGCGATAAAGCAGGATTAAGCCCTCACGAATACAGTGCAAATGCCTTCAAAAAATTAGATGAACTTGGCGGTATGGAAGGAGTAAAGCAGCAATTAAAAGAGAATGTTATTGATGTCTGGGATCCTGAAATAATACAAATTTACAAAGAAAATAATATTGATATTCCCGGTGGTGTAATGCTTGAGGGACCTCCGGGAACAGGTAAAACTACAATAATTGAAACTCTTGCACGGCAAATGGATGTTCCGTTGTACAAAATGGACTATTCTAAACAAAGAAATTCAGAATATATCCATGCAATTGCAAGAAATGTAACTGATATTTTTGAAAAATTAAAACTTCAGTCAAAAATTATCAAAAAACCTGTTATGCTGTTCTTTGATGAAGCTGAAAAGTTCTTCCCCCGTCATGCGGAAAGACATCAGGTAGAAGAAGTTAATACATATAAAGAATTAATGAATACAGCTTCGGAAAACGGTATAATTTTAACCGGTGCAACAAATCATATAGATATGGTTAATCAGGAAATCGTAGGAAACCCGAGAAGAATGGGAACTGTTATTCACGTCGGCAATCCTGATGATGAAGGAAGAAAGGGATTGTTTGAAAAAATGCGAGATAATAAACCTATTCTGACGGCTGCTCTGACCGCTCCGGTTATTGCCGAACTGGTTGCTCTGACAAAAGGTCAATCTGTCGGTGAGATAACCGATACTCTGCTTAAAAAACTTCTTCCGCAGTCAATTCGAAGCCGACAGAAGTTAACCGGAGAAATGATAATTAATGCATTCAAAAAGGCAGGCAGATAATGCAAATTCAATCAATAAATAACAATAATACAAATTTTAACGGACTGCATGTTTCAAAAAAAACATTGAAAGCAATCGGATGCACAAGAAAAGAACTTCTTGCTAATTCATCAATTCGTGAAGCATCTGAAAAATATGACGTATTAATTAAAGCCGGAAGGGGAGAAAGATATAAAGATGATCCGTGGTATCCCCTAAATACATACTACAGAACTATATCAACCTGTATGGGTACGGGAATATTAACCGGAGTGACAGCAATGTTAGCAACTGACATGGCTTCTTTGGGAGTCGGTTGGTTTACGGCTTTATGTTCTATTCCTACTTTTGCCGTATTTTGTTTGAACATGTTATATGATAAGCACAAATTAAAACCCGTAAAAGAGATTGTTATTCAGGCAGGAAAAGGTGTAGATGCTAACGAAGATTATATTAAAAACTGCAGCACAAGAGAACACGTTTTAAAATATGCTCAGACAGAAATACCGCTTACTAAAGAAGTAAAAGAAGCAGAAACCAGAGCATTTAATAATAAAATCCGAACTTATGACACAAACGATTTATTTTCTGCAAAAAAATATCTCGAAGCACTAAAGAAAGCTGATATAGGAATACTCGGAGGCGGTGATTTCTTTAACAGACCAATAGATAATCAGGGTAATACAATGCTTACGCAATTCTTTGATGTTATACCGACAGAAGAAACTATGGAAGAATACAAAGAAATCTTAAATATACTTGCAAGAACAAAAGGAATCAACTATAACCAAAAAGACGGAAACGGTATCTCATGTATTGAAAAGGTTATAAATTCTGAAAATAAGCATGTTTTGCCGCTAATTTTCGGGCAGGAATTTGATTATTCAAATGAAGTTGAAATTTTATACAATCACATACAGGATACAAATTTCAAATACTGGTTTGATAACTCAGATCTGAAATTTAACTTTGTTGATATTTTGCAGGCTGTCAAGCTAAAATCATATCACGTACTTACAAGACTTCGTCCGCAATTAAATTCTCCGTTGTGTGACAGAAAAAGACTTGCACAACAAATAGATGAAATATTAGAAGCGAACTCAAAAAAATCTTCCTGGGGAAGAAACTGGAGATCATACGACTTAGACGGAGAATATATTCACAGATATTACAGCGAATATATTAACCCTGATTTAGTTGTAAACTTAAACGAGTGGAATAATCTTGTGGATGAAAAAGGAAACCTTCTGATGCCTTGGGAAAAGGGGTAAAGTAGGGGTAAATATAGGGTAATTTATGAAGGTTAATTCTGTTGATAATACTAATTTTAAGGCTTTGCATGTTTCTCCGAAAACATTGGAAGAAACTCATTTTACAACACAACAACTTTTATCAATACCGGCAATAAAAAATGCATCAGACCGGTTTGAAGTTCGTTGTACATCAGGTAAAAAGAAATATAATTACAGATGTTTCGCTGTTCCGTTGAATGAATTAGGTAAAAGTTTGGGCAGGAGTGTTATAGTAGGTGTATCAACAGGTGCATTATCAACATTACTGCCTGAAACATTTATTTCAACATACGTTCATGCAAATGAACTGTTAATGCCGTTTTTCTCTGTCGGCTTTGGTATGGTAGCAGGATGTTGTCATGCAATAGCCGATTGTATCAGACTCGGGTACAAAAGAGCTCCTGAATTGAACATTCAAATTGGGCAAGATATTGGAGTTAAAGATAATAATTTTGAAAATTCAGAGCTTTTGGGACACAAATCCGATAATAATATAGCTCTTCGTTTTATCGAAGAAACAAGAGGGTTTAGAATATATCCCGATTCTTCCGTAATTCAAAACACCTGCCACAATATTAATATCGGGGAAGAAGAAGATTTTAAAAAAGTTTTATCAAATTTTGATACAGATGATTTATTTAATGCCGATAATTACTTAAAACTTTTAAAAACACTAAAAGAAAAATGTCCGCATGATAAACATTTGTTTGAACATAAAATCGATAAAATGGGAAATACTATGCTTACTCAGTTTTTCGATATTCCGCTAACAGATAAGAACTCTGAAACTTATGATAAAATAATCGATATACTCTCAAAAGAGCCTAATTTGGATTTTAATCAAAAAGGATATATGGGAATCTCTATTTTGGAAAAAATAATGATTTCAGAAAATGAAAAAGCCCTGGATTTTGCTAAAAAATATACAATATTTGATTATTATCCCGAATTGAATGACATCTATGTAAATATTCAGGATAAAAACTTTAAAGAAAAAATTAAAAACCTTAATTTTAAATATTCGGATTTGACAAGAGCATTACAAAATAAATCAGGAAAAGCAGTTGAAAGACTAATGCCATATATTGAATACAGCAGGCTTTTAAACAGAACCTATATTCAAAAAGAAGTTGAAAATGTTTTGTATAAAATGATTAAGGATAATGATTTCAGAGTGTATTTCACAAACAGTTATCCGCAGCTTATCTTTAACACAAAAGAAGGTAAAGCATGGAGAGGGGTAAATAAGGGGTAAATATGGGGGTAAAGGGATAAAAATGAAAGTTAATCAAATTGATAATACAAATTTTCAAGCTCTTTATGCAACTCCGCAAACACTCAAAAAAATTGGGTGTACAAAAGAGATGCTGCTCAATAATCCTTATATAAAAGATTGTGCAGAAAAGTATGATGTTGTAGTTACGGCAGGTAAAAAGAAATACGTTATAGACAGGCATGACGGTTTTTCCAAAGACAAAATTTTGCCGACAGCATATTTAATTGGTACAATTATCTCTGCTCCGCATGTGGCAGATTGGATGACAGCTTTGGGTATTACCAGTATTGAAACAATGTTGGGTACAGGTTTTACAATGCTGGCTCTTGCAGGTATGAGTATTATTAAACTTGTTACCCAAAGGCTTAATGAAATTAATATCCAGGGAGCATCAAGAGTTGATGACAAATATAATCCTATGTATTATGAAGAATTCAGGACATACGCAACAAAAACTCCTGTTTATACGGTCAGGCGTGATTCTTTAGGTAATATACAAGATGTTCCTTGCTTAACAAAACAAATAAATGAAACAGAATATAAATGTCTTTATTGGAGTGCGTTAAAAAATGCAAAACTTGATGATATTTTTACTCCTAAAAAATATCTTGCCGAGCTTGAAAAAATCGAAAAAGCCGCTGATGAATTCTATATAAAGGATGTATTCGGTTTTCCTGTCAACAAAGGCGGAGACACTCTTTTAACAGCATTTTTTGATGTTGCAATACCGGATAAAAACGACAAAGAAGAAATGGAAGCATATTATAAAATATTGCAAAAAATATCAAAAACTGACAAAAGTAATTTTGATAAAAATGATTCTAACGGTATATCAATTCTGGAAAAGATAATGAATTCAGAAAATTCATATATATTGCCTATATTAAAAGGCAGCAAATTTTCTTATTCACCGTTTTTAAAATATGCATACGATAACATTCAGGACGAAATATTTAAAAAACAATTAAAATTAAGCATTGACTTTAATTTTGACTTACTGGAAGGTAATGAAAATAAATGAAAATAAACTCAGTCGAAAATAACTCAAATAAAACTTCTTTCGGTTGGACAATTCCGCTCAGAAATGTTGAGAAAAGGTGCGGCTTGGATACTTTTCGTTTTGCAAATAACATGAACGGTTTAGGTCAATATGATGTTTATATAAAACCACTTAAAACCAAAACAACAAGAGAACGAGATTTGGGCTGCTGGGGACCTCTTATATATATGGGAATAGGAGCCGCAGGGGCCGTGGGAACAGCTTTCGGTGTAACTGAATTAATGAATTTTGCAGGTAATATTCCAATAGATTCTATCCTTCGCCCCCTAATTGCAATACCGGCAATTATTGCCGGAGGCTTTGGTTCTATTAGTGCATTTATGTTTAAACGATATAACGATTTTTCCGTTCAGGCGGCAACACAAAGAGGTGAAAGTGATGACTACTACAACCCTACACCCGCCGGAATTATTACGAAAGAATACACAATCAAAAATGATGCAAACAGGTATAATCCGAGAGTTGATTTTATTAAAGAAATTACAGAATTAAAGCAGCAAAAATTTAATGATTTTATCAGACACTACGATACAAACGATTTATTTCAGGCAAAAAACTTTGCAAGAGTTTTGGCTAATAAGCCGACCGAATTGCCGATTGCGGAATTTTTAAATTACAAAATTGACGACAAAGGAAATACCCTTATGACAGCATTTTTTGATGTTGTTCCTGATGACAAACACTATCCGAAAATGATTGAATATCTCAAAAGACATTCAAATTTGGATTTTACCCAAAAGGACGGAAATGGTATTTCATGTATAGAAAAAGTTCTGATTTCGGAAAACAAAGATGCTTTGGAGCTTATACTTAATGCAAAATATACACATGAATTCAGAAAGCCATATTGCTGGTTTTTTGAACACAACATAACTGAATGTTATGATGAAGGACTGTATAATCCGAAAAAAATCCCGTACAGCCCGGAATTAGATGATATTTATCCAAACATTCAGGATAAAGAATTTAAAAAAATGGTTGATGATAATATAATATGGGATTTTTCAAACTGGATTGCCGTTATTCAAAGCCATGATGTATCAAAAGCTGAGAAACTTAAACAAAGATTTAATTCACCGCTTTTAAACAAACAACAACTGTACAATGACATAAATAAAGCTCTAAGCAGCTGTAATGATATGAATTTTATAACATATATGCAAACTAACTTCTTAAAAGAACTGTTAAATAATAAAAAGGAAAAATAAAAATGTACATCACAAAAATTTCAACAACAATGTTTCAATCAAATCCGCAGCGTGAAAGAGAAATGGCACGTTTAAGAGAACTGGAAAGACAAAGACAGGCAGAAATCAGACGTCTGAAAGCTGAAGCGGAGCTTATTAAGCAAATTGACAAATATCCGCCGTTGGATGACAAGATAAGTACGCAGGTTGCCGGCTTCTTATCACAGTTTACCTGTGCAATCCAGAATGATTCAGAACATAATATTATGGAATTTTTTGGCGATGAAAAAACTGCTGCAGACCTTAGAAAAGGACTTTCAGCCGAGTGTCAGGCAGATAGTGTAAAATTAAGAGAGATGGTACAGAGTCTTGAGGAAGTCAAGGACCCTGTTAAAACACTTATTGTAGCAAACAGAATGCAAAAGTTTGCACCAAAAGATGGCATTTTATCGAAAGAACAGCAAAAATCATTTGTTGACGGAGTAAAAGAGGTTCTTTCAACAACCATTAGGCAGGCAGATTTGGATAAATTTGAAGCGGAGGATAAAGCCTCAATCATTGAGATGGTACAAAAAATTGAAGATGCGGATAGTGTTCATTTCGGTATTGAAGCACAGTTAAAGAAACTTGTTGATAAACTTAATAAGAAAAATTTAAATATTGGTTTTATTCCGCCGGTCAAAGTCAGAGATTTGGATATGGGTAAAGCTGTCAAAATGCTGAAGAAATAAGGAAAACCAAATGAAAATCTTACCAATCACAAATACATTAAACATCAATAAAAATCACAACCGCCAGGTTTCTTTCAAAGAGATAGATGATGGCGGAGGGTATTATATAAGCACTGATTCATATATAGATGAAACAGGATTACATTATACCCGCAGAAGAACTGAGTTGCCAAGCTTTGCACCAATCATAGAGGACAGTACGGAAAGAATTAAACCAAAAAATTTATATGAAATAAAAGAAAAAGCTTTTTTAACTCAAAGCCAATGCGATGCTCATACTGATTTTAATCCTGAAATCAGAAAGTATAAAAAAATGATACAAAAATGTTTGTATGATTTAGATATAGACGGAGTTGAAATAAGTGCAGGTTATGTTAACAAATACTTAAAATACACTACGCAAGAGATTTTCACACAACCGTTCTTCGCATTAGGTTTAGCGGATATTCCATTGACTGATAATAACAAAGCATCATATATTAATGTACTTAATATTTTAGAAGAGCATGCAGACAATGTAAATGTTATGGATGAAAACGGTATAACTTTGCTGGAAAAAGTTATGAACTCAGAAAATACACCCTATTTAGAAACAATTAAAAGAATGTATAACAGAAATAGTGCATATGGTATGAAAGACGGAATTGCGTATGAGCCTATGCAAAAATATGCGTTTGATAATATCCAAAATTCTGAGTTTAAAGAAAAATGTAAAAATTTACCGATAGTCTTCTTTGAGATTATTGATGATATAAAAAGAAAAGATTTGATTTCTCTGGATAAAGATATACAAGAACAGATGAAATGCGGTTTTTGTGATTTAGAATATGCTATACGCAAAAGTTTATATTTACCTGTCAGATACTCATCAGAATATGCACATATAGTTCTGAATATTGCTAAAAAGCATTTTCCTAATGAAGTAAAAGCTTTTGCAAAAGCATATTTGTAATATCTAAACTTCTATATCACTAAAAATCGGATTAGGCTTTTCTTTATTAACGTAATTTAGCTTTATATCAGTCGGTATTGTAAGCTCAATCGGTGAAGCAACAAATTCTGCATTGCTAGGTTTTGTTGTATAAACTGTTCCGTCAATATCAATACATTTTAGAGAATTATTCAACAATACTTCTCGTTGTTCCTCTACGTTCATTGTTCCCCAATCCAGAGAGTCCTGTATGAGTTCTTTCTGAAGTTTCATATTTCTTTCAAAAGGGAAAAATCTTCTTCCTCTGCCTGAGGGTTCAATAAGGTGCGACTTATCAAATTCGGTCACAACCTCGGGTTTAAGCTGAGGGAAATCTTCCAGTTTTGAATCAGTTAATTTTTTCAAATCATTATATATTTCTTCATATAGTTCCTGTGCAGCTTCCCTGTCATAGCCTGCATTGCCGTCCTCTGCATGTCTGAATATTATTCTTGCTTTATCAATTTTAAATAAATCCAAAAATGTCATCAAAGTCTGTGCCATTCTGTATTGGTAATTTCTTGTTTCCAGAAACGGATTAATTGAAACCTGAACTTCTTCAACAGAATCAGGGTTCTTTTTAACCATATTAACAATTTTTTTAACTGCATCTGTTGAATACTTATATTCGCTTGTCCCTCTTTCAGCCCAGCCGGAAGTCACAAATAATGTCGGAATTTTAAGTTTGTCATATATCAGCTTCATAGCATCCGCTACACTGTGAAAACCACGCAAACCTCTTATCGGCATATCTATAGGATTAGAGTCATCAATAATATTCAGATACTTGTTTCCGTTTAAAACATCAAACCCGAGTCTTTCATTCAATTCCTTAAAACCGTAAACAAATCGTTTTAAATCTTCAAAAAGTATTGATTCTCTGCCTTTTTTTGGTGCAAGAGCATCTTTTAAACAGTGTTTACAGCCCCATTTACATCCTCTGAACAGGTTTAAAGTTTCCAGCCTTTTTGTAACAAAGGCAACATCACTCATCTTAACCCCTTCAAAAAGCGGTATTCCGTATTGAATACCTTCCAGCTTTGAAGTGTCCATATTTGTCAGAGGATATTCGGACTGTTTAATTCTGCCCGATACTTGTTTTACATAATGTGATATTGTGGGTGATATTTTTGTCATATTGTGTATAAAACTCATAAAAATTATTTTTGCCACGCCAAATGAAAACGATATTCTTCTAATAACAAATATATTGATAGCAAATAATATTTTTACCGGTTTTTAGATAAACATATTATGGAGAAACTATGAGAATACAAAGCGTTCAAAATAACAATTACAACACAGGTTTTGGTTCTTTGATTATAGATAAAAATATGAAACCTGTTCTTAATAGATTATCGAAGGAAGATTTGCTGGAAATACAAAAAATTGCAGATAGCTTAAAAGATACAAAGTATTATGATTTAAAAGTTTATAACACTAAACCTGATTATGAAGGTGACACATGGGCAGAACCGGCTTTTATTCCTAAAACAAAATCCGGCAGAAGGCTTGCTGGATATATATATGCACATGTATTAGAAGCAAAAAACGGCTATAAAAACAAATTAAAATTAGAAACAGGTAATGTTAATACCGTATTCGGTTATGAAACCGTTTCTGATGCACTTAGAGCAGAGAAATTAGCAAAAGATACTAATATTAGAGTATATACTACCAGTTATTATAAAGGAGATTTTGGCATTGATAAACTTATATCTGCTGTAAGAGCCTGGGCGGAAGTCTGTACGGATGTATTTGAAAAATCCATGGATTTTAAAAAGAGTGGTAAACCTGTTGTATTAAACGAATCTGAAAAATTAATAGAATCATTGACATCAATGCCCAAAGATGAAATAAATCCGGAAACATTAAAGATATTAAGGAATTATTTTAAATCTAACCCTGATTACGGTAATTTATATACTGCTGATGACATGTTGGAACTTCTGAGAGATATGAACGAGGAAGGAATATTAAACAAAAAAAATATTCTGACAACTCCCATAAAAGAAGGTGACAGTCCAATTTTAATGTATATCAGTGATATTTCCAGAACCGAAGAAAACGAAAAAAAATATGATAAAATAATCAAGATTTTGAGCAATGTGGGAAATATTGATTTTAACTACAGAGATGCAATGGGTGTATCATTCTTGGAAAAAGTAATGATAAGTGAAAATGAAAAACTTTTAGAATTAATAAAAAATGAACGATTAGAATACTACCCTGAACTTGAATATGTTTATGAAAATATCCAAAACCCCGAGTTCAGAGAAAAGATAAAAGGATTAAATATAATACTAAAAAATACGGATGGCATAAAGGCAAATGACATAAAATCAGAATTGCAGGGAATTGCATTCCAAAATACAGTAAATGGTAAATAAAGAAAGGTTTAATATGCGAGTTTCAGGAATTAATAATTATTATCAGCCAAAATATCTTAATCAACAAAGAAAATCAAACAATATCCAACAATTACAGACAACCCCCGACAGTTTTACTTTCAGGGGCGGATATATGTATGCGGTAAAAGGATTTGATAATCTGTCAAATTTCAAAAATATAAAACACCCTGATAACAAAGCTTTTTATGAGCAATTAAAAAAGAAATTACATGAAGTTCCGTATTACAAGCATATTGATAGTGACATGTCCATAGATTACAAGGGAATAAGTGAATATGTTATCAGAGGTGTCTATAATGCATGTTTAGACGCAAACAATGTAGTTAACAAATACGCTGCACAGGTATTATTCAATATTTGTCATGTTGCCGATACTCCCGCAAAAGAACTAAATATTCCCGAATGGAGAATGAAAAAAGAGAAAAGCAAAGCCTATGAGGAATGGGGGCTTGGCGGAGTTAAAATATTATTAAATGCAGCAAAGGATAAAAAAGGAAATCATAACCTTGAAAATTTAAAGCTTTTACTTTATCTTGATAAAACTTATGAGTATTCGTCAAATATATCTTCTTTAGCAGATGTTTGCAAATATTGTACGAATGAAGACGGTATTATTACACCTAAGGCATTAGATAGAATTAAAAGCATATTTGCAAAACCAAACGGCTGGTTATTTTGCGACATAATGAATAAAATAACCGAGCTTGATGGTAAAGGTATGAGATTTTTTAATTCCATTTTTGACAAAGTATCAGAAGAATCAATAAGTGCAAACGAAAAATATCGTTCGCTGTTAAGAGATGTATTCAAATATAACAAATCTGAAGAAGCGGATAACGTTTATGATGTATTAAACGGCAATATTAATTCTATTCTGGATAATAATGATGATTCCGTTCTGAGCAGAACTGTATTTTATGATACTCCGCTAATTATGGCTTCATTAAATTCTGACGGACAAATGTCTGCAAAAAATTTAGAGAAACTAATATATTTATTAAATGATAAAGAATATAAGTTATTTGAAAATGCTTCATTTCTTAAAGATAAAAACGGAATAATAAGAGATGAAAATATCAAAGCTTATGAAAAAATAAAACACTATATTCAGGATAGAGATCCGGAATATTATTCAAATAAACAGCATTTGACATACCTGAAAGATAATATCAAAGGCTTTACTGATGAAGACGGAGTAATGAACTTGAAATTTGCAGGTAAATTAGCAGATTTATGTGAAGAATACCAATTAAACTCAGGAAATGATCATGTGATTGATTTATACAATATAATTTTAGATTTTCAGGGAAAAGATATGCCTGTTGATTGGGATATTGTTGAAATGTTATGTAAATATACAAGAAAAGCTCTCAATGAAAACCCTACCATTACAACTCAAACTATAGCAGAATATAATGATGACGTTTTTCAACTTATCAGAGATGAACAAACAAAAGAAATTATTCCTGAAAAAGTTGAATGGTTTAAAAAACGTGTAGATATTGATAATCTGTTTACATTCAAATCAATGAAACAAATACAAAAAGAACTTGAAACCGAAAGAAATCTAAGAGAGTATTTCAGGGAAAACTCTGATTACGGAAACTTATACACTGCAGATGATATGCTTGACCTTCTCAGAGATTTGGATGATGAAGAACTTTTAAACAAAAAAAATATTTTAACAACTCCGATTAAAGAAGGCGATTCATCAATTTTGATGTATATTGCAGATATTCTTCCGACAGAAGAAAATGCTAAAAAATACGATAAAATAATCAAAATTCTAAAAGATATAAAAGGAGTTGACTACAACTACAAAGATGATATGGGTGTTTCGTTCTTAGAAAAAGTTATGATGAGCGAAAACTTTAAACTTTTGGATTTAATAAAAAATAAAAAGGTAGAATATTATCCTGAGCTTGAATTTGCTTATCAAAATATTCAAAATCCCGAGTTTAAAGAAGGGGTAAAAAGTTTAAATCTTCAAATTTCAAATTATGGTAAAGTAATCGGAAAATCGAAAAAGATAGAAGAAATAACAGAATCTGTTGAAGAAGAAAAACCGCTTCTTGCAGCTGCGCTAAAGAACAGTTTAAATACAGCTGATACTAATAAAAGAAAAGCACCTGCGACTTTAGAAGATTGCCACACAACAGGTGATGTTATAAGGCACAGAAGAAGATTAACATCATATAATGACAGATACAGCAGGAAAAATTAACAATGAACATAATCTCTATTAACCCATCACAAATAAATACATATCCAAATACAAATTTTACTTCCAGAAAACCTGTTATTAAACCCAAAACAGTCAATGGTATGCTGGAAACTACACTTGCAGCAGCTTCCGTATACGGTGTTACACAGGTCGGGATAAACAAACAAGAAAATAAAGAAGAAACACCGCTATTTCGTGAAACAAAAAGCGGTGAAAATATTATATCCATGAAAACAATGCCAAATACCCCGGGTGAGTATATAACAGTTTATAAACCGTCAAAAGTAGCAGGTGAATATAACATTCATCAGTTGATGAGTAACGGAATAAAAAAAATTCTGTCTTCAGTTAAAGTATCTAAATCAAAAGGAACAACAGTACAGAAAAATTTTGAATCACCAAGCGGTACTCAGTCAATATATAAAAGAAGCGGAACTGATAATAATTATCAAATGTCATACATAATTAAAGACAAAGACGGTAATACAAAGCTTAATTTTACAAGAAGTTTTAAAAAGATAAATGATGATACAACTGAAACAGTTGTAAACGGTAAAAAATATATTAACACTTTTGGCATACTTGGTGTAGACAGTGTAAATACGACAAATCCTGATGACAAAAACTTTATGATAATAAACTGGCAGTTTGAAAAAAATATGAAAAAACTTCCGGCAGAAATGTTTTATTGTATGCAAAACAACAACGTCAGAATAATTCAGGAGGATTTTGAAAACAGAAATAATGCCTGTGTTCATGGCCATTTATTAAAATTATCGACAGATTTAAGGAATGATTATTTTGTATTTGCTCATGAGATGGGACATGTTAAATCTGCTGAATTAGGTGATTTGGCACAAGACGAAGAATTAAGACAAATTTACGTGCACGAAAAAGAGGAAGCATTAAAAAATATGGGCGATATATTAAAAGAAGAAGCCGATTACTTTTTAACATACCCACACAGTCTTGAAGAAGTTATAGCTGAAACTTATGCAATACTGTCGGGACTTGACCATAATGGTGTAAAATCCGTTAACAGAGTAAGAACAAATCTCTTGATGCAATATTTCCCGCATACAATCGCATATATTGCAAACAAGATATACAACAGTTAAATTAATATTTTTATATTATAATAATTGAGTACATATTCATATAGGGACAAGGGGATACTGGCAGGATGTATCTGCCGGATAACGAGATTTAAGGAGGTAATTTAATGCATGTACAAAGAATCTCAAACTGTTACAACACAAATATAAGCAAAAAAAACAATAATACTGAAAATAAAAATACATTATTAAAACAGGATAATAATACAAATTTAGTATCACCGAATGCTTATTATAACCAAATATCTTTTAAAGGTGGAAATGTCGGAAATACAATGCCTGAATTAATTAAATTTATGAAAGAAACTATTGAGCCGTTCATAAAAGAAACAGACCCATTTTTTGAAAAAGCTTTTAAAATTTCTGAAAATATAAATCGTGTTGTT
>JAEEHV010000087.1 GCA_016280955.1 Candidatus Gastranaerophilales bacterium | reverse complement strand
TTAATTTGTTCTTGATTGCGTTTAATACAGGCATTGAACCACGAACGTGACATGCTGTACCATCACAAACTCTAATCTCATATTTACCTTTTGGTTCTAATGAAAATTGTGCATAGAATGTTGCAACACCGTAAACGGTAGCAGGTGAAAGTCCGTCAACATGCTCTCCGATATAAGTCATAGCTTCTTCGGGGAGGTAACGGAAAACTTCCTGAACCTTTTGCAACATAGCAATTAAGTACGATTTTTTGTACTCAAATGATTTCAAAATGTCATCAACGACCTTGAAATCAATTCTCTCTTTTGTTGTTTCAGTCATTTATTTTCTCCTATGTTCCAGAATTAATATATTTAGACACAATATTAATATATCATGGAGAAAAATTTGAAACAAGGCTAATATATTATATAAACATATTATGATTGATACTCGTTAGTGTGTTATATAACAATATCTATTTCTTTTTCAAATTTATCCAAAATCGGCTGAATTTCTTTTTTAAATTCAGCAGCCCTTATAGCCCTGCTATGTTGTGCAATTTCATTTATTTCATTCGTAGCGGAAGCTATATGAGGATAGTTTGCCAAAATTTTATTTCCGACAATCTCTGCATACTTTTTGTATCCTCTATGACCTGTATAACGAGGAATATTTCCATAGAGTTTTTTTATCGTTTCTATATAGCCATTCACACCATCCGGTTCAAAAATTTTGCGTGTTGTTACTTCCAAAATATGTCCGGTATTATATTTCTGACGAAAATTTATACTGCTTATATTTACATCCATAATCAAAATAAAACCTCAAAAAAAATTTTTTGCATGAAATTTGAAAAATATAAATTAATTGTGTAGTATAATATTAAAGGCCTTGATTATACAAGAGGAGTGAAGTTTACAAAATGAAGAAAAGATTTATTATAACAGGTTTAATGCTTTTAAGCATTATAGCAACAACCGTCAGCTGCGTTAATGCCGCAACACCTGATGAATTATATGACCACGTATGGAAATTAATTAACAAAAAATATTATGATCCGTCAGATAATTCGCAGGACTGGAATAAGTGGCGATATCGCTACGAGCATAAATTAAAAACACAGGAAGATGCTTACGTTGCTATTGAAACGATGCTTGCAAGCCTTAACGATCCTTATACAAGATTTCTGGATCCGAAAGAATTTTCTGAAGAAAATCAATCTATAAAAGGTTCTCTTAAAGGTATCGGTACACAAATAGGTATAAGAGACGGACAGCTTGTAATTATAGCACCGCTTGAAGATTCTCCGGCAGAAAGAGCAGGGCTTCAGGCTGATGATTACATTCTGGAAATTAACGGTGAAAGTACAAAAGGTATAAATATTGATGCTGCCGCAGACAAAATCAGAGGTGAAAAAGGCACAACAGTTACTTTGCTTATTCAGAGAAAAGGTGTTCCCAACAAAACTTACAGTATAGTCAGAGATGAAATAGAAGTTAAGTCCGTTTCAACGAAACCTCCGTTTGAAACAGAAATTCCAAGTGACATAAAATATATAAGATTAAGCTCTTTTATAAGTAAAAATGCAGCAGGTGAAATTGAATCAATACTCAATGATTCTTCTGATGCAAAGGGATACATTATCGACCTTCGTTCAAATCCCGGAGGACTTTTAACTAATGCAATATATATTTCCGATATGCTGCTTAACGGAGGTGTAATTGTCAGCACGGTTGACCGTGACAGTTACAAATCAACAACCAGAGCGAGAATGCATCAGGTAACGGATAAACCCATTGTAGTACTTATTAATAAAGGCTCGGCATCTGCAAGCGAAATTTTAAGCGGAGCCCTAAAAGATAATCACAGAGCTACAATCGTAGGAGAGCAGTCTTTCGGTAAAGGACTTGTTCAAGAGATTAACAAGCTGCCTGACGAAGCAGGTATTAACATAACCATCCAAAGATATCTTACACCTTCAGGCAGAGATATTCACAAAAAAGGCATTACACCGGATGTTGTCGTGGAACTTAAAAAAGAAAATGCCGAAGCAAAAGATGATGTTCAGTTAAAAAAAGCTATTGAGATATTGAAAGAAATAATATGTCTTGGAGAAAAGAATGGAAAGTTAGGGGCGGGGACAAATACAACAGGGATATAAACTCCGGCTCAATATCCGATAAATTACTTGAATTAAGAGGAATTACAACCGAGGAGGAAAAGAGAGAATTTCTTAACCCTCTCGGTATTACTCTTATGCATCCTAATGCATTTTGTGATATGCCAAAAGCTGCCGAAAGAATTGTTAAAGCAATAGATGAGAAAGAAAATATATTAATATACGGTGATTTTGATGCTGACGGAATAACTTCTACCTCTGTACTGGTTAAAACCTTCACATATTTAGGTGCAAATGTTGACTATTACATTCCTGACCGCGAAACAGAAGGTCACGGGATGAATACAAATACACTCGTTAAGCTTATGACGCAAAAGAAACCAAAACTGATAATTACGGTTGATAACGGCATAAGTAATACTGAAGAAGTAAAATTTATTAAAAGTTTCGGCAAAGATGTTATAATAACAGACCACCACGAGTCGGGAGAAAATCTTCCTGAAGCTCTTGCAATAATAAATCCAAAGGTGATGAATGCACTGGATGAAAAACTTACAACAAAACAAATTGAATATTTAACATCGCTTGCCGGTGTAGGTGTAGCATTCAAGCTTGCTCAAGCAGTCCTTGAAAAGTACGATAAGCTTAATTTCAGCTATGAATTACTCCCGTTTGTTGCTGTAGGAACGGTTGCCGATTTGGTTCCGCTTATCGGAGAAAACAGATATTTTGTTGTTAAGGGAATGGAGTTGATTGCACAAGGTAAGCACTACGGACTAAAAAGACTTCTTGATACAGCAGGAATAAATACCGATAACGGACTAACCTCAGAACAGGTAGCTTTCACTATTGCTCCGAGAATTAATGCTTCGGGAAGGATTGAAAATGTAAACCCCGCAGTAAAATTAATGATTTCCGACAACAAACAGGAAATTGAAATGTCTGTAATGCAGCTTGAAAATTTTAATAAAATCAGACAGCAAATGGTTAATCAGGTTTTTGAGGAAGCTGATGAAAAATGGAGAAACTCACACTCCAACGATAATGCCATTATATTGTATTCAACTGACTGGCACATTGGAATAATTGGAATTGTAGCTTCTAAGTTTGTTGAAAAATACTATAAACCCACATTCATACTGAATTATTCAACGGAAAAGAAATTGTTCAGATGTTCGGCAAGAGGAGTAAAAGAATTAAGTCTTTATGAAATAATCAGTCAAAATGCCGAATTACTTGATTCATACGGAGGACACAAACTTGCAGCCGGATTTGTATTTTCGGAGGAAAAATCAGATTTTGAATCAGTAAAAAAAGCTATTAACAATACGGTTAATGAAATGCTAAACGGACAGAAACTTACACCCTCGCTTGATGTTGATATGGAGCTTGATATAAATGATATTGATACTTCGCTTGTAGAAGAAATCTCAAAACTGGAGCCATTCGGAATGTCTAATCCTTCTCCGAGTTTTGTTATCAACAATATAACCGTTAAGCAGAAAAAATTAATGGGTGCATCAAAAGAACATTTAAAACTAACCGTAGAAAGTTCTTCTGGAACAATAGATTGTGTTTGGTGGTCGAGAGGTGATATTCCGGTTTTAATCGGAGATAAAATTGATATAGTATTCGCACCTCAATTAAACACATTTAACGGCACAACTTCTGTTCAGCTTATACTGAAAGATATACACGGAGAAGGACTGAACGAGGAAGAAGATAATAAATTAAAAATTTATGACCACCGTAACAAAACAAACATTTTACCTCAGGTTAATGATTATATTAAAACATCAAAGGGAAAAACCGTCGTTTTTGCGGAAAACTCTGATATTATCAACAATTTAAAGCCTTATGAATACATAACAAATTCCATTATAAACAGAATAAACGCAAGACCTGCCGATAATCTCATGTTGTTTGACTATCCGGCACAAGATGATATTATGCAGGATTTAATACGTGCAACCTCACCTGCTGCAATTCACTATATGAATTATGAACACAGCAGAGACCTGAACGGAGAAATACTTAAAACTTTCTCAGGAATGATAAGATACACTTGTAACTCTCTGGAAGGCAAATTCAGCTTAACAAGAGCTGCCGCAAAACTCGGAATTACAAATGAAGCCGTTGAAGTGCTTTTGGAAATGTTTGAAGATGCCGGCATGATAGAAATTTCTGACAGAAATGAAGAATATTTCCTTATTAGATTTGTGAATGCCGTAGAACTTTCCAAGCTGATGAATATTGCAAAATATGCAGAATTTACTGAACTTATGAATACAATCAGAGATTACAAAAACCATTTTATGACGATGCAATTATAGAATAATATTCATGCTAGAATAAAAAAAAGAGGAAAAACATTTGACTATTAAAATTGCAATTACAGGTAAAAGCGGAAGCGGTAAAACTACAATATCAAAAGCTCTGCTAAGTATATTACAAAACTGTTTTCCCGAAAAAAGCATACTGCTTTTTGATAATGATTTAACCGGAGAACTCGGACACTCGTTTGGACTTGATATCAGGAACACAATCTACGGTATAAGAAGCGGAAAACACGAATACAAAACCGGCATTCCGGAAGGTATGTCAAAACATGAGTATGTGGAATGGGCAATAGAAGATATCATAGTACCGCTGAATGATAATGTTGATATTATAGTTTCTTGGTTTGCCGGAGCAAAAGACTGCAGATGTCCGATTACCGCTCAAATTAATGATGCCTGTCAAAAACTGATTGAAAGATATGATTTTGTTATTTTTGACTGCGAATTTGACTTAAAATACCTTAATCAGCTTGTTGATACAAATATTGATTTGGCTCTTATTGTTGCAAACCCTACAATTGAATCCGTAAAACTTGCAAAACGTATTGCTGAATTTTCCGTAAAACATGCAGCTGGCGGACAGCTTGGTGTGGTCATTAACAAAGTAAACAATCAGGATATGGATTCTGTCTGCAAAAAAATGAACGAAGCAGAACTGGATATTCTTGGTGCAATTCCTTTTGATAAACAATTAGCAGACGGAACAGAAAACTGGAAATCCGAGATTGTTGAAGATGCGGTAAAACAGTTGTACTTCAGATTAAATCTTCCTCAGGAGAACATATAATGGTTATACTTGACGGAAAAAAAACATCATCTAAAATACTGGCTGAGGTAAAAAACAGAGTCAGCACAATGAATATTGTACCTCACCTTGCCGTAATTTTGGTCGGAGAAAACCCTGCAAGTATAATTTATGTAAACAATAAGAAAAAAGCGGCAGAACAAGTCGGAATTAAATCAACAATAATAAAAATGGAAAAAGATATAACAGAACAATATCTTTTAGACGAAATTGCCGAACTTAATAATGATAATACCGTAACAGGAATACTGGTACAGCTTCCGCTTCCCGAACATATAAACAAAAATAATATAATTACGGCAATATCACCCCAAAAAGATGTAGATGGTTTCCATCCGGAAAATGTAGGTAAGCTGGTTTCCGGAATTGAACCTTATTTCTATCCCGCAACACCGCAGGGGATTTTAATGCTGACAGACGAATACAACATTCCGCTTGAAGGAAAACATGCAGTTGTAATCGGGCGTTCTAATATTGTCGGCAAACCTATGGGACAAATGCTCCTGAAACGTAATGCAACAGTAACAATGTGCCATTCTTATACAAATAACCTTGATGAAATAATAAAAACCGCAGATTTGGTTGTTTCTGCGGTGGGGAAGAAAATTGTAAGATGTAAGATGGTTAGGAAAAATTCTGTTGTAATTGACGTCGGCATCTTTAAAGATTCCAACGGCAAACTGACCGGGGATGTAGATTTTGATATTGTCTCTCCGTCGTGTGGTTTTATTACACCCGTTCCGGGTGGTGTCGGTCCTATGACAATAGCCTCTTTGATGTACAATGCATCTAAAGTATATCCATAAGACTTTTTTGTTATTATGATGATATTTTGTGTGTATCCTGAGCTTCTGTCGCAAGTTGCTGTTGTTCTGAATCTATTTGCGCCTTCATCTCAGTAGTAAGTGTCTCGTACAAGGTTTTTAATCCGTCATAATCCATATCTTTACTAGCTAAATCCAATGAGAGAGCTTCATCATATTGTGAAACTTTTGCATTAGCGAAAGCTTCTGCAACAGATTCCGAAACGGCACCCTGGTCTTTTTGTACAAATACGTAACCGTTAACTTTACATTCGGAACTGCCTTCCATAGCTTTATCGTATGCTGATTCCCATTTTGATTGAGCTTTAGTTTGGTCCTGAAGTTTTGCACTGTTTGTTGTATATTGGTCAGCCCAGTAAATTTGCTGCATACAATAAAAATGGTATGCACGCTTTTTACATATTAAATCATTTAACATTGATGATACTGACATTTTCTTCAAGTCCTATATTTATCTTACATATATATAAAGTATTTAAATTTTATTGAATTTCAAGCTTTTATTTATTTGTTACAATTCTTAACAATTAAATTTTATTAGATTAATTCTGCTTGACAATGGTTATTGTTTCGGATATTATTCAATCATAATCGCAGACAGTTAGTATCCTGTTAGGATTCAAATCATCAGAGCTAGCCGAGATTACCGGGGGTGCAGATAAGCACTCAGGGTGTATAAATAGCAAATTAGCATTAAAGCACCCTTAATTAAAGAAATATAAATAGCTTTAAGATGGTAGGTTTTGCGATTAAAAAAGATTGCAAAATCTTTTTAGTATGAAGATAAGGTCGAACGGGCGGAATCCCGGTTAATATAAATAATAATTCAGTAAATAAAAGGAGCAAAAAATGTCAACAAAAGCTTTCAAAGACGATAAGATTAAACTTATCAAAGAAAAAATTGATAAAGCCCAAGTTGCTATTGTTACCGAATACAAAGGTTTAAGCGTAGAAGAAATTACTAAGCTTAGAAGAGCTCTTCAAAAAGATGGCGGCGATTACATGGTTACAAAAAATACCCTTGCAAAAATCGCTATCAAAGGAACTCCATACGAAGTATTGGCAGATTCTTTAAAAGGACCGATTGCCTTGGCATTTGGTTTTGAAGATCAGGTAGCACCTGCAAAAGCTTTATCACAATTTATCAAAGACACTAAGAAAGGCGAAATCTTAGGCGCAGCTCTTGACGGTCAATTATTGTCAGCAGCTGAAGCTAAAGCACTTGCTAATATTCCTTCAAGAGAAGAAATATACGCAAAAATGCTTGGCTGTATCAATTCACCTGCTTCCGGCATTGTTGGAGGTATCAATGGTGTTATGTCAGCTCTTGTTAGAGCTATCGCAGCAGTTCGTGATCAAAAGACTGCATAATGCTTTCCCCTCTCAATCGGGAAGCTGGTTTTTCAATATAAAAGCTATGCCTGAATATTAGAAAAACAAAGGGGTTATTTCCCTAAAATTAAAACGTATTACAACTACAAATGAAATAAAAGGAGAAAAATCATGAGTGTAGAAGCTATTTTAGAATCAATTGAAAAATTAACATTATTAGAAGCTGCTGAATTAGTAAAAGCTATGGAAGAAAAATTCGGCGTATCTGCTGCTGCTCCTGTAGCTGTAGCTGCTGCTCCGGCTGCTGCTGGTGCTGCTCCTGCAGAAGAAGCTGCTTCTGAAGTAAACGTAATCTTGGCATCAGTTCCTGCTGACAAGAAGATTGCTGTTCTTAAAGAAGTTCGTGCTATCACAGGTCTTGGCTTGAAAGAAGCTAAAGATTTAGTTGATGGTGCTCCTAAGGCAGTTAAAGAACAAGTTAAGAAAGAAGATGCAGAAGCTATCAAGAAACAGCTTGAAGCTGCCGGTGCTACTGTTGAAATCAAGTAGTTTGACATTATTTGTTTAAAATTAAAACCGGTTTTCTGATTTTCAGAAAACCGGTTTTTGCTATGATATTTACGGCATTTATGCTGATTCTTCCAGCGAAATCCTTAATTTTATTGCACGTTTGAATCTTATTTGTGCAAAATTAGCCATTGAATAACGCAGCTTTTTTTGTAACTCCTCTGCCCTGTAATCTAATTCCGGTGAAATATAATCACCTTTTAGTGAATTTTGATTGGCCATAGTTAATCCCTTTTCTTTTTGTACATATATATAAAGTATTTAAATTTATATTAATTTCACTATGTACAATAAATTGTTACATTTATTTACATTAATAAAGCGGCTGAAAGTAAAACTTTCTGCCGCTTTTACAAATTAAAAATGAATCAAAATATTATTAATATTCATTAACTATGGATAAACTTTTCTCCATAGAACGTTTAAATTTCAAATAAGCATAATTTGCCTTTTCTGCTCTTAAACGTTTGCGTAATTCTTCAACCTGAAATTCGAATTCAGGAGAATTAAATAATTCATCATAAGAATACTGCGTAGCCATAGTTAGTTCCTTTTCTTTTCCCTACTATATAAACGATTATAAATAAAAAAAGTTCTGAAAAAAATAAAGGTTTTAACAATTTGTTACAAACTGCTTGCTGTGACTGTTATTTAATATATTTATTTAATCAATACTTTATGATTGAAGAAAAAACAGTTATTAATTAGCTGGATTCCTCGGCAAACAATGTCTCGGAATGACAGTTCACCCCATCCCAACCTTCCCAAACGGGGAAGGAGTACAGAAAGCAGATGGGGTGAAACGCAACAACAAGACTAATAGCAACAATATAACAAGTCTTGTCATCGCAAGAGCGGTAGCGCGTAGCAATCCGGCCGGGTATTAAATATATTAATTTAATCAAAATATATAAATGATATGATTAAATAAAAACAAAAAAATAAACCCCCATCTGTTTGACAGGGATTTATTAAAAAATTGTATTCTATATTAACGATTAGTCGTCTGCGTGTCCTGCAGTTCCTAAAACGTCACGCATTTTGTGCATAACCATTTCTTTAACAGCAGTTCTTCCCGGTCCCATATATTCACGCGGATCGAATTTTTCAGGATGTTCAACAAAGAATTCTCTGATTGTTGAAGTCATTGCCAATCTTAAGTCTGTATCGATGTTAATCTTAGCTACACCGTGTTTAGAAGCATAGTTAAGCATGTCTTCCGGAACACCTTGTGCATCAGGTAAATTACCGCCGAATTTATTACATTTTGCAACAAATTCTGCCGGAACTGATGAAGAACCGTGAAGAACAATCGGATAATCACCAAAGCCTGCTTCTTTAAGAGCATCTTTAATTTCTTTAAGTCTTTCGAAGTCTAATTTTGCTTCACCTTTGAATTTGTATGCACCATGAGAAGTACCGATAGCGATTGCAAGAGAATCACAGCCTGTTTGTTTAACAAATTCAACAGCTTCCCTAACATTAGTATATTTAGCATCTTTTGAATCAACATTAACGTCATCTTCAACACCTGCTAACTTACCTAATTCAGCTTCAACTGAAACTCCTCTTTCGTGAGCATATTCAACAACTTTCTTAGTTACGGCTACGTTTTCATCAAACGGGAATCTTGAGCCGTCTATCATAACAGATGAGAAACCGCCGTCAATACAAGCTTTACAAATTTCAAAATCTGCACCGTGGTCTA
>JAEEHV010000086.1 GCA_016280955.1 Candidatus Gastranaerophilales bacterium | reverse complement strand
CGGTATCTGAGTCGACAAACTGAAAGCGGGAAGAATAAAATGCTGGACAAATAAATCTCTATATGCTATACTTTTAGTATCTAAAACGAAATTGATTATAAGGTGATAATATGTACTATGGCAAAATGACAAATGAGCTTGAGAGACTATATGATGAATATAGAAAAAAATGGGGCTGTGACCCAAGTGGATACGAAAATGCTGAGTACGGCATCGATGAATATAGAGAATATGTTTCTGATATAAAAAAAGCCTTAAAGCTGGGGATTGAATTGCCGGATTTATATCCACATGATGATGAGTTTTAATACCAACTTAACCGCCTCACCTGAGGGCGGTTTTCTTACACCCTATCGGAGGTGATAAAAATGACCGCAGCATTCATTCGTGAGGACTGACGTTCGGCGAAAGGAGAATAGAATGGGTGAAAACAACGAGGAAAGAATAGTTATGCTGACCATAAAGGAGGCGGCGGCTCTTGTGGAGGGGCTGACCGAGTACAGAGTCCGTCAGATGTGCATAAACAATCAGGTGCCGCACATAATGGCAGGCAAGAAATATCTCATCAACAAGGAATTGTTCCTCAGGTATCTGCGTGGGGAGACTGCGTAAATAAATAGTGTGAAAAGGCGCGTTTCTGCTGGACTTTTCTGCCGCGTTGTGGTATGATGTCCTTGGTAGAAACGCGCCGTATTATTGAACGGAGGTTTTATATATGGCGGCTATCAGAAAAAGAAAAAACGGTTCGTATGAAATAAGAGTCTCCTGCGGTTACGGAGTCGACGGCAAGCAGCACAATCAGTACAGGAGCTATTATCCAGAGCCCGGAATGACTCCGCGGCAGATTGAGAGGGAAGTCAACAAAATGGCGGTGCTGTTCGAGGAAGAGTGCATGAGGGGACAGATCACTTCAGCGATAAAGTTCCAGAGATTTGCTGAGCAGTGGTTCGAGGAGTACGCGAAGATCAACCTCAGACCGACCTCGTATTCACGAATGAAACAGCTCACCAAGCGTGTCTATCCTGCACTGGGACACAAGCGAATGGACAAGTTGACTGCGCGCGACATTCAGCGTTTCATCACCGACATGATGATAAACGGCAGGAACGAGACTACAGGTAAACCGCTCTCACGCAAGACAGCGGTCCACCACCTGAGCTTCATCAGCGACGTGTTTACATACGCGATACGAATGGGTATGCTGAGCGACAATCCGTGCAGACGAGTGTTCGTGCCGAAGCAGGAGCAGCTTGAAAAGGAGATATTCACGCTGGACGAGGTGAGGACTCTGTTCGCAAATCTGGAAAACGAGCCGATGAAGTATCAGCTGTACCTTATGCTTGCGATATACAGCGGATTCCGCCGCAGTGAAATGCTGGGACTTGAGTGGAAGGACATAGACTTTGAAAATGACCTCATCCACGTCAGACGAACCTCGCAGTACACCGCAGAGAAGGGTATCTACACTGACACCACCAAGACGCGGAGCTCCAAGCGTGTATCTAAGATGCCAGTGATAATAATGGACCTGCTGAGGCGGTTCAGAACGGAGCAGACTATCGAGGCGCGACGGCTCGGGACAAAGTGGGTGGAGAACGACAGGCTGTTCACGAAGTGGAACGGCGAGCCTATGAATCCGCAGACGCCGTTCGAGTGGCTGAAGGGCTACTGCGGACGTGTGGGAGTGCCCTTCAAAAACATACACTCCCTGCGTCACCTGCACGCGAGTCTGCTTATATTCGAGGGAGTGGACGTGGTGGCGGTCTCGGCTGATATGGGCCACAGCGTCGTAGGTACGACTTTGAATCTGTATTCCCATATGTTCCAGGAGGCGAGGGCTCGCAACTGCGAGGCTATCACCAACGCTCTGAAGTTCGCTCATCAGCCTGCGGAGTGCGTGAAATATGACGTTCAGAACCGCGGCGGTGAGCAGTTCGGGACATAAAAATGACCGCAGAGCCAGAACTCTGCGGCACACCTGAAAATAGTCAAAAGTGGTAATAAGTGGTCAGTAAGTGGTTATGGGTAGTTGGTTAAAATAATAAAAAACTGCAAACGGCTTAGAATAGCCATTTGCAGTAACCAATTAATGTGTATGTGTTACAATATTGATACTACTTCATGCGCGAAAAAAGTTCGCGCCCCAATTTTACTGAGACGCGAACTTGCCTGCGTTAACTCCCCACTAGCCAGGTAAAACTATTGATACCGTTTTTCATTTGCAATAATACTTCATTAATTATAATTCGAGTAAACATCAGTTTTTACAAAAACTGTATATTTATACAAACATATTATCGATAAATCTTAATCCCAAAAAGTTTATAATTATTAGCTTATTTAATAAGAGAAATATTTAATCATACTTTTGACAGTTTTACTAATATTTCTTTGGCTTTTGAATCCGTTGGATTAAGTGAAGTTTCCCATTTTGAGGCATTTACAAATCTGATTTCATCAACCTTAAATCCTACCGATTTGCATAAATCAATTATTTCACTTTCATAAAAGCGCTTATCTCTTACAATTAACTCAACAGGTAATGAACGTCCAACCCTAAATTGTTCACGCCTATACACGACACCTTTATCCTTATCTAAAAGATAATAATCTGGATCAAAAATATTACCTGTTTGTTCCATAGTCTGACTTGGTTTTAGAGATAATAATCTATTAGGTTCTTCCTTTAAGATGAACGTATTTTTAGCAATAGCTTCCGTTAGATGCCTATTCATTACAGAAATAAAAGCAATTCCGCCTTTCTTCAAATGTTTATATATGTTTTTTATGATTAACATATTGTTTTCATAATCCGCATATGTTCCAACAACATCGTATAGACATAAAGCTAAATCAAATTGTTGTGCTATTTTTACTTTTCTACAGTCTTCAACATACCATGAGATATTTAAGGACGAATCTGCACATTTTTCTGCAATCTCAATGTTTTTTTCAACATAGTCAATTGCTGTAACATCGTAACCTCTTTTGGCTAATTCAATAGTATGCCTTCCTTGTCCACATCCCCAATCAATAATTTTAGATTCATAACTAATACTTACTTTACTTAAAATATAATCTACATTGTTGATGGTATGATTCATCCATTGTTGTGAGGGAGTAACAATCATTCTTGAATAAGCTGTATGAGCAACACTGTCACATGAATCAAGTAAATTATTAATCTCCTCTTCAGATAACTCAAACGGTAATTGATCATTAAAAGTAAATGCTATCCACTCCCATCCTTCTTTGAGTTTTCCTAAACTCCAAGGGACTGTATCGGATACAACATTATCTATCATATCATCCACATTTGAGTGATCAACATAGAAGCAAGTGTTTATTGCAGATAACCCTTCTTTAATATCATATTCGATATCACTAAAAATATAAGGAATATTTTCTACTCCAATATTAAGAATTTTCTTTATGTTGTGCTTTATTCTTATAGGATCACTACGTCTTCTTGTTGCTTTTTCTAAAGCCCTAATTGCATAAGGATTAGCACTTACAATTCCCCAAGCAAAGTGATCAGTAAATCCCCAAATTGAGTGTAGTATTGTTTTGGCAATATTTTTATGACGATAATCCTCATGAACTACTAACTGTGTAACCCACGATACTATTCCATATTGAGTTTTCATTCTAAGGGCAATAGCATATCCAATCATTATTCCATTATCGCTAGCCCAATAAATATCAGAATTCTGGTTTTCAAGCCATTTTTTAATTGCTGTAATAGATAACTTTATATTTGTTCCTGCTTTACTTCCTTTTTCTTTACTCCATTTTCCATATTGTGTTGAATATAAAGCAGAACACTGAGATAACAAATCATCATTGACTAAATTTCCGCAAATCCATTCATACTTTATCGCCAAATAAAACACCTCCAACCGTCGAAGAATTATTGTTAACAAATGTCATCAAATAATACCGGTATTTTCATCTTAAATTCAAGTAACATTTTCTGAGTAATCTCTCGCATTTGAGGATGAGCTGCAGCTGAGCATCTAAGCCTAAAAAAATGTCTCCATTCTCTAATATTCATTGTTACTACAATTTCTGTTTTTAAGCTATTGGGTAATATGTCTCTAGCTTCTTGTGGCTTTGCCCCCATTTGAATCAGTTTGTTATAATTATATTCAATCTGTTCCATTTGCTTATACCAAATCTGGTATTTCTCATCTGAATCACTCCAAAAGCAAGGCTTTATAAAAGTAAGTTCACATCCAAACTTTCCATCACTATAATTGCAATATCTAGTACTTTCTTGACTATAACTTGCAATCCTATGTCTGACTATTTCATGTGATATTCCTCTATCACATATAATCGTAACAGTTATTTTTTCATGTTCCAAAACAGATTCGTGACCTCTTTTTATAATATTGGCAATAAAATTTGAAGCAGAATCATCTGTTATTTTATCCTCACTTTTATAACATACACGTGCAGCTTTTTCAATTTTTTTTAATATATAAGAACCATCAATATCATCGTTAAACCTAAAAGAAGAATTAATAACTTTCATATAAAACCTCCATTTTTTATTTTCATTAGATGATTATATAGATTTAATAAATTTTTAGTATGTCGAGGAACAAGAAAGTCCTAACATTTCTTATGCTTCATCTAAATTTCAATAATAATACTCCTATATTACAATAGGTTAATTATATATGCAATCGATTTAATTTAGTAAAAACTTTCCAAATAAATTTACAAGCAATAAAGTGTTATAATGTAAAAATGCCACATAATAAAGAACGCAACTGTTCGCTTTTCAAGATTAATTTAATTAACTTTAAATTGAGTTTCAATTATAGATGAATGTTTTTTAGATTTAGTATCATAATTTATTCCAACAAGAATAATTTTACCTGTATATTCAGATATTTTATCCGTATACTGCTTACGTTTGATCTGCTCAATTGCAGTATCAGCGGATTTATCCCACTTAAGCTCTATTAACATAGCGGGTTTATCGGAAGTCTTTCGCGGTATAAAAACGAGATCCGCAAAGCCTTTTCCAGTCGCAAGCTCTCTATGCACAATATAGTCTTTTTTTGCTGAATAATAAGCCAAAGATATTATACAACTCAAAGACGTTTCATTGTTATATCCTATGTTAGAAGCATTCTCGTCGTGGACCTTTTCTACCATTTTAGCGACCTTTTCCTCATTACAATTGATCGTCGCTTCTATCAGCTCGTCAGAAGAACGGATAGCATTCATAACAGCTTCCCAGCCACCGTCCTCGATAGAGTTGATAAACTCCTGCTGTACCTCACTATTCGGAATCCATACCTTTCCATCATTATAGGTAAGGTAGCCAAGATGAATAAGAAGCGTAAGCACATCATCGGCACTGTTAAAGGTGCTCATGTCGTTCTGGAACTTTCCAGTATTAACGCTGACTTTTTCTCCTGCTATCATATCGATAACCTTTTCACGGAGTCCATCAAAATTCATCTGTATATAGAACTTTAATGCTTCGTAGGTTTCAGTTGAAGTCCAATAACTGTCAAAGTCGTGTCCTGTCATAGACATTACTACAGAACGGGGGTTATATATCGAAACGCCCTTTAAATCATATCCATCGTACCAACACTTGGTTTCCTCAAATGGCATATTATATTTTTCACAGAGCTCCTGAACCTCTGCTTCGGTAAATCCAGTAAATTCAGCATATTCACGAGTATTTGTCATCGCAATCTCAGTGAACATATTAAGAGCTGAGTGCTTACCATATTTTTTTATTGGCAGTATTCCTGTCATATATGCAAGTGCTACATAGCTTTGATCTTTTAATGTGTCCCTTAAAAAATCAAGATACTTCTCCTGAGAGTCCTTATCATTTTTCAGTTCTCTGAATACGCAGTCCCATTCATCTATTATGAATATAAACGGTATCTTGTACTGCGCAAAAGCTTTATTCAAAACGTTAAGCAGTGTCTTTCTTCTTGGCATATTCAAATCAGGATACTGTTCAATGACCTCGTCAATAATATCCTCGCATATAAATTGTATCATTTCATCAATATTCTTTGATTCGCCAAGAAAATTCACCATATTCATATGAATAACATTATATTTATTCAAATGCTTTTCATAGGTCGGATCAGAAGATATTTTGTATTTGCTGAACATTTCTTTAGAATCACAGCCTCTGCTATAATAAGCAACAAGCATATTCGCAGCCATTGACTTTCCAAAACGTCTTGGTCTGCTAACGCATATAAAACGTTGCTCGGTATATATCTGAGAATTTGTTTGCTTAATAAGCTCACTTTTATCAACATATATTTCTGAATTAAGTGCCATCTGAAAATCTATATTATCAGGATTAAGGTATATTCCCATTGCCGTTCCTCCTTTGAATTAAATACTTATTATTATAATCTATATCATACAAAGAATCATCTTTTTGAGTGAAAAAGGCATCTTTATCCCTTTTTTATGCCATGCTCAGGTTTTAATTAACAAGGCGCCATGTATAATAGAGTCTGAAAAATCTATAATTCAAGTTAGGCATTCTAAATTATCCTGTCAAAATATGATTCTACATAATGACATTTGAAATATTAAAAAAAATGTGTTTTAACATTAGTTTATTAGTATATGTACTTTCACAAATATTATAGTTTGAAGAGCAAAAGATTGAAGAAAGTTTTTTGGTTATTCTATCAGGGAAACTACTGTCATGAATTTTACAAATTGATGCAATAACAACCGCCAAATCTAAGTCCTTTACAATAAACCCTAACATTATATTTTTGTTATTGCAGGTATGATATTTAGGCTTATCAGCAACAAAGCGAGAAACACCTTCATTAATATATTTCTTATATAATGTTGAAGTTCCATCTATTCTCTTACATTCGACAATATAGTAATCGCTTCTATCTATAAAATAGTTTTCCGAAATCACTTTAATATCAATTCTTCCGTCATATGTATATGAACTATAATTATATGATTCGGGAACTTCTGGCATGAATCTCAAAGGAATATTACAAATTGTATTTTTAAAAGTGTCATTATCCAAATAATTTTCTAAAAGATAATTTCTAATTTTTTCTTCATGATTTGGAAGAGATTCTCCATAACAAAGGCAATCATTTATCATTTTTAAACAACTTTTAATCAATGCATCTACTATGGTATCGAAAACATATTGTTTACTAATATCGTTAAGATGAGTATTTTTAAACCCGTGCATTAGTCATCTCCTCCTTTTGAAAACAATATTTCAGACATTACCTCTGCACTATCTAATTCTGCAATTGCAGGATGCCAGTTTTTGTAAATATTCGTTTTAATTATGAAAAAAGAGTCCTCATTAAAGTGTATTATATCATTTATTTCATAAAACTTATCATTATGCGGATATACAGAAAACTCTGTTAATAATTTAGTATGTTCATCAATTTCATTTGAAATATTGATTTCTTCGATAGGTTTATTATCGGATATTTTTAATTTAAAAACAGTATAACGATTTTTAATATTTGGATATAATTTAACCGAAACATACATATCATATAAATTGTATATTTTTGAAAATTGCTCGATAAAACATTTGCTGTATTCTTTTAAATCATCAATTGTTGCTTTTCTATAACAAAATCTGTTTTCTTTTTCGGTTAGTTCTGGAATTGAAATATTAAGCGAATAATCAATAAATTTATTATTATTCATTCCAAAGATGGATAAAACTTTTTCGTCTATACAATCTATTAAGGATAATGTTTCCTCATTCAAAGATATTACATTTTTTATTTGTATCTTTTCTACTAAATCAACTAAATCCTGAGAGTAAACATAAGGAAATGAAAGCACCTCCCTCATAAAACGCTGTTCCCTCTCAATTCCAACAGAAGAACCTAACATTATATTTAGATATGCATAAAAAGATGAGTTTAATAAACCAACTAAATTTAAAAGAATGTCCTTTTGATCATTGTTGGATTTTATAACATACATAGTTTCTTTGCATATTAGTTTTTCATCTGAATAAGCAGATCGCATTTTGAAATTATTACAATTTAAACCTTTTGCAGTAAAACAATGAGGAGGTTCAAATAATTCCTTGTTGCGAGTTCTGTGAATAGCGGGCTTTGAAAACAGATTATTTTTATTAATGTTAAGTAAAAAATGACTTACACCTTTTTTGGAATCTAATAAGGGTGATCCCATTAAGTCAGTGGAGTCTTGAGCGTCACCTTTATTATCCTGTATTCCTGCACCATATATTATGGGAGGAACAGCATTATCCATACAATCTTGGATAGTACTAAAGTTTTCTTTTAATTTGATTATATTATCAATATCGTAGCTAAATCCATAAACTATAGTCTTCCAAGCCCAATCATTATTATACAATAAACTTTGAAGAATACTTTTTACATCTGTTTTTTCAATACATATTACTTTGAAAAGCTTAAAGAAGATATTGGGTTTAACAGATATATATGTGAACCTGTTATTTAAATTATTACGATTATTACAATATCTAAATGATAAAATAGCAGCAGGGGCATTAGCATTTTCAAAAACTAGTTTTCGAACTGATGATAATTCGATAATATTATTTATTTCTGTATTTTTTAATAAAAACTTACGAAAATTAACTGCTTGACTTTTTTTGGTATATAGTAGTTTTGAATGAATAATAAAACAACAAGTAGTATTTTCAGAACAAAAATCCTTTGCACGGAAAATAAAACTTCTACAAATTTCATTATTAAGCTGTTTGTCTAAGTAACCGTTAAGTTTGCAATATGATAGGTGTAAACCGTCCTTAACATTTCCCCAAGGAGGATTACCCATAATAAAATCAAAAGAGATATTTTTTGAAGATAGATTAATAAGAGCTATTTCATCAAAAAAATCGCAAACGAATAAGTTCTTACCTTTTAAATTTGGCAAAGTAAACTCAGAAAGCGTTTTGGGATCTTTATAGTCTAAAATAGTTAAGTATAGCGAAAAAATTGTTACATCTATAGCCTCTTCATTAATGTCGATACCATAAATATTTTCGGTTAGAAGATCTTTTAATACTTTATCATCTTTATAATAGAGTCTACCCCCCAAGTGTTCTTGTATTATTCTTCTATAGCTATCAACAAGAAAAATACCTGAACCACAAGATGGATCTAATATTTTAAAAGAATGTTTTTCTTTTAATGCTTTTGTAACTGTTTTATCTAAAATATATTCGACAAGATAATTAGGAGTATAAAAAGCATTATCATTATCACGTTTTTTCTTTCCGAGAAGAATTTCATAAATATTGCTAATTAATTCTACAGGTATTATATTGAAATCATATAATTGAAAAAAAGACAGTTGTCCATTATTCATGGTTTTATTACCCAAGAAAAAATCATGTAAAAGTATAAATACTTCATCTGTGAGTTCTGGGCTTTTAATCTCTTCGCCTAGTTCAAATAAGTTTCCGTTGAATTTAGATTTTAGATGTTCAAATAATTTATAAATCAATTTTTTGTTTTTGACAATTCTAAGGAATTCATTTTGCGATATTGTTTTATCTGTAGAAAAGTTTTCATAATCGAGATCAACACCCCTATCAATTAGATACCTAATAAAAATAAGTCTTAATATCAACTTTGTAGAAAAACATATTTTATAAGTATTGTTCAATTCATCGGATAGATAAAGAATATTATCTAGAAGATGTTGGTTTAGTTTTACTTCTGAATAGTTATCAATAAACTTATTCCAAAACTCTGGATCCGATATTTGCCAATAAGAGAAATCCGAATTTTCATTGCATTTGTTAATTAAGCTTGATTCAATTAACTTAAGTTTGTGCTCTGACAAATCAATCGACAGGCCGTTAAATATTTTTACCGAATTATCGCTACAAAAAATAGCAACTGGGATTTGAGCATTCCATAATAGCTCACTAATAGTTTTAAACGAATTGTTGTCGTTAAATTCTTTATCAAAAAACAGTATAAATGGAGTATTATTAACAACATACATGGCATATGGATTGATTATATTTAATATTCGTTTAAAGTGCGATGATACTGGTGAATAATTGATTTGATTCAATTTAAAAAGATTACTAGAAGAGGCGTACCCTAATTGATCAATTACTTTATCGATTGGCAACTGAAACGTTTTCATTCAAATACCCTCCTTAAATATGACATTTATACATAATACTGACAAAAAAATAATCATTATTATTATATCACATAAACTAAAATAGTGCAATAGTATTTTGATGCGTTATCACTGAAATTTGAAGAATTATAATAGATACCAGATGATTAGCAAAATATACATACTGTATTTAATTGGCATTTGTTTATAAATAATATCATAAAAAGCTGTCATTGTAGATATTCGGCTATCTCGCACATGATAAGTATGAAGAAACATAATATAGAAAATCGAACGCAAGAGTTCGAACATTTGTATTTGTCATTAACCTTTTTTGAAAAATATATTCATTTTATATGTTACATAGGAACAATGATATATAGCTAAATATAAAAACAATTGTCCGCGCTATTTGAACATTTTTTCAAATTCCATAGGAGCTCCACTTTCGGTTGACTTTTTCTATGGGCTTGTGGTAAAATAGATTTATTCTTACCAAATCATCAATCAGTTTAATCTAATTATAAATACACAGGGGGAAAGATGATAATGTCTACTAAAACATACAATCAACATTTATATTGTTGTAAAGCAAGTAGTATTGAAGTGTACTTTGAGTACAAAAATTCGGTGGTTTTCGACACTGGAAATAAGATAAATACCGGCGATGAATATGGGATTTATGAATGTAAAGAATTATCTGTTATTACAGAATGTGAACTAGAACAATATACTGATTCATTTGAAACAAATAGGTACAGTAGAGGTAACAATTTAGTAATCCAAGGTATAATTACTTTTTTTACAGGGATACCACTTACAATTTACAATAGTCAGTCATGTTCGGCAGACATTATACCAATAGAATATACAAAACAAGATACTCATTTGAGAATTGAAGGCATAGATTACACCGATGATCTAAATAAAGTCTTAATTAAATTGAGTGAAGAACCTGCATTAATCATTACTTTGCTTGATAGATGGAGAAAAGCGGCTTTTTTGAAATCACAAAGTTTCGATGCTGATTTGTATTATGACGAAGCAACATTAAGTTTCTTTCATATTTTTGAAATGCTCGGAGAATGTTTTAGTAAAGAACTAAAAGATAAACTTGAATATAATATCGATAGTATGCTACACAATCATTTTAAAAATTTTTACTTTGGCGAACATCAGATTAAACAGATGGTAGAGCAGAACAAAAAATCGGTTAGTAGCCTTTTGATTGGCAACTTTCTCAATCTTGCAATTAAACTTAAATATTTTCTGGATAAGTATGACCTTTTGGACGAAAATGTAGCTTTTTTTATCGACAATATGATTAAAATACGGAATGCTATCGCACATGGAAGAATAACATATAAGAATAACTATATCTGGCCACTGTCTCCATTCTATAATCTCGGTAAAGACTCATATGACAATGTTGAATTTCTTTTCTTCTTATCTGCAGTTATGATTTCTAAATTTATTGGCATTAGTTGTTGGGAAGACGAATGGAATGAAGCAAAGACTTTTTTAATGCCGCCAAAAAACATAATATCAGATTTTCTACAAATGAAACTTGACATGAAACATTTTAATAATGAAACGCTAATTCATGGAAATACATACAATATTACTTGGAGAACATTATTCAATTATTACATTAAGAATCCCAAGCAAGCAATAATAGAAAGCTTAGGAAATGTGTTGAAAAAGCTATTCTTAAATGCGACAATCTATGAAGAAAATGCATTTGATATTTTTAATATATCCATTATTTTGGCAGATTCCGGAATTTTAGATATTAAGAAAAAAGCTATTGAGAATGTAAAAAAAATAATATCTAATGGATGGTACGGGTGGTCAAACTTTAAAGATGCATACACATATTTAGAATTTTATTCCGTTCCTGTAACTTGGTACAAGAAATTTCTGTTAGAGGAAGGATATAATGATTGTTGAATTTACTCTGGTTAGCAAAATAAGGGGGAAAGAAAAATTACGAAGAATTATTGTCATATCACCAGAAAATTTTTATATCATCACCTTTTTTGGATTTCTCCCCTTAAGGGAATTATATCACAAAGCAAGCAGTAATAAGAATAAACTGAATTCAAGTCAATAATTCGGACTTTACTTCATATCCGCCCTTAAAAGTGATGGATATTTCATCTTTACTGAGAATTTTAACACATTCAACAACCTTACGCACCAATACGTCATCGTACTGCTCAAGTTGAAAAGTACTGTTATCAATATCCGCTTTTATGTCGTCGACAAGTTCATTCTGCTCGACTTCTCCCTGCGCTTTGAGTGAAAGGAGCTTCTGACTCAGCTTTTCTTCTTCGCTATACAGACTTGCGAACTCATCATCGAGGGAGTCCGAAGCACAAGTCCCTGTTGCAATAAGGTTTACGAAGTCATTACGTGCTTGGTCTATCTCCTTGAGCCGCTGTTCTATCTGCTGTATCTCGTTACCGTTTGTTCCCGAAATAACTGTACTTGTCGCAGATTTCAGCACCTTTGCCACATCATCGCCACAGTTATAAAAATCGTTTATAGCTCTCACAATAGCATTATGAAGCGGCTGTTCGTCTATTGTAGGAGATTTGCAGTATTTCGGACCGTGTTCTAGGCGATTAATGCATCGCCACACTGTCCTGTCCCTGTTATGTGAAGTCCAGCGGCATCGTCTATAAGCTGTACCACATTCACCGCATTTAAGAAGCTCTGTCAAGGCATATTTGCTATTATACCGTCCCTGTTCCGTAATTGTATTTGTACACACGCTTCTTTTGGCATTTCTGCGAGCGATCTCCTGCTGTACTATATTAAACGTAGCTTTATCAATAATCGCGGGATGACAGTCGCTAACATAGTACATTGGACGTTCACCATTATTTTTGACCGCCTTGTGTGATATGCAGTCAATAGTATATGTCTTTTGCAGCAGGCAGTCACCAATATACTTTTCGTTCTGGAGTATCCTTTTTATAAGCATTGCACTCCATTTACCGCTTTTAGAGCGTGTTGGATATTTTTTATTATTTAGCTCCTGTGCAATCGTATGTGTTGAACCGCCGTCAATATACAGTTTGAAAATAAACTGTATAACCTCAGCTTCTTCAGGAATAATAACAGGTTTTCCGTCATCGCCCTTTTTGTAGCCGAGGAGGTACTTGTAGTTATATCGTACTTTTCCCTCTTTAAAAGCCATCTGATTACCAAGAGTGATATTTTTGCTTATAGACTCACTTTCAGCCTGCGCAAAGCTGCTGTACAATGATAAGATGAATTCACTTTGTGCCGTCAGGGTATTGATATTTTCCTTTTCAAAAATCACACCGATTCCGAGACTTTTCAGCAGTCTTATATATTCAAGACAGTCAACGGTGTTTCGGGCGAATCTACTTGTTGACTTACAAAGTATGAGGTCGATTTTCTTCTTTTTGCACATACGGATCATACGGTTAAACTCAGTCCTGTTTTTTGTCTGTGTCCCGCTGATGCCCTCGTCTGCGAATATCCCTGCAAGCGTCCATTCAGTATTTGAGGATATATAATTGGTATAGTATTCGATCTGCACCTGATAGCTGTTCTGCTGTTCTTCCTGCTCTGTACTTACTCGGCAGTAGGCAGCAACATTAAGACGCTTAAACTGAGGCTTACCGTCAACAACTTGTTGCTTAGCTGGGATTATCCTTACATTTGCTGCCGCTTCCATTGTCATCGTTCCTTTCAGTTTCATTTTTGATAATAACGCCGTTGATAAACTCGGCTTCTATAACGCAGGAATGGCTCACCGTTATCCGCTTTACGCAAGATCTCAGCAAGCCAATGTCAAGTGTATTAAGTTGATCCATGTTATCAATCAGAGAATTCAAAAGTTCTGTTTTCTGGTTAACATCGCAGTATGTGCAGTGCTTGTATTTCAGTTCGGCAAGCCTGAGAATTTCGTTTCTGATCTCGTCAGCACTTTTAGTGCCATTGTCAATGGCACGATCAATGTCGCTCTGCTTACAGAGTATCTCAGACGTCGGACTGTACTCGCTGACAGGAGCCTCGGCTTCAATAAGCGCGGGATTTACGATTACTGTATTCAGAATATTGAGAATTGCGCTCGTCAGCATTTCGTCTGTCAACTTGAATAAATAAGGGTGACAGTCGAGGTTGCGGCAGTCCCACAGTTCAGCCTTTGTCCTGAACAGACGCTTGCCGCATTCCTTGCAAACCGTAAGATTTCGGACTTCCTGTAGCTTATCGGGAACTATACAGAGCGAAGTTGCTTTAGCAGTTTTGTGTTCGTTTACAATTCTGAAAACGTTCTCGCTTATGAGCTGCGGATAAACGTCCGTACCGAGATATTTCTCGTTTTCAAGCACATGCTTTACCATGTTTTTATTCCACGCAGTTCTCTCGCTGTAGGGGACAGCCATTTCCCTTGCTATCTCATTCAGACTGCGCCCAGCCATATACTCGCTAAAAATTGTTAAAACCGCGAGCACCTCGGAAGGCTCAGTTTCAATTGTACCATTTTGCATTGTATAGCCGAATGGTATTGTTCTATTTTTACCCATGTTTTTCACCTCCTGTTTGACACAACTATACCATAAAGGAGGCCTTTTTTCTATTCACCACAACCGACAAAAATGCTCCCTGTTTTTCGTGCAGAGAGCATAAATGCTTTGCTTATTCACTTCCAAATAACTTAGGGTAGTCTATAGTTTGATCCTTGCCTCCCTTTCATTTATAATTGAGCAAAGCAAGGTGTATTTTGGTGAAATGCCGACTCCTGGCTTTATAGACAAGCAATATTTCTAATAAAATCAATCGCCAAGTTAAGATCATCTTTACCTTTTGAAACAAATAATTGTGCCTCTAAATTTTCGGATACCTCTTTTGCGTACAAGACTTCCTCGTTTTGAAAGTTTTCTATGCTGTTAACCAAAATATTAATGCCATCTCTTTCCTTGCGACGCTTAACAATAATATCAGGCTTCTCCGTCAGAACGATAATAGCCTCCGGCTTTAAATATAGAAACAAATCATATGGAACGCGTTGCACTTCACTTAGTTCGTTCAACAAACAAAAGTGTCCATCGAGAATAAAACAAGGATGATCTTCTCTAAGTTTATTGACTGCAGCCAAAAGGTATTTTTGATTCTCATCAATATCTAATACCGTTTTATCCTTTTTAAACGCTGAATTCCGAGCTTTTGAGATTAATTCACTGGCAGAGAAAAATGGTATTTCCATCTGTTCCTTTACGATATTACAAAAAACGTTTTCCCAACGCCATGAATGCCACTTATGAAAATCACTATAATATACATCTCCTATTTCAAACATTCATTTTAATGGTTCTCTTATTATTGAAGTGCATTTTCATTTCAACAATCTATGTAAACAAATGACTGAGGAGCAGTTTTTACTCCAAAATCTTGCAAATCTTTAGTCTTTGAGTACTTCTTAACTTTTCCCAAACAGTAAGCAAATGCTGTATCAAGATTATGAAAATATGTATCAAAGAACTTCTTTTTTATTCCTGCGTTTTTTGAAGTCCTTTTCCAAACATCATGAGGGGTTCCCTGAATAAGATCGATCACTTCAACTTCTGCAACAACTTTCATTTCCGGTGCAGTAGAATAAATGATAATACTTTCGATGCGCCGTCTACATTTTATTTTTCTGAATTCATACTTTTTGGTACCAGCAAGAATATTGCTGACATGTTCAGGATTGATCGACATCAAGACCTTGCACACAATACCGCCTCCAATTAATTCTTATTTTCTATTTTATCAATTTGTTTTCATCTTGTTTTGCCAGCCACAAAATTGCTTTGAAATCGTCCATGGTATATATAGCTTGGTAGGGAAGATTGTTTTTCCAAATCCCGTTACTATTGAGCGTATAATGATTCACATTACAGCCCTCACCAAACGCATGATCATATACCAGTTCCAGAACATAAAGATTCCTTGTTGTATCATAAAACTTTTTAATTTCATTATTTTCGAACACAGATTTATTGCCAACAATCTTAACATATTCCTCAAAAGATTTGAGTTTATTCCCGTTTTGTTTTATTGCTTCAAAACGCACTATCGTTCCATATGAAGTGACAGCAGATTTAAAAGTTTTATTCACTTCACTCATCCGATAAATCATTATTGGCATTCCAGGAGAATATGTTGGGGTACGGCTTGAGAAACAGATATAGGTTTTTGTCATACCATTAGCAGCGGCAAATTCTTCAGTATACTGCTTAGTATTCTTCAGCTCTGAATATGGAAATATTTTATCATGCCATTCCGCTTCAATAGGAAGCATTGCAAAAGCCTTTGTTTCCTCTTTGGTAACTAAGGGCACGGATTTTAGCCGATATAAACGGTGAATTGGGTGCTGTTTGGGTGTTATCTACCGTTTCATAAATTGTTCTATTTATTGTCACATTATAAGAAACTATATGAAAAAGCAAGTATGTATATCGAAGTGAATATGGTGATTTTAGAATTGTTTATTTGATTAAATTCAATAACTCTTTAAAATCATTTGTGTGATTATTTAGAATTTGTTCAACATTAAGATTATCAATAAAGCCTTCACTTTTGCCGCCTTTAGTGTAAATTTTGTTTCCTTGTTTAAAAATAATTGCTAATTTTTCTGCACCACTTGGATTATTTTTGAATTTAGGTATTTTATCCACCTTTAAATATTTAATAATACCGTCGCTGTCTTCTAAAAACCAATCTTCTATAGAATGAATCGCTTTAATAAAATGCGGGATTCCATTTTTATCTCTGATGGTTTTTTGAGTATCATTTTCATTTATAGGAGGATTTTTCCTAAATCGTGCTGGCTTTTGGGCTGTATCCAATACATCTGTATCAATACACATAAACGCATGAAATATAAATTGGATTTTATTTTCTTTTTGTTCACTCTTTTTTAGCTTGTGATTCTTTTCGGGTTTATTCTCTTTAACAAATTTTTGTACTGCAAAATCGAATTGTCTTGCTGCATTAACTTTGTAATTACCGATTCCTTTAATGTTGATTGGACGTAGGAATTTGAATTTATTAGTATCTTGATATTTTTTTAATAGCAATTCTCGAACTTTGCTATAGAATTCAACTTCAGTATCGCCTTCAACAAGAAGAATAATAACATGAACTTCTCTTTTATCCATTTTTTATTCCTCACTTTTGTCATTAGATACTATCTGTGAATCTGTTAAATAGCAATCAAGCATTTCAGTAGCATTTTCAAATGACAAACTGCTGAATATGTAATCTCCGACATTGCATCCAGAATTATATGCGTCATCCATAAGCTTTTTAGGTTTATTAATATATCTAAAATCAGCCAAACCTGTTTTTGTAGGAAGACCTAAAACAATATTGCTTGGTTCTATGTATTGTATAATATACGGTGAATGACTTGTGAAAACGAGTTTGCAATCACCTGAAAGTGCATCCAAAATATTTATATAATTTTGAAGTAGTTTGGGATGAATTGAGTTTTCTGGTTCTTCTAAGGCAAGTACAGATAATTGATTAATATTTGCATTAACAACCGTTGTAAGTGTAAGAAATACTCTTTTTGTACCATCTGAGAATAAATTGAAGTCAATTGGTAAGACAAAATTTGGATCGTAAGCCGTTAAAATGTAATAATTGTCATTTATCCAAATATCAGTATTAAGATTTGGCAATTTATCAATTGCAATATCAATAGGTGATTCTTGTTCGTTACAATCAATATCAATTATATTAGGAAATAATTGTTTAAATCCATCTATTAACATCCTATACTGATTAGGGTGATTTTCCTTCATTTCTCCAATCATTCTAGGAACGTTTATTCGTTTGTTGCCTACAAAGTCAATCGGATCAAAAGTGTATGATTCCTTTGCATCAAGGTGGTCTTCTATTATAAAGCTAAGGTTGTTAAGCTCAGTTAATATTTCCAAATATGTATCATCGTCGTCGATAATATTAACAAGAGCATTTATAGCCAATGAATTGTCTTTGATTATAATTCTTCGTTTATTGCGACTCTTTAAGGAAGATCTAAAAACATAAATATTTGTATCAGCAGTTTTATCAATAAATTTTCCACCTGAAATACTCTTAGATGATATTTTGAGAAATTCTTCTTTTACAAAGCCTTCAGATACCTTGGTTTGCCATTTAAATGAGTAAAAATATTCAACGCTATATGTATTGTTATCGCTATCAATCATTTCAGCATTAACACCAAATTTGAAATTACGACCTGCATTAACTGCTAATAAAGGGAAGGCGGATTTATATCTAAATATGTTGCTTTTAGTTTCATTGCTGCCCTTAATAAAGTCTATTCCCATTTTTATAGCATTTATTAGATTGGATTTTCCATAATTATTAAGTGCAATAATTGCAGTTATGTCTGTCAAATGTAATGTAAGATTTGATAGATTACGGTATCCATCAATATAAAAGCTTTTAATTATCGTTCTCATTTTTCTACCTCTGAAAGCTTGTTGAATCATACGATTATAATCTACTATATTCATATTATAACACTCCTTTTATAAAAATGCAAGTTTTTCATTCAAAAAATCCAAAAGTTTTCTGTTATTTTTCTTGTTTGCAAATCAAATGAATGTAAAAGTTGCATTAATTATAACACAAGAATCGTTCTATGAGTGTCGAAACACTGACTGTAATCTTAGGGGCTTTCAATTTTATATTTTTAACAAGAAAAAGAGGTGTCTATTATATCAAAAATGACATAATGCGATTTTATATCAAACTTCTTGACTCTAGACCGTTTATGTGTTATAATAATTATATCAAAAATAAGGTTCGTTAATCTTGATAGAAAAAAGTAGGAAACTATATCTTGATACACTTTCCTACGGAAAGGGATCAAAAATGCAATATGGATACTGTCGCATAAGCACAAAAAAGCAGTCAATCGATAGGCAGATACGAAACATATCGTCAGCATTTCCGGATGCACAAATAATAACGGAAGCCTATTCAGGAAGATATGTCAACCGTCCGGAATGGAACAAACTATATCGTAAACTGAGAGCAGACGATGTGGTCATATTCGATAGCGTGAGCCGCATGAGCAGAAATGCTGCTGATGGCTTTGCACTATATAAGGATCTGTTTGATAAGGGCGTCAGACTTATATTTCTGAAGGAGAGGCATATTGATACTGATTCCTACAAAGAGGCGATGAATGGGATCGTATCACAGACATTTTCGTCCGGAGACGAAGCTGCTGATGAGCTTGTGAATGCAATTATGGCTGCGGTCAACAAATTCATGATGAATAAGGTCGAGCAGGATATCTTCAAGGCTTTTGAGCAGTCAGAAAAGGAAGTCGAAGACCTTCGGCAGCGTACTCGTGAGGGAATCAAGACAGCTCGCTCCAACGGGAAGCAGATCGGTGCTGTTAGAGGCTCAGTTCATGTAACTGAGAAAAGTAAGGAAGCTAAACCGCTTATTATCAAGTACAGCAAGGATTTTGAGGGCACGTTATCCGATAAGGACTGCATGAAGCTTATCGGGCTGGCGAATAATACTTATTATAAGTATAAGAGGGAACTTAAAAGTTATGAGTGAACAGGAGGCATAAAATGGAGCTTTCAATAATAAAAGGAGATGTACTGAAGATGAGTGCAGATATTCTTGTGTTTCCTGCGAATCGTAAGCCTTTGATCGGCGGCAGTCTTGACAGTCAGATATATGCACTCGCTGGTGCGGACAACCTACTTAAAGACCGAAGCCAATATGGCTATATGCACAGCGGCGAATCCTGTATTACTAATAGCTATGATTTAAGATCAAGTTATAAATGGCTCATTCATACAGTAACTCCGGTATATCAGCCCACACACAAACAAAATACTATGCACAAATTAAAAAAATGCTATCTTTCAGCACTGAAGCTTGCAGAAGAAAATCAAGCAAAGTCAGTTGTATTCGCTCTTTTAGGGGCTGGTGCTTCTGGATTTTCTCACACTAAAGCAATAGAAGCAGCTAAATCTGCATTGGAAAAATATCAAAATAATAATCAGAACAGCAGTCTGAATACAGTTACGATTGTGGAATACGAAAATGAATCGAAGTACAATATTTTGCTTCAGTGCAATAATAAGCTCAAAGAAGTATATAAATTATTATCACAGATTGATAATTTTGAGGAAGTATCTCAATACGGCTCCTACATTGGAGAAATAAAATCATTTGTATCAAAACAACTGAGACAATATGCCGAAGAAGAGATATCACAAATAAAGCAGTCATACAAGTGTGAAATAAAGCGATTATCTTCACATGATTCCAAGATCCCCGCTGAAGATAGTTTATATAAAAGCATTGTCAGGCTTCCAAAGGGAGTGGCACAAAGTGATTTTGCGGCAATTATATATGTATCATGTAACGCAGACATTTCCCAAATAATCAATTTGTATTCTAAGAGTGGGAAGTATTACAAAAATGCTATTTCTTTTCTTAATGTTAAAAATAACGTTATCAAGCTGGGACTTGGACTTGAATTACCTTTCGATAAAATGTGTTGGCTAATGTGGTGCAGAGGCCATGAATTTCCTATATCCGAAATGGACTTTGATATATCTGAGGGTTATATTAAGAAAGGGAAGAGTTTATCAGCGTTATTTGACTATGAAGATATATTTGAGAATACCAAACGAGAAGGTAAGGAAATAGAGTTTTAAGATTAATGTATTTCTTTTGGAACGATTCTTATGCGAAAGAATTACTGCTTTGAGTGAACTGAAATAGTGTATGAAGCAGAAAAAACAGATGTGCAAAACAGGAGTCTGAAAATGATCTGCTTCAATGGATAGTAATGAGAGGTGAAAAAATTGATTATTAACTATGATTTATGGAGAGAAAGACATGACAAATGTGTTGAAATAGTACATCGAATCTGTGAGTTGAATTCAAGTAAAGACTCTGTAAAATGCAATTCTGCACTATGTGTAATGAAGAACGCTATGCAAGATATTCAAGGATTCTTAGAAGGAAATGTAAGGTCGGCAGCTGAACTGTGTTTTTTTATTCGCAATATAGATGTCATCCTAACAGGAATATTAGACATAAACAATATTTTGTTAGGTATTGGACTGAATAAAACCGAAAAGGCAATCGAGAGATGTTTTACTGATAAAAATATAGTCTGTAATTTTAGGACTTTAAGAAGCTTGATTTTGGCACATCCAGTAGATACGCACTACATTAATGACAGAGGTGAATCAGAAACTGTATATTTTGAAGACATCACTCCTTTTAAATCCGTATATGATAGCATCTTAGTAAAAGAAGAATGTGATTATATCAAAAGAATGTGTAAGCCAGAATCAGAAGGTTCGTATTTTGAACCATTATCTATTGAAAAAGATATTGTTCCTGTTATTAACATCATCATTGATTCAATCGAACAGCTTACGAATAATATTGAAAAACAAGCGATGCTGCTGGAAGCCAAATTATCTCAAAATACTCTCTGTTTGGATAAAAGCTCAATACAGAATTATATCATAACATTGGATAAAGAACTTGAAAAGCGTTATCCATCAGCGGTAGAAGATGTTGTATACGCTAATGGTAAAAGAAGTCATTTTTCAATAGTATATCAGTGCTTAATGTATTTTAATGCTAAATTCGTAAAAGAAACACAAGACAGATATAATGTGTTCCTGGATTACATAAAAAGCGAATTAAATAAAATCGAATCTGATTTACAACAAATGAAATTTAACGAAGACAGTTATTTTGCATTACTATACAATCCTCGTTTTGCCTCTGATTTATCATACGAAAAACAAAAAATGGAGTATCTGCTGCATAGTGATGAAAGATCTTATACCGAAGAAAATATAGGTAATGATACGTCGTCTAATGCTTTATGGGGAATAAGATGCTTTAGATTGTTGATGCCGTATATCAACGAACTCATTCCTGTTGATGTATCGGTATCTGATAAGGAATTGTATTGCCAATATGTAGCTGCGGAATATCTCAGCAATACTTTAAGCGATTTGTCATCCGTTTTTGAAAGAAAAATCACATAAATGTTTCATACCGTTTAACGTCAAGGTACAAGCCTTGACGTTTTTATTTTTGTGCCCTAATTAGTTTTAGGGAAGTTCCCTAAACATCTAAAAAAATTCTATGTTATAATTCAGACATGGTTCGATAATAATGCCTCCCGCAATATCAACTCCCGGAAAACAATCCTCCGAATCTGTGAAATCAGTTATTATTTTAATTCGCTTGTCGTTTAGCATTTCATCTCTAAAGCTATCGAGTCCACGTCCGCCAGAAAACCAACGCGCAGGGATAACAAAAGACATATACCGTGGTTTTAGTTTTTTTGCTTGAATAATAAATTTTTGGTATATAGGAGTTGCGCTTGCCTTTTGTCCACCGTCACTCAACTGATAAGGCGGATTTGATATAATAACATCGAATTTCATTTTAAATATTTCCTCTGGCTTTATAGTATGTATCCATTCATAGGCGTGAGTCTCAAGCTCATCGCCGCGCTCGTACTGGCTCTCGGACGCACCGCAGTAAACGCACTTGCCCTTGTCCCATTTGTTGTTGATACGCTTGAAACGGATATTTCCCTGCGCATCGTCAAATTTAGTGACAGAGTAGTCGCTATTAGGGTATTTACTGCAATATAGTCCGTGCCGGGACAGCAGACTGGTCAGCTCCGTGATAGCGATACCGTAAAGCTGCTTATGAAAGATATGATCGATACGCTCCTGCAAATCGGGGAATTGTGGTTCAAGACCTGTGATAAGCCGCTTGGCGATCTCTCGCAGGAACACTCCTGTCTTGCAGGCGGGATCAAGGAATTTAGTATCGGGATTGGAGAAAAGCTCCTGCGGCAGCATATCCAGCATTTCATTGACTACATCAGGCGGCGTGAAAACTTCATCGTTGGAGAGATTCGCCAGACACGACAGTACATCGGGATTGTAAACGTTTTCAAATAGTCCTTCAGCCATTTTCACCTAACCTCCTGTAATGACAAATATATTTTTGCAGGAACGTTCCCTCATCTCCGCTGATACTGAGCTGAGCCTCGTCCTGACTTAGCAGCTCCGCAAAGGTATAGTCGCTCCGCTGAATGTTTGCTCCTGTGATGAACGCCCACTCCGAAAAGACGATAGGCTCATCGGTATCGTTGCAGTTTTCATCAACACAGCACAGCGTGAGAGCGTTTCCGCAGACAATGTTGCGCTCCAGTATAAAGCGGATAGAACGGTGCATATCATCGCTGCACTCGCTCTTGCACACCGACTTGTACTGCTTCGCCCACAGTTTATAGAGCCGCTCACGGCAGGCGGCAACATTATCCGCCAGTATATCGACACCGTAAAGACTGCTCACAGCCAGCAGGGAGTTCATTTCATAGTCAATGGTGCTCCGCCTGTATTTCTTCCGCACAACAGCTAATT
>JAEEHV010000085.1 GCA_016280955.1 Candidatus Gastranaerophilales bacterium | reverse complement strand
TTCTGACTTTCAGTTTTATTATCTTAACAAAAAAGACAGACAAATGAGATTCAACAACGGCGGAGATCCTATATATGCTGTTTTCGAAAAACTTGATGAAAGACCGCTTCACAAAATTGCAAAAGATTTTATCAGAGAATTGGCTGATGATTCTATCAAATTCGTTTCAACTTTAGTTAAGTAATTTTCATAAAATAATTTATAAAAATTCTTTATGATAAAATTAGTGCATGAGTGATTTTATTATTAAAGAATTAGTTACGGGTGATATTAATAAAGAGCTTTTAAATATTGGTTTCGATGCCGGCTATTCAAATATAGCCGCAGAAAAATTTCGTTATAAAAATATAAAAATTTTTGATTTAACTCCGGCTCAGGCAAATATTATTAAGCAGACAGCAATATCTGTAGGTGCTGATTGCGGCACGCACAGAGATGTTATAACAGGCGGCATTGAAAAATCCAATATAATACTTGGTGGCAGTTATTCTCAGTTGAATAAAATTTGTGTGAAACTTAAAGAGCAGCCTTTTAAACTGAGTTTACTTGCAGATAGAATTACTGTACTTCTAAATCAGAAGCAAAAAAAGACTAAGATTGTAGGAGTTTTAAATATTACCGACAATTCTTTCTCTGACGGGGGAAAATATCTTGAACCTGTTGCGGCTCAAAAACGATTAATTGAACTTGCGGAAGAAGGTGCGGACATAGTCGATATAGGGGCTGAAAGTACAAAACCCTATTCGGAACCCGTTGATGCTCAAATTCAGATTGAGCGATTAAAACCGATTCTTGAATTTGTACAAAATGAAAACATTAAAATTCCGGTTAGTATTGATACCCGTTCATCAATTGTAGCTGAATTTGTTTTAAATATGGGAGCATCAATTATTAATGATGTATCAGGTTTTGATTTTGATAAAAAAATGGCGGATGTTGTTTCAAAATATGATTGTTCTGTAATAATTCAACATTCCAAGGGAACTCCCGAAACTATGCAAAACCATCCTCATTATTATGATACGGTTGAAGAAATTTTTATGAGCCTCAGGTATAAAATTGATTTAGCGAATTCTTACGGAATAAAAAATATTATTATTGATCCGGGTATCGGATTCGGCAAAACAAAAGAAGATAATTTCGAACTTATAAACAGAGCTGAAGAATTTTTCTCTCTCGGTTGTCCTCTTATGTATGGAATATCCAGAAAAAGTCTTCTGGGGATAAATGATAATGACAATCAGTTAAAAGATTCTTTATCTGCGGCAATATCTTATCCGCTTATTAAAAAAGGTGTGGATTATTTAAGAGTACATAACGTAAAACTTCATAAAAAATTATTAGAGCTTGTATAAACTTCTTTTATAGTATAATACAGCTATGACTAGCTTGGATTATATAAATAACAAATTTGACGTAATTGTTGTCGGCGCAGGACATGCAGGATGTGAAGCGGCAATTTCTGCGGCACGCTTGGGATGTAATGTTTTACTTTGTACTCTTAACGTTGATAATATTGCCCTGCAGCCTTGTAATCCTGCTATCGGCGGTCCGGCTAAATCTACTCTGGTAAGAGAAATTGATGCCTTAGGCGGAGTTATGGGTGAAGTTGCCGATGCAACATATTTGCAGATGAAAACACTTAACTCATCAAAAGGACCTGCTGTAAGAGCTTTAAGGGCTCAATCGGATAAAAAAGAATACACCCGTTATATGCGGAATATTATTGAATCTACTGATAATATATGGGTTAAACAAACTTGTATAACAGATATAAAAGTAAAAGATGGTGAGATTGTCGGTGCAGTTGATGAGTATGGAATAGAGTTTTCCTGTCGTGCAATAATTTTAACAACAGGAACATCATTAGAAGGTAAACTATGGGTAGGGCTAAATAGTTATGACGGAGGAAGGCTCGGAGAACGTGCAGCAATTGGTTTATCGCAGTCTTTACGTGACCACGGGATTATTACAAAAAAACTTAAAACAGGAACTCCTGCCAGAGTTGATAAGCGTACGATTGATTATTCAAAAATGACAGTTCAGCCGGGTGACGACAAACTGAGTTTTTATTCGTTCAAGCCTAACCGCCCCATAAGGCAACAATATCCTTGTTATTTAACAAGAACAAACGAGGAAACTCACGCAATAATCAGGGCAAATCTTGATAAGTCACCTATGTATCAGGGGTTAATTCACGGTGTCGGACCTCGTTATTGTCCGTCTATAGAAGATAAAATCGTACGTTTTGCATCAAATCCTTCCCATCATATTTTTATTGAACCGGAAGGGCTGAATACTTATGAAGTTTATATTCAGGGTTTTTCAACAAGTCTGCCGGCATGCGTTCAGGTTGAAATGCTCCGCTCGCTTCCGGGATTGGAAAAAGCACACATTATTAAACCTGCTTATGCTGTTGAATATGATTACGTTCCTGCTGTTCAGACATTACATTCTTTGATGTCAAAAGATATAAAAGGACTTTTCTTTGCAGGTCAGATTAACGGTACAAGCGGATACGAAGAAGCAGCTGCTCAGGGACTTATTGCAGGAATTAATTCTGTAAATTATATTAACGGTTCAGAACCTCTTGAACTTTCAAGAGCATCATCTTACACCGGAACTCTTATAGATGATCTGGTAACAAAAGATATTCAGGAACCGTACAGAATGTTGACTTCACGTTCAGAGTACAGACTTCTTTTAAGACAGGATAATGCTGACGAGAGATTGACTGAAATCGGGCATAAAGTCGGATTGGTTGATGATGTCCAATATAAAAGATTCCTTGATAAACAGGAAAGTATTAAAAGAGAAATCGCCAGACTTCAGGAAACAAAACTTTCTGCAACAGAGGATGTAAATGATGTTTTGGCAAGGTGCGGAGAACATATTGAAAACGGAATCAGGTTAGCCGAGCTTCTCAAACGACCAAACATTACTTACGATGTGTTTAGAGAAGTTGACGAAGAAACAGGGACTTTAAATTTGTCTAAGGATATAGCAGACGAGGTTGAAGTTCTCGTAAAATATGACGGGTACATAAAACGTCAGCTGACTCAGGTTGAAACGAGTGAAAAATTAGAAAAATACAGAATCCCTGCAAACATTGATTACTCACAAATCAAACATATATCAACCGAAACAAGAGAAAAACTGGAAAAAATTCGTCCGACAAATTTGGCACAGGCTTCCCGAATAGGCGGTGTTAAACCTGCTGACATTTCTATATTGATGGTAATGCTCGGAAAATAATTAATTTGTATTAATAGTTTTGTTTAAATTTTGATAGCCTGTTTTATTATTGTAAAAAGTTTGTAGTATACTAGAATTAGTAATGTGGATAGTAAAAGGGGAGTTTTATGAATATAGATAAAAGAAAACTTGCTATACAAATTCTTGCTGTTGTCGGAATTGCTATGTCGATTAAGCTTGCAATGATATATTATGTCGCAAATTATGAAAAGTATGCACTTTCGAGTTTCTGTTCGATTAATGATTTTATAGATTGTGATGGTGCTGCAAGAACTTCTGTTTCTCAGTTTTTAGGGATACCGCTAGCATACTGGGGAATTTTATTTTATATAACGGTATTGTTCCTTACTTTTGTTGATAAACTAAAAAACATAAAATTCTTAAAATTTTTGGAAGTATTTAAAGAACCAAAGGCATATATCGCAGTTCTGGGAACTGTTGCGTTTATTTGTTCTATGGTTTTGGCAGGAATCAGCCTGTTTGTTATTAAAAAACTGTGTATTCTCTGCGTAATTACATATTTTATTGATTTATTAATAGTTCTTATTTCCGTAAATTGTATAAAAGATTATATTTTAAGCTACAAAACTACATTTTGTGATTTTATAGACGGAATTAAGCATTATCCTAAAACATTCGTAATTTTGCTTATATTGGCAATTTCATTTTTTACTTATAGTGGTGTTACAAATAATTTTATACCTCATTACAAAAAATCTCAGGAAATTAAAAAATATTTCAGAATGGAAAAAAATCCGTACAGAGTCAAAGGTAATATACTTGGAAATAATGATGGAGATGTAGTTATAGAATTGTATTCAGATTTTGTATGCCCTTTATGCTATGCCCATAATATTATGCTTCACAAGGCGGTTAAGGAATACAAAAATATAAAAATAATACACCATAATATGCCTTTTGATAAAGAGTGCAATACAACAATTTCATACAATATGCACCCCGGAGCATGTTATATGGCAAGAGCAGCTCTTGCAGCCGAAAAACAAAATAATTACTGGGAAATGAGTTCTCTTTTGTACGAAAAGAAACCTGTTAATAAGGAAGAAATGGATAAACTGGTTGATGAACTCGGTTTTGATAAAGAGAAATTTTATAAAGATTTGAATTCGGAAGAAATAAAAAATTATTTAAATCTTGAACTGGAATCTGCCGAAAACAAAGGACTTGACAGTACACCAACAATGTATGTTAATGGCGAAAAACATGTAGGTATTTTGCCATATAACGAATTACAAAAACTATTAGAAAAACATGGCGCACATAAATAATGAAAAAATATTAATACATGCCTGCTGCGGCATTTGTTCGGGGTATCCTATTTCTTATTTGAAAGAAATGGGATATGTGCCTGTTGTATATTTTTATAATCCTAATATTGATACTGAAGAAGAATACGTTAGACGCTTAGATGCACAAAAAACAGTTTGTAATTATCAAAATGTGGAATTAATATATGAAAATTATAATCATAATGAATTTACCGAAAAAATAACCGGACTGGAAAATGAGCCTGAACGTGGAAAACGGTGCGATAAATGCATAGAATTACGATTGCAGCATGCAGCTGAAAAAGCAAAATCGCTTGGGATAAAATATTTTACAACCTCACTTGTTATCAGCCCTCATAAAGATTATAAAAAAATTTCTGCTATAGGTATAAAGGTATCAGACGGAGTTGAATATGTTCCCGAAGATTTTAAAAAGAAGGACGGCTTTTTAAAAACCAACAATCTTTCAAAACAACTGGGATTATACAGACAGAACTATTGCGGATGTGAATTTGCAAAATCACATATTGCTTAATTTATTATTTCAATAATTCTTTACTGATGATACAAAAATATGATAAACTGTATCTATGGCAGACTTAGTGGAAAAACTTAAAGAAATAGGGCTTAATTCATACGAAGCAAAAGTATATTTGGCATTACTAAAAAAATATCCCGTTACGGGATATGAGGCGGCTAAACTCGCAAATATACCGCAATCAAGAACTTATGATACCTTAAAAGTTCTTGAAGAAAAAAATATTGTAATTGCTGCAAATACAAAACCTGTTACGTACACTCCGATAAAGCCAAAGTTATTAACCCAAAGGGTTCAGAAAAAAATGAATTCTGCAATAAACTTTTTGGATAAACACTTGCCTGATGTAAAAAATGATTACAATGAACCTATTATAACCATTAACGGAAAACAAAATATTCAGGATAAAATTATAGAAGTTATACAAAATGCCAAACGTGAAATTTATATGGAAGTCTGGTCGCAGGACTTTAAAATTTTTGAGCAGGAACTTCTTAATGCATATAATAGAAATGTTGAAATACGTATTGTCGGATATGATAACTTTAATTCCCGTTTCGGTATGGTGTTTGAACATGCATTTGCAAGAGATATCGAGCTTTCTCTCGGCGGAAGAATGATTATTATTGCAGCTGATGATAATGAAGGTGTCATAGGAAAGATATCTTCACTCAAAAATGATATTTCTGATACAAATATAATATGGACAAAAAATCAGGGAATAGTATTTATAATTAAAGAATTTATAGTTCATGATATGTATTTAATTGACGTTGAAGAAAACCTAGTTGAACAGATGAAATATATTTACGGAAAAGGTTTAAAGCGTCTTAAAGATAAAGTTTTGGGCTCAAATGCAACTTATATGATACATTAAGGAATTTTTCGGCAATATATAACTTAGCAAAAATTTTTTTTACGGATTTTTTCTTATTTATTTGAGAAAACTCTTGATGCAGCAGTAAAAAATGACCGAAAATTATTCTCAAACCTTCTTAAAATTTTTTCGTTAATTAAATAAGTTGATTTTTCTGTAAAACATCAACAATATATTTTATACCTTCTTTTGTTCTGTTAATAAATCCTTCAGCCAGACTATCATCCATTCCGGATTGAAGAACCTGTAAAATATCAGCCTGCATATACTGATACATCAATTGAGATTTTGTTATTGATGATACAAGTGCAGGTGAAAATGTTCCTTTTGAAAGATATGTTATTATATTGTTAATAAGTAATAATTCGTCTTGTGTCCAATCCTTAATATCAAGTTTGAACGGTTTAGCTTCACCCAATACAATGGCAGTAGTATTGGAAACACTAAATAAAGGAATTTTATCGAATGGCATATTCTTAACTCCTTCGATTTTAGCACCGAAAGAAGTTGTATTGTATATTTCTGAAAATTCCATATCTTTGATAAGAGTTTCCATATGCTGTATAAATGCAGCATAGTCCTCACTGGTTACAACGTCATTTCCGTTTACGGACGGAACTTTTGTAAGATTTTTTGTAATATTATTAATTTTAACTTTGTTTGATGTAACTGCTTCATAAGTTTCACCGGTTGAGTACACTGCAGAATCTTTAAATGCCAAATCAACTCCGGTAAGAATGATTCGTGAAAAGCCCATTTTTACAGCATTAACAAAAGCTGCCGTTGTTGCAGAACCACCGGTTTCTCTAGTTTTTATAAACTTATTGTATTCGGATAAACGCTTTACAATACCATCATTACTTGAAAATGAAATAAATGTTCTTTTAAAGTTTTTATTAATAACGGAAGAATCAGTATTAAGCATCATAATGCAGTTAATTTTTTGTAAGTATTCATCAGGTAAACTAAGAGTTTTTTCTACAAATCTTGCATCTGCACATACTGCAAAATCAGGAACAATGTTATTCTCAGCAAGTATTTTCAATGCTTTGTTTACAGCAAAGATTACATATTTTTCTCTGTTATCTTTTATGAACTGAATATTTTCGATAAGCGAAGGGCCGGCTCCGACAATTAAAGCCGCTTCACCTAAAAACTTCCCGTCTAAATCGGAGATTTGATAAACTGTCTTTGAATTTATGCTGTTAATATTCTGAAGTGAGTTTTGCAGCCAGTAGCGGGAGTATCGTGTGATAGTATTAACGTCAACAGTTTTACTTCTGCATGTTTCAAATACTTTTTGACTTAACTGCAGCATATCCTGGCTTTTTACTATAGCATAATTCTTCAAATATATGACTTCTACTTTATCTTTTGTTATATAAATTGATGAAAGTTTTTGAGTAAGTTCATCAAGATTGTCAAAAATAAAGACTCTGCCGCTTTTTAAATGGTCGGTAATATCAACATTATTTAATACAAAGTGCAAGAGGTTGATATCAGGTTCATATATAAAAATTCGGGACGGATATGTGTTAAAAACTTCATCCAGCTGATAACACAAACCGATACCAAATGTTATTATGATATCATTAGGCAGCATCGGGTTTTTGATAGATTCCTTTAACATGCTCTGTACTGCTGCTCTCGGATTATCAATGTCGTCAAGCGGAACATCGTTTTTCATAAGCAAATAATCATTGGATTTTGTCATACAATATGACATATCTTTTCTTGAATCTTCAATGTTTATTGCTTCCAGTCTTTTCTTTAAACTATCATTACCCAAGTATTGCAAATTATTTTCAAACATTTGTACCTCTGCTTCTTATTCTTAACAATAAATTAACATAATATTTGCTAATTGTAAATATATGTAACAACCTGTAACTGTTTGATAATCGTTGTCAAAACCTCTATAAATTTCATAAAATAAAGCCCGCAACTTGTTTTTTAGGACAAACTACGGACTCATTTTTGAGGAGAGAGGAGTAGTACAAAAAACTGTATTTTCCCTTTTCCCTGTCTCCATTATTAAAACTTTTAAATTTTGATAAATATCCCTGCTCTAATACTGTTATATATATAAACAAATTTTGTTGTCAGAAATTGACTTTTTTAACATAATTTGTAACAAATTCTTAATATTTTATACAAATATCTAAAGTTTTAAAAAATTTTGCCGATATCTAAATCGTAAAGAAAAGAATTTTAAAGACTTAGGGAAGTGTGATATGTCGGAAGATTTCAGTATATGGGCAGGCGGCGGAATGCTGCAGCTTGTAAGAAAACCGGATTATGAATGGCAGCAGATAATAGACCGCTTATACCGTAAATACGGTATAAGAAGTACTAAAAGCAAGACTCGTGACAAGGAAATATTGCATGCACTGGAATTAAAAGAAGCACAGAAAGAAAACAGTATCACAACAAAATTTTTAACAGTATCAAAAAACGAACAGGAAAAAATACAGGAAAAGAAAAAAGAAAAACGTGTTGAAAATAATCCAAAAGCATACCCAAACTCCGTTAAGGGAGCAGAAATTTTAGGTCAGCAGTTATATCTTGCCATAAAAATGAAAAAAGAATGGGAAGAAAAAGATAAGGAAAAAATAAAAGAGAAAAAACGTACAAAACAAATATAAAATTTTCTATTTTACAATTTCAAAGATTTCCTTACACTTTGTAAATACTTCATTAGCATCCTTTAGGAAAAGCATGTTCGGTCCGTCACAAAGAGCTTTTTCAGGGTCCGGATGCACTTCAAAAAACAGTACATCGGCTCCTGCCGCCATTGCGCATCTTGCAAGCATGGGTACAAATCTTCTGTCGCCGCCGGTTGAATCTCCGTTTGAACCGGGCATTTGAACACTGTGAGTTGCATCAAATACAACGGGATAACCAAATTCTTTCATTATCGGAATAGCACGAAAATCGGTTACAAGATTGTTGTATCCGAACGTTGCTCCGCGTTCTGTCACCATTATATTTCTATTACCGCTGTCTTCAACTTTTTTAACAAGTGATTTCATTTGTTCAGGTGCAAGAAACTGTCCTTTTTTTATATTAACAATTTTACCTGTTTTAGCGGCAGCCACCAGTAAGTCAGTCTGTCTGCATAAAAATGCAGGAATTTGTAATATATCAGCTACTTCTGCAGCTATTGCGGCATGTTCAGGCTGATGTATATCGGTTACTATCGGAACATCAAATTCTTTTTTGATTGCTGCGAGATACTCTAATCCTTTTTCCATTCCCAAGCCGCGATATGAATTAATGGAAGAACGATTTGCTTTATCATAGGAACATTTAAAGACATAATTAATGCCTGATTTTTCACAGACATTTTTAAGTTCTTCTGCTGTTTTTTTCATGATATCCAAGGTTTCAACTGCACATGGTCCTGCAAGGATTGTTAATTTCCTATCGTTATCCTTGCCGCCTATTATAAAATCTCTAAGTTTAATTCCCATAATATTTCTCGCTTATTTATTATTATATTAATCTTTATTATATCAAAATAAAAAAACATAGTAGCTATTGTAAAATTTTTAAATCAATATTAATTATGTTTTGGTGGTACAATTTATTTATAACAGAGAAGTACGGAGATTGATAATGTTATTAGGGGTAAATATAGATCATGTAGCAACATTGAGGAATGCAAGGGGTGGGAATGAACCCGATATATTAACTGCAGTCAGAATCTGCAAAGACTGTAAAGTTGCTTCAATTACAACTCATTTAAGAGAGGACAGACGTCATATTAAAGATTCTGACGTAGAAGCTATACGAATGCTCCCAAGAGTAAGATTGAATCTGGAAATGGCAATGACAAAGGAAATGCAAAAATTTGCACTAAAAATCAGACCTCATGCCGTTTGTATTGTTCCGGAGAAAAGACAGGAACTTACAACAGAAGGCGGGCTTGATGTTGCAGGACAGTTGAAATGGGCAGTCGAATTTACAAAACCTCTTGTTGATAAAGGTATTGAAGTAAGTTTCTTTATTGATCCTGATGTACATCAAATTTCTGCCGTTTCAAAAACAGGAGCACCTTTTATTGAACTTCACACCGGAAGATATTCCAATGTCTATGGAACTCCTGACGAGGAAAAAGCTTTCGAAGATTTAAAAGGTGCAGCTGTATTTGCACAGAATTTCGGACTAAAAGTTAATGCAGGGCATGGCTTAAATTATGACAATGTACACCGTATGCATGAGATTCCCGGTCTTGTGGAGCTTAATATAGGTCACTCAATTATTTCAAGAGCAGTGTTTGTAGGTTTGGAAAAAGCCGTTAAAGAAATGAAAGCATTGTGCGAAGGACAGTAAATCTTATTAACCAAATATTCTGAAACGAGATTATATAAGGTTGATGTTTATTGGAGATTAATATCAGATGAAGGTCAAAACAATATCAAATTTTATGCTTGGATTATCTTTGGCTGCCGGTAGTGCAATGTTATCCGGTTGTATAGAAAAGAAGTATGAAGATAATGCAAAATTAAAAGCTGCAAAATATTTAACAGGCGATCAGCTTTTAAAGGCAGAACGTATGTCACGCATGCAAAACGGTACGAGTTGGCATGCACTTCCCGTAACTGAATATTGGGACAGCCTTTTAACGGAAGCAAAGGTTAAAAGAGCATATCTAGAAGGTCAGCAGCTTATAAAAGATAGTGCAGACGGTAAATTTTTCAGAAAACCTAAATTGTCGGTTAATTTTGATACGATTATTACAGAAACTTATCTGGATGAAAGACTAAAAAGTGAATATGCAAGTATGGTATCAGCCGAAGAATTTATAAATTGCAGAAATAATGAGCCAAAATACTATTCAAGTACTGCTATTGTATTAGAAAATCCTAATGTAGTCCGTTATTGGAACTATATTACTGAAAAATACAGGATTCATGAAGCATTTAAAGACGGTATGAAGGCTGAAAGAAAAATAGTTAATAATAAATAATAAAAAATGTCCCGATATTATCGGGACATTTTTTTGTTTTATCATATTCAGATTCCTTAACAAAGAGCAAAGGAATCAGTTAATGACTTTTTTAACAGTTCTGCCTTATCTGTTTGTTCCCACGGAACAATAATGTCTGTTCTTCCGACATGTCCGTATGCAGCAAGTTTTTGATAGAATTTGCCGCCGTTTTTAGCCGGCAGATTACGCAAATCAAAATTTGAAATTATTGCAGCCGGTCTCAGGTCGAAGGTTTTGCTTACAAGAGCAGATATATCATCGTCTGAGATTTTACCTGTACCGAAAGTATCAACAAAAATTGAAACAGGCTCAGCCTTACCTATTGCATATGCAAGCTCAATTTCGCATTTGTCGGCAAGTCCTGATGCAACAATATTTTTAGCAACATATCTTGCTGCATAAGCTGCTGAACGGTCAACTTTCGTCGGATCTTTACCGGAAAATGCACCGCCGCCGTGACGGGAATATCCGCCATAAGTATCAACAATAATTTTTCTTCCGGTTAATCCTGTATCTCCCTGAGGACCGCCAACTACAAATCTTCCTGACGGATTGATTAAGATTATTGTATCAGAATCAGGTTTTATGGATTCTGTTTCGAAAACATAATCAATTACAAATTCTTTCAGGTCTCTTGTTATAATTGACTGAATTTTTGAATTGTCGGTTATTCCGTTAATCTCAGGTGAGTGTTGTGTGGATATTAAAACAGTGTGTATTCTTGATGGTTTTCCGTCAATGTACTCGACAGTAACCTGAGATTTACCGTCCGGTCTGAGGTAGTTAAGAATATTTTCTTTTCTTACCTGTGCCAGTCTGTAAGCAAGTTTGTGAGCAAGGCTTATAGGCAATGGCATTAATTCCGGTGTTTCATTACAAGCATAACCAAACATAATACCCTGGTCGCCGGCACCTATATTTGAAGTTTCGCTTGTTGAAGTTATTGAACTGTCACTGCGTGATTCAAGTGCTTTGTTTACACCGCCTGCAATATCAACAGATTGTTCATCTATGCTTGTCAAAACCGCACAAGTATCAGCATCAAATCCCCCTGAAGCTGTTCCTGTATATCCGATATTTTTAATTGTATTTCTTACAACCTGCGGAATATCTACATAGCAATTTGATGTTATTTCCCCACAAACAAGTACCATGCCTGTTGTAGCTGTTGTTTCTGCAGCAACACGGCTGGACGGATCTTTTGTTAAAAATTCATCTAATATCGCATCCGATATCTGGTCACAAACTTTGTCGGGGTGTCCTTCCGTAACGGATTCGGACGTAAATAAAAATGTTTTTGATGTCATAATCGTTTCTCCTTAATTTATACTTACCGGTAAGGTTTTTAATTCCGACCCGGTCTTACACATTAGCAACATTCTATTACGGTGGTAAATATAAGTCAACTGGGTGTATGTGTTTTAGCAGTTAATACATTGTGTTTTATTCTGTCAGAACTTTATATGTTTTTACTGCATTTAAAAGTTTGTTGTTGTTTTGAATTCTGTAAATCTGAATTAAAGCCCATTTTGCAATTTTTTCTGAATCTTCGCAGGAAATTTTTCCGTCAGCTTCAGCTGCATTTATATTTTTATCAATAACTTTATAAAGAGCAACGAGTTTTTTGTTTGTTAACCTGTGTATCGGACGTATGAAATAATCGGCGATTCCGCCTGTATGGTATTCTAATGTTGAGTATAAAGTTTTGAGCAGATTATTTGATGTCCTGAGTTCATAATCCAAAAATGTAACAATTCCGTCTGCCGAACCATGTCTGTATATATATGTTTTAATGGCATCCAGTTTATCTTTTGGTAAAAAGCCCAGTTTGCCGTCAACCTTTTGCAGCTCATCCTGAACGTCATCAATGTATTCATCAAGTTCGGTGGGTTCGATACCGAGAGTATTTGCAAGTAAAATTTTATCACCCCGTTTTGTAAATGAATTTTTTAACGGACGAAATTTTTGCAGCGGACGGTTTTTCATTAAACTTTTAAACTCAGCACTTGTGATGTGAGTTTCCATGACTTTTGCTATTTGAACCTGTTTATTGCGTATGAAATGCTCTTTTTGACTGTCAGTGATTTTTGAAGAAGTCAAAACTTTCTGAACAGTATAAAAATCTAACGGAGATATTGCATTTATACTTTGAATTTCCATAGCTTAAGTATCTGTCATATTTGATTTGTTGTCAATTCGTTATACTTATCCTACAAATGATTGATATTTGTTAAAAATTGTTAAGAATTTTTAATTTCAGACGATAAAAATAATGACTTTCTGAAATAAATCATTAATTAATTTACCAAGAAAGGTTTAACTAAATATGTCAGGAATCGCAAAATTATTAGCTAATGCATTATCATCATCTCAGATGATACAAACTCCAAGCTACACAGAATCAACTAACCCTTTTGCCAAAGGTGCGGGTAATATTTTTATACGTTCGGAAAACAATCCGTTTTCTTATGCGCAAAACAGACCGGTTCCCGGCGGGTATTTTGCCGGATATTATAATAATCAGCCTAATATTGTCGGAAGACGACTATTCATAGAGGTATAGACTCAAGGATATACCCTCGTACCCCATAACCAAAGCCATTCTGTTATAGTATGGCTTTTTGTTTTCTTAATTATTCTGTTGATATTGTTAAGTTTTGTAAATATAAGTTTCCTTCCTGAAATTCAGTAAATATAATAGTTTTAGACGTCATATAAAATGTTATAAAAATTTTTTAACGAAAAAAAGGCAATTTTTCGGCTTTAGAAACGTTAATGTATATAAGACGTAAAATGATGTAAGAAAAATGGGATTTGGGCAATTATAGCTATGTCCGCAATAGTACATTATGTCGACTCGTTTATAAAAAATAAGTAAGTTGTAAAATATAGGAGTAATCAGTTATGTCAGAAGATTTTTCAATCCAGCAAGGTGTACAACCTCAAAGCAGTGCAACACCTTATACCCTAACAGGTGCTGTAATTGGCGGTGGCGCAGGAGCATTGGGAGCTCACTACTTTACGAAGCCTAAATACGGTGATATTCAGGATATCGTAAAAGAAACTACAGACAAAGATAAATGGGAAAAGAAAGTATCAGATGCACCGGAAGAGGACAAAAAGTTCTTGGAAAGTGTAAAAGAATATGCAGATAAACAGGAATCTGCAGGTACAGAATATGATACTAAATTTGAAGAATACAAAAAGAATAATCAGGTTGAGGCAGGTAAAAAAGAAACAGATGCATACAAACAACTTGTTGATGCACAAAATAATGCTGAAAAAGCATTAAATGACAAAAAAGCAGCTTTGGCAGCTGAAGAGATTGAAACTACTGTTACTGAAGCTAAGAATACTTTACCTGAAAACCAAAAAGTATATTTAGAAAAGCAATTAGCAAAACGTCAACGTGTATTGAATGAAATTAATGAAGGAATTACAGAACTTAAAAAATCTGCAGAGGAATTGTTCAAGCCTTTAAAAGATAATATGCAACCAATTATAGATTCTGTTTATAAAGCTAATACAGCTGTAGAAGCAATAAAAGAAAAAGAACGTGAATTAACTCAGGCATTAAACGTTGAAAAAGATGCAGCTAAAAGAGCAGCAATAGAATCTGATTTGGCTGCAACACACGATGCTTTAAAAGCAGCTCGTAAAAATTTAGACACTTTATGGGATACATTAATAAAGGGTGACAAGAAAAAAGGTGAACCTGCACCCTTCAGAGAAATGGCTAAAGCAATTGTAGATGAAGGTTTAAAAGGTAAAAAACTCGAAGATGCAATTGATAAAAAAGCTGAACAGATTCAAACTTTCGTTGAAAGTTCTGTAGAAGAAAGATTTTTAAATGAAAGAAAAAATGCAGATGTTGTAAAAGGCATTGTTGAAAAGCGAGAAAATGCATTTAACAAAATCCTTAGAGTTGCAAAACGTGACTTGAGCGGTAAAGAACCTGAACAAGTGGCACAAAGAGTTCAGCTTCATATAGAAAAAGTTGAAACTCCTAACCTGGAAAGAATGAAAACAATCCAAAAAGCTTACATAGAAGCTTTAGATGCAGCTAAGAAATCCGGTAATTCAACTACTGTTGTTCAGCATTTTGAAGGCAGAATCGGAAAAGGTTTCTTCTCCGCACCGTTTGAAGGCACATCATCAACTGTTACAACAAATGGTGTACAGAATGCAATTGATATAGCTAAGACAGGACTTAATGATAAAGAAAAACAAATTTTAGATGATATTGTAGCCGGAAAAGATGAAGCTCAAATTAAACAAGCATTTGAAGATGCAATCAAACGACGTACAGAAAATATCAGTACATTGAAGAATGCAGTTGCAGATGTTCAGAACGCAGCAACTCAGATTAAAGAACTCGGCGGCGAAGGTGCATACATCAGAAATGGTGTGTTATACAAAGAAGATGGTGAGAAAGTTAAATTTAAACCAAAAACCTATAAAATTGCATCTGACATAGAAGTCCCCGTAACAAAAGAACTGAGAAATCTGCAGGAACAGGCAGCTGCAAAAGAAGCTGAAATTGCTGAAATCAACAGAAAATTGGCTCCTACTCAAACAACAGTTACAGGTCCAAAGGTTAAAAAATACACACCTGAACAGATTAATGAACTGGTAAAAGATAATGAACAAAAAATATTTGATGAAGCAAAAGCTGCAAGAGAAAAAGCATATGCTGCTTTAGAAGATATTCCAAAGAAATCTGAGGAAGATCTCAGAAAAGCATTCCACGAATCACTTGGTGCTGAAATAACAGACAGAGATTCATATATCAAAAGAGAATCAGAAAAGGCATTAGAAAGCATCAAGAAAGATTATGCAGAACAGCTTAAACGTAAATTCGGTTTTGCGGAGCATGCCAACCTCAAAATTGCTGCAGTAGCAGCAGCGGGTGCAGCAGTTCTCGGCGGATTAGCTTACCTGATGGCTCCGAAAGACAGATCATAATAAGTACCCCGCGGATGTATGACATCCAGAGGGGACGGGGTAAAATCCCCTCCAAACTTAAACTCAGATATTTTACAATCGAACAGCCCCTTGTTTTACAAAACGGGGGGTTGTTTTTTATGTTTGAAAAATAATTTCAATTAAATGGATGATTTATCCGGCATGCTGCTAAAGTTTTGTTTTTCGCAGACGATTAGAAAAATATAATCATTTATTGGTTTTGGAGAGAATATGACAGATACATTACTTACCCCCTCAGAGGTGTGCAAAATCAGTGCCGAAAAAATGCTTGAAGAAGCAAGGAATGCTCACGAAAATTATCTTATCGGGCAGCAGGAAAATGACCTTGAACACGCAATTGAATGTTATGTAGATGCGATAAAGGCAAACCCTTCACTTTCGGAATCATACTACAGGCTAGCAAGTTTGCTTTTAATAAAAGGGCAGATAACTGTTGATGGTGCCTTGGAACAGTGCAAAACGGCACTTAGCCTTGAACCGAAAAATGTTAATGCGCATATTTATTCCGGATATTTTCAGTGCCTTAACGGTGATTTTGATGAAGCTGAAAAAGAATTTAAGATTGCCATTTCTAATTCGGGTAAAAATTCTGCAAGACCAAGATTATTTATGTCAAAGGTTTTATATTCAAAAATTAAAAATCATTCTTCGCTGAAAGATACTGTTCGTTTCTTATATTATCTGCTTTCAGGCAGTGTTATGATAATGTGGGATTGTCCTTCCATAAAAATGTTCTGTAAATTTTTGGCGAATGATTTTTCGGTATTTTCTTATAAGACTTTGGGTGAAGCCTTTGAAAAAATGAAACTTTTCCCCTCTGCATTAGATGCATATACAAAAGGTTTGGAAAAAACTTCTCAGGGGAATCTTTTTTATCAAAAGATGGGTGATTTGTCTTTAGAATGCAATAATATTGATGCAAGTATTCAATTCTTTAAAAAGGCACATGAACTTTCTCCGTCAAATCGGGAAATTTTGATAAAACTGGCGACCATATCACAAACATACTTCCCTGATAAAATTGATGAAACAATTGATTATTATAATGAACTTTTGGAATTTGGTGTAGATTTGGATAAAATTTACTACGAATTAGGTCATTTATATTTGAATAAAGCCGATAAAATTCATGCAGTAAGTGCATTTAAACTGGCTCAGACTCTTAACCCTGAAAATCCATACTATAACAATTCACTTGCTTATGCATACATTAAAGCGGAATTGTATGATGATGCAATAGAGTATTATCAGGAAGCCATCAGACTAAATCCGGATGCTGAATGGACAGCAATTGTATGTCATGCTCTCGGTGCCATTTATTCCGAAATTAAGGAAAATTATGAAGCAGCCGAAGCTACATTTAATGCTGGAATCGTTCTCGATCCGAAGAATGTCGATATTCAGCTTTCTCTCGGTGATATGTATATGGCTCAAAATGATTTGGAAAAAGCTATAAAAACATATTGTGATGCGGTAACTATTGATCCTGAAAATTATCTCGCTTATGCAAAAACAGGTTTGGCATTATGGGAAAATGATTATCTTGAAGAATCTATTATTGCTTTTCATAAGTCAATTGAGCTGAATCCGAATTTTGAAATCGCACAAAATAATCTTGGTGTTGTATATCTTGACGGAATCGGTGATCCGAAGGCTTCTGTTGAATATTTTAAAAATGCAATAGATATAAACCCGAATTACACACTAGCTTATTTTAATTTGGCAAGAGCATATCAGGCAATTGATGACAAAGCTCTTGCGGCTGAATATTATCAAATGACTCTTGATTTAAATAAAATCACAGAAGAACTGTCCGAAAAAGATATCAGAAGCAGAATATATGACTTGTTCAATTAATTTATCCGTTAAATGAAACTCAAGGCTACGGAATCAGGATGTTCTATGGCAGAACGTACATAATTGTAGTAATCGTTTTTATATCCGTATTTTTCAATTTTTGCAAGCAGTTCTTCTTTAGATATAAATCCCTGATTGTACGCAATTTCTTCAAGGCAGGATATTTTTACACCCTTGTTTAATTCCATTGTTTGTACAAAAAGGCTTGCTTGTAACATTGAATCATGAGTTCCCGTATCAAGCCATGCAAAACCTCTGCCTAAAATTTCAACATTCAGCAACCCTTTATTAAGGTATATTTTGTTTAAGTCTGTTATTTCCAATTCTCCTCTTGCAGAAGGGCTTAATTGTTTTGCATATTCGCATACATTTCCGTCATAGAAGTACAAACCTGTAACGGCATAGTTTGACTTTGGATTAGCCGGTTTTTCTTCAAGAGAAATTGCTTTGTTGTTAGAGTCAAATTCAACAACACCAAATCTTTCCGGATCTTTAACGGTATATCCGAATACCGTTGCTCCGTTGTTGCGTTTAAGAGCATTTTTCATAATTGTAGAAAATCCCTGACCGTGGAAAATATTATCTCCCAGTATTAATGCGACATCATCACCGTTAATAAAGTCTTCTGCTATAATAAACGCATCCGCAATTCCTTTTTGTATATATTGTATGCGGTATTTAAGGTTTAATCCGTACTGAGAACCGTCACCCAGCAGTTTTATAAAGTTATCATAATCGGCTTCGTTTGTAATTATCATTATATCTTTTATTCCGGCCAGCATAAGTGTAGAAAGCGGGTAATAAATCATTGGTTTATCATATATTGGAAGCAATATTTTTGATATCGGCTGAGATGCCGGATATAATCTTGTACCTGCTCCTCCTGCTAAAACAATTCCTTTCATAATAACTCCTTATCTTTATTTAGTGTTTAGCTTTTAAAATCTTTTAGTGCGTTTTCCCTACATATATTATTAATGGCACAAGACGGGCTGATTTCGGCTGACTTGTGCATTTTTTTACTGGAAAGAACAATAAACGGAACGTAATATCCTTGGAAACCGGTTAGTAATTCACGACCGTATCTTGTGTTTACATCTACTTTAACAAATTTGTAATCAGTGCGTGTTTTTGCCAGTCCCGAAAATATCGGATTAAATTTATGACAATAGGAACAATTCTCACTGTATATATACAATAATACCGGAGTTCCGCTCTCGTATGCTGTTTCAAAGCTGCCGGCAAAAACAGGTAGTGATAGCAAAAACATTAAAATTAAACATAATTTCTTGTGCATAAGTTTATGATATCATCTAAATTTCCGTTTTTCAATATAGCCGACATTCGTAAATAAATTGCCCGACTATTTGTTGACTTTTATATTCTTATCATTAAATATCAAATATGACTAATATGAGCAAGAATTACTATGAAATTTTAGGAGTTTCCGTTAATGCATCATTTTCTGAAGTAAAAACTGCGTTCAGAAAACTTGCAAGAAAATATCACCCCGATGTTGCAGGAAATACTCCTGAAAATGTCGCAAAATTTAAGGAAATAAATGAAGCATACGAAGTTCTTTCCGATACTAAGCAAAGAAGTGAGTATGATACCGTAAGACGTTTTTATAATTATTCTTCAGCAGAATCTTCTCAAAAAAATAATGATGAAAATTCTGAAAAAACGAATACTACAAAGCCTGATTTCGGTTCGACCGAAAAGAAAACAAAAGATGCTCCAGGCAGTCGGAAAAAAACGGGCTTTTCTTTTAACTGGGAAGAATTTATCTCCAAATATACTAAATATAGTGAATCCGATTGCAGACAAAAAGATAACAAAGCTATATCCAGAGGTAAAGATATACATGCAGATGTTGAAATTACTATTGCTGAAGCATTAAACGGAACCGTTAAAGTTATAAATATGCTTCAGACTCAGGTATGCCCGAAATGTAAAGGGAGAAAATTTATAAATGGAAGATGCTGTCCTCATTGCAACGGAAAAGGTGAAACAGCTATTCATAAAAAATTCAATATAAAAATTCCGGCAGGTGTAAAAGATAAGTCAAAAATCAGATTGTCCGGAGAAGGTGAAAAAAGTTTATATGGTGGTGACAATGGTGACTTGTATCTTACAGTGCATATTACCGCACCTTTGGATTATGAAGTTGAAGGTTTAAATATAATAAAAACACTTGTTCTAACTCCTTCAGAAGCAGTGCTTGGCGGCAATGTAAGTGTTTGTGCTTTTAATAATGAACATATCAATGTAAAAATAGCGCCAAATACAAGAAACGGACAAAAAATCAGACTCAGCGGCTGCGGTGTTAGCGAAGGAAATTCTTTGGGTGATATGATTTTAAAAGTTATAATCCAGATACCATCTAATCTTTCAAACGAAGAAATTGAACTTTACAGAAAATTGAATGAATTATCAAGTCAAAATGTGAGATAGTTTAAATTGTTAATGAATGTAACGATTTTAAAATATTCACTAATTTATTCTAAAGTTTTATTTAATTATGTCGATATTATAAATATGTAATGAGGATAATTTTGAACATTTTTCTCAGTAGATTCCTGTTGTTAAAGGATTTTAATGTATGTCAATGATTAGCAACAATAATATCAGGCAAAGAATATTTAATGCATCAGTGAATCCGGCATCTCAACTTTCGGCTCAAGGTGTTAATCAAGTCAGTAATGAAGAATTGGCTGCAATGATTAGCATAATTATTTCTGATTATCAATACGGAAACACTGATATTGATGATGTTTTAAAGTGTTTATCTGCTCCCCCTTTGTGTATTGAGCCTGATAATAATAATGGTGTTTATACATTCAGATTTAATAATAAGAATTATTCCATAACTACAAATAATAACGATTCAAAAACATTTGAAGAACAGGTTAGTGACGACGAGACAAATGATTTTAACAACAACGAACCTATCGGAAGTACTTCCGATGCTCTTTTGAACGCAAAAGCAGCAACAAGATGCTATGAACAATTTGAAGAAGCCGTAACTGACAGAGCCGGTACAAGAGGAAATGATACTTCCGATGAGAAGGATATACACCAAATTTTAATTGAAAGGTATGAAGATAACGGCGGTGATAAAGATTTCTTTGATATTAAATATCTGGAAGAATTTTTTAATGATATTGCGTTGCCAAAAGGTGAAAGAAAAGTATTTATTGACGGAGCAGAAGACTTATATGGCTTATTGAAAACTTATAATCCTAAACAGATGATAAGTTTTATTGATAAGTTCTTTGGTTATAGTTATTTAGATAAACTAAAAGAAGCAGTTAATAATAATCTCATAGATCTCAATACATTAAGAGAGTTTTATAGTGAAGCATTAAATCAAGCAGGGTATACTGATTTAGCAAAGTTATTAAACCGCAAAAACAGTAAAAACTTAAATGTAGATTTTATCAAAGTTATCTCTGCATATGTATATGACAGACAATATTCGAATGATATAGATAATAATGTGGCTGACCATGTAGACGGAATCCTTTTCAGTGAAGAAACAAATCAACGCAGTACCGGAGATTGTTGGCTTGTTGCATTCCTTCAAGCTGCATCAAAAAATGACGAATTTGTACAATACTATTCTTCATGCATAAAAATTGACAAGGAAAAACAAACTTATACAATTCACTTATGGAATGAAGATTTTACTTATACATTTGATGAAATAAACAGTGCAAATGAATTAGTTCTGGGTGATGATATGGATGTCAGGGTATTAGAAATGGCAATGAGAGACATAATGGCACTGGCTGGTAACCAAAGTATAAGAGGTGGAACCGTATCAGATGCTGCAACGTATTTAACGGGTTCGCCATACAATTCATTCGTACGTCAAAAAAATATGACGCAGGATGATTATGTAAGATTTTTTGAGCATATGAGGACAGGTTCATATATCGGTGTAACATCGCTAAATGCAAATCAAAAAAGTGAAGTTACTATTAAAAATACTCTTAATAATCAAAGTGTAAGTATTCCGCCTGCTCATGCATTTGCTGTTGTTGGTATTGATGAAGATGCTATTTATATTGTTAATCCATACTTTAGTAAAGAAATAATAGGAGTTTCTTATAAAGATTTTATGGAAAAATTTACAACTCAAGAAATGAATGCTTCAACGCTTGTTGATGCTATGAAAATGCTTAACAGAGAAGTTGTTTCAGCTGAAGAAACAGGTCCGGTTGTAACAGCTAGCCTTAAGGAATCTTATACGGATAGTCAAGGTAATGTATGGGGTTCTCTTGCTGATTGCATACGGGCAAATATGCTCGGTAAGACTTGGGAAGAATTTTACAATAAACAAAGTGATGACAAACCTATTCCTGAAGAAAGCAGTTATACAGGCGAAACAGCACAAAAACCGGAAATTCCAAATAAAAATGATTATGATGATGGCGAGAATGCAGAAAATATCCTTGATACTGTCAAGTTTGTAAACGATGATGATAATAACGACGAAAATAATACTACTGAAAATGCAACAGAAAACAATTCCGTTAATAATCTAGAAACATTGACACCAAATGATGGCAATGCCAACAATACCGAAAATGCCGTAAACCAAAGCGATAATGATAATCAATATGCTCCGAACGACACCCAATCAGATAACGGTGTTCCCGGCATGGAATATGGTCCCGGACACCCTGATTATGATGCATTGCACGGTGATGAACAACCGGCTTATATTCTGGTTGATCAGGGCAGCTTTGATTATTCAAAATGGATATTCGGAAACAATCCGCCTAAAGCTAATATTGATGAGAATGTATCACGTAATTGGTATGTTTGGTCGCCTGAAGAAAGGGCAAGTTGGATAAGAGAATATGTTCAACAATGCTTGCAAGAAAAATATGGCGATATTGACGGATTAAAGGTAGATGTGTCTGTAATTGATGGCATAGTTTCTTTTAGCGTGAGTACGGATTCGTTAGGAGTTCTTGATTTACCTTCAGATGTTATTGATACCGAAGAATTAAATGCTTGGTTGAACGGTGTGGCAAATAATTCATCTAACGATATTGCATCACTATTATTTGTCGGTACGGGCTATGATACAGATACAACTGAAAATACGAGTTATGAAACTGAATTAATATCTGATGCTGATGGGAATCAGATAGGCACAAAAACGACCAAACCTGATGGCAGTTCTTATGTAATTACAAAATTACCTGATGGTACAGAAGTAGAAATATCTTATGATGCTAACGGCAACAAAATATTTGAAAAGAAAACTAAAACAGACAATTTCGGAATAACAATTGATGAAACGTCATATATTGACGGTAATGAATTTTCAGCACATACACAAATATCTCCTTGGGGTGATATAACTACAACAAATTATATGTTAAAGAACGGTCAAAAGGTAAAAACTTCTGAGATTACGACATCCAATGACGGTAAAAATGCAAAAGGAAAAATATATTATTATGATAATACAGGAAAGTTGATTGCAACAAACGATGTTACAAAGACGAATGATGATATTATTCAAATAACAAGAGATAATAACGGTAATATATTGAATGCAACATACGATATAAAAAATAACGATAACGGAAACACTTCAATATTAAAATATGAATTTAATGATGATGGTACATGTAAGACTTCACTTCAAATATTTGACAAAAATGCAAATAATATAACTAAGACTATATCAGAGAAAGATATGCAGGAAATATTGGACAGCATATTTATATATTTTGGAAAAGATGCTCAAAATGCATTCTGTGAGTTGTTTGGTATAGATAATTCCGCAATATATAACCGGAGTGCCGATATTACGAATTCGTATTTTGATGATTATGAGGGCAGTCATTTCGGGGATGCAATGGGGCTTATCGGAATAACAGATCGTAACTATTTAATTAACCAATGGAGTTCGTTTATATGGGATCCGTATAATTGCTTAGGTTCATCCGGAGGCGGTGGTCGGAAACAAGAGGATGACAGGCTTGCTCCGGAAAAAAGATAATTAAAAAAATATCTCTGTTCTAACTGTCTGATGTATATTTATGTTAAAATTACTTTATGGTTAAGGTAAAAGAGTTATTTACATCAATACAGGGTGAAGGTCCTTATATCGGATACAAGCAGCTTTTTATCCGATTGTGCGGATGCAATCTTAACTGCTCATATTGTGATACCGATTTTGGGGTTAATGATGCAAAAGAATATACAACCGCAGAACTTATTGATATAGTTAATTCTAATTTAGATTGCCATTCGGTATCGCTGACAGGCGGAGAACCTCTTTTACATACGGAATTTATTAAAGATTTCGGCGGGAAATGTAATTTGCCGATTTATCTTGAAACTAACGGAACAATGGCAAATGCTCTGAGTGAAGTTATTGATAATGTTACATATATTTCTTCAGATATAAAACTTCCGTCTTGTTATGGCGGTGTTCCGCTCTGGGACGAGCACGAAAAATTCTTTGAAGTAGCTTCCGAAAAAGAATTGTTTGCAAAAGCGGTATTTAATGAAAATATTACTGATTTTGAGATTCACAGAATTACTCATTTATGCAGAAAGTTTGATGTTGAACTAATATTGCAGCCAATGATGAACGGTAAAAATATTTCCGTCAGCCCTGAATTTATGCAGGAAACACTTAACAAAGCATTACGGGCATATCACAAAACGAGGCTGATACCTCAGGTGCATAAATTTCTTGAACTTTTGTAGCAAAATTTGCCAAAAATATTGATAAACAACAGAGTTTATGCTATACTTAGTGCGTGTATCCAACTAAAGGGGTTTGTTATGAGAATTTGTGCTATCCAAAATTATGGTGTGTATGATTGTGCGAGAAAATCACAGCCGAAAACTTATGTCGAGCAGCCTAATGAAGTTAGTTTCAAAAGTGCCAAACTTAAAGGAGCAGGTCTTGGCGCATTACTTGGAATGGGAGCCTTGGCTCTTATAAGTGGTGGAGCTGCTGCTCCGGTAGCCTATGCTGTTTATGCAGCTATCCATGGTTCAATTGGTGCCGGAGTCGGTGACTTTATAGATAAGAATAAAGACAATCCTTAATCAGTCATTGATGAAAATTCGAATTCATTATGAATAATGTTATATTCAGATAATAAACGTTTTTTGCATTTTTATACCTGTTTGTAGTATTATGCTCTTATGAATTTGGATGCCGCAATAGATAGCTTGTTATCACCGATAGCAGATAAAATTTCGGGTTTAATATTTTTTTCCGTTACAATAGGCGGAGTAAAAGTCGAATTTTTAATTGCTTTGTTAATTTTTGCCGCATTATTTTTTACAATAAGAACCGGTTTTATCGGTTTTTGGGGATTTAAACATGCAGTTAAACTCATAACTGATAATTTTGAGCATAACAATCCAAACGGTTATCAACGTAAGAAAAAAGGTGAATTATCATCCTTTCAGGCACTAAGTGCAACTATATCCGCATCAGCCGGCATCGGAAATGTTGCAGGTTCTGCCGCTGCAGTATCAATTGGCGGTCCCGGTGTTATTTTTTGGATGATTGTTGCCGGAATTTTTTCTATGGCACTAAAGTTTTCTGAAGTTTTATTGGGGGTAAAATTCAGAAATACAAATCTCGACGGAACTGTTTCCGGCGGTCCGATGTATTATATTATCGCAGGTCTTAGAGGTAAATATTCCGCTAAAATTGCACCGATCCTTGCTAAAACATATGCTGTATGCTGTATATTTGCTATGATTGGCGGTTGGAATCTCTTTCAGATAAATGCAATGACTGCTCAGTTTACTGAAATTACCGGTGGCGAAGCAAGTATATTTGCGGATAACGGATGGATTTTAGGAACGATTGTCGCTTTGATAACCTGGTTTACAATTATTGGCGGTATAAAAGCTATCGGAAAATTTACCTCAAAAGTTACTCCGGTTATGTGCTCTTTATACGTATTAAGCGCATTTCTCGTTTGTCTTCTTAATATTCATCACTTACCGGAAACTGTCGTGCTGATAATAAAAGAAGCATTTTCTCCAAAGGCAATTACAGGTGGAGCATTTGCCTGTCTTCTTTGGGGGTTCAGACGTGCAATGTTTGCAAACGAATCCGGACTTGGAACTGCTTCGATTGCTTTTTCCGCCGTGAATACAAATAAACCTGTTGCTCAGGCATTTATTTCAATGCTTCAGCCGTTTGTTGATACCGTAATCGTTGGTGTGGCAACAGCATTTGTAATAGTTGTATCTAAAGCATATTTAACTGTAGACGGAATAGCAGGAATTGAACTTACTTCAAAAGCATTTGGCACAATTTGTCCGTTTTTCCCGATTATATTAACCATAATGGCAAGCTGCTTTGTATTATCTACAATGTTATGCGGTTCATATTACGGTGTAAAAGCATGGAATTTTCTGTTCGGTGAAGGCTTAAATAAAACCAGAACATTTCAGATTATTTATTGTATTTGTATTATTGCCGGTTCTGCAATGAATTTTCAAAGTATTATAAATCTTTCTGATGCTGTAACATTGTTTCTTGCAGTTCCGAATCTGATTGCAGTATTTGCTCTTTCAGGAGTTATAATTAAAGAACTTAAACGGTATTGCTTGCGTTATGAGGTTGGCGGCAGACTTGTAAAATATTTAAAATAATTGTATATTAATAATTTGTAATAATGATTATTACACATATCAGTATAAGGAACTAATCAAATGGCTAAAATATATTTTGTAGATGTAACAAACAGGGATGGTGTTCAGACTTCAAGACTTGGTTTGGCAAAACTTCAAAAGACGATAATTAACTTAATGCTTGATGATATGGGTATAACTCAATCTGAGTTCGGTTTCCCTACAACAATGCACGAATTAAATTATCTTAATGCAAATTTGGAGCTTGTTAAACGTGGTGTTATCGCAAAAACAAAACTTTCCGGATGGATGCGTGCGATTACAAGTGATGTCGAGCTCTCTTTTTCAAACTGTCCGCTGCTTGAAAACTGCAATTTGTCACAATCAACTTCTGACCAAATGATTCAGGGAAAATATTTGGGGAAAAAGACTAAAGAAGATATTTTAAGAATGACTTGTGAAGCTGTAGAATGTGCCGTTGATAAAGGTGCTAAAATTATCGGAGTTAATGCCGAAGATGCTTCGAGAAGTGATATAGATTTTTTAATTAAGATAGCAAAAGAAGCAAAAAAATGCGGAGCATATCGTTTCAGATATTGTGATACTCTTGGTTACGAAGATCCTCATACGACATATTTAAGGATTTCTCAAATAGCAAAAGAAACACAAATGCCTATAGAAATGCATTTTCATAATGACTTGGGAATGGCTGTTGCCTGCTCCGTGCAGGGTGCTTTAGCAGCTATTGAAGCAGGACAGGATGCATATATAAACACAGCAGTAAACGGAATGGGAGAACGTGCCGGAAATGCTGATTTGGTATCTTGCTTATTAGCTTGTATGAAATCATCAGGTTTTAGGGGTAAATCTTTAGTAGATGAAAAAATTGATCTTTCAAAATCCTGGAAACTTGCAAAATACACTGCCTATGCGTTTGGCTTGCCAATTCCGATTAATCAGCCGGCTGTCGGTGATAATGCATTTGCTCATGAGTCAGGAATTCACGCAGACGGTGCTTTAAAAGACAGAAGGAATTATGAACTGTATGATTTTGAAGAACTCGGACGCGGCGAACCTGAAATTATTGAAACCGGAAGAATGATTACAACAGGTGAATATGGCGGTATTAAAGGTTTCAGAAATGTTTATAACAAATTGGAAATAGAGTTTAAGGATGAAAATGAAGCAAGAAACATTCTTGAACTTGCACGTTATGCAAACGTACATACGCAAAAGCCGTTAACAGAGAGTGAGCTTAAATTTATTTATCACTATCCTGATATAGCTGCAAGACTGATGACAGTAACACCATTCTATGAACCGGCAGGCGAACTGCAAAAACGTTTGGATACAGGTGTTAAGGCTATGCCGGGACATATTATATAATCGCTGATTTTATTTTGCAAGAAGACGTGCTTTAATTTCTTCATACTTAACAGGAAGTGCCGCATCAAATTTTTCTGCCATATTTATAATTGAATCAGCGCTGTTTTTGCACCCTTCTTTGAAGTCGTCGTGAAAATCTTTAAGTTCTCTCAGCACTTGCGGAGCAAGCTTGGCTTTTGCACCTATAAAATCCATCGCAACTTGTGATTGCATTTCATCAAGCCTTTCCTGCATTTTTGATTCTTCCTGCCAAAGAACAAATTCGTAGTCCGTTACATTTTTTTCGCCTTTTTTATCCCCGTTTTCAATTTCAAGTGTATCCATGCAAAGATTCTTCTGGATAAAGTTGTATTCCTGCTGTGAAATTTTCCCGTCCCTGTCCTTATCAATGTCGTCAAAATCCAAGACTTTGCCATTTTTTGTTGTAATGGCACCGAAATGGTATATCCCGTTAAATGACATTGACATGGAGAGCTCCTTTTTCTTTTTCTGTTATGTATTACGGCAATAATTTGATAAAACTTTAGAACTATTAACGAAAGATTTACAATTCGTTACAAAAATTATAAATTGCCCTAAAACGTTTGCAATTTAATTATGTTTATTTTAAGATTAGACCATACGCCGAATTGATAGAATGTGTTAAGATCACATTCTATTTTAAATAGGTCTGAAATATACTAAATCTTAATAAAATAAAGGAATAAGACAATGGGTATCAAAGGTAAAAATGACAAAATGGTAGTTCTCGCTTGTGAAGATTGCAAAGAGAGAAATTACACTACCGTAAAGAACAAAAAGAATATAAAGGACAGATTGGAGCTTTCTAAATATTGTCCGACTTGTAAAAAACATACAACTCACAAGGAAACTAAGTAACGTGAATCGTGAATTGTGATAAGTAAATTGATATTTTTTTGAATTACAAATCACGACTCACGAATCACTATTATGCGTCCTTAGTTCAGTTGGTAGAACGTCGGTCTCCAAAACCGGATGTCGAGGGTTCGAGTCCTTCAGGGCGCGAATTATAAACAAAATA
>JAEEHV010000011.1 GCA_016280955.1 Candidatus Gastranaerophilales bacterium | reverse complement strand
GTTCACAGGGACGAGTTTTGCTTATGCTTCACTCTTGCAAAAATCCGCAAACCATCCTTCCTCTCAGGAAAATGTGACATTTAGTAGGGTGTAGCTTGCTACACCAAAAATTAAATGCCGGAGCAAGCTCCAGCCTACTTATATCTTGCAAAATACAAGAGGGATTTTAGGCTGAAAGCCTAACCTACTTTTGTCGGATTGCACTTAATCTACAATTTACATGTTTCAAGATATTTTTTTACTCTTGCAAAAACTTCTTCATAATCCTGATTTTGTTTTTTTCGATAAAGTTTTACCGAATCATACCATTTGGAATTTTGCTCAAAAAGCCCCCATCTCCAGTCAGAATGGAAGGGCAGTATTATGATTGTATTTTTACCCATAGCTCCCGATAAATTTGTAACGGAAGTATCACAGCCTATTATAATATCCAGATTATCTATAATTGCGGCCGTATCTGAAAAATTATTCAGTTTTCTGCCAAGATTAGGAATACAATAACTGCTTAAAAAAAGTTCATCCGGAAGTGATATTTCTTTTTGTAATGAGTAAAATTGAATATTTTGTATTTTAAATAAATCTTCAAATAATTTGATTGGTAAATTTCTTTCGCTGTCGGGTTTGGAACTATTCCATACAATTCCGGCTTTAATTTTATTGTTGCTAAAAAACTGCTGCTTAAATAAAGAAGCTTTTTCTTTATTTGCTTTTAGGTATCCGTTTGTTAATATTTGTGTGCTTGTATTTTTGAATAAATATGGCAGACCTTCAATTGAGATTTGATAATCAATAATATGTTCATCAGGTTTTTCACAGGTCTTGATGCCATTATCTTCAAATAATTCTGCAAGTTGCTTATCAGGGCTGAAAAATAAATTCAGCTTAGGATAATCTTGTTTAAGTTTGAAAAGATATCTGGCAAAAAATACCGTATCACCTAATTTAGTAACCGGATAAATATAAACATTAGCCGAGTCAGTCTGAAGATTAAATTTAGGTTTATTAATATATTGAGGTAATTTTGGACGAACGGCATCAAATCGGAGTTCGTTATATTCCCAGGCAGCATAAAAATTTCTTGTATAAAGTAGATTTGATGCGATATCAAAAATCAAAGAGTTATTTTTCGGGAATTTTTCCAAGCCTTTTTGTGTAACACTTAAAGCATTTGAGATATTGTTATTTGTTCTGTATGCTTCTGATACTTTTAGAAATTCGTCCGGAGTAGGATTATGTTCAATCCATTTTTCAATTTCATCATCTATAAACGGAGGAATTTGGGTTGTTATTGTAGAGAACAAATAAAAAATGTAGACAAAAATATTTTTGTAATCCTCATCAAAATCAAAATTAGAGTTTAATTCAACGGCTATTTTTCTGTATTTATCGGCATTATCAGTGTCATTAAGAGCAGCATATGCATGTGATAATATATAATTCAAAAATGAGTTATTTTCTTGCTCAAGGAGTTCTAAATACTCGTTAATAATATATTTTCCATTAAGATGATTTAGTAGTAAATTATATAATTTTTGCTCAAAATTTTTAATATCCATTTTCAAATTATAACAAATTATGCGTTATTTTTGCAAAAATATTATAAATAGTTATACAAAAAATTCCATGTTTTTATTATAATGAAATATATTAGTAGCAATATTTTAAAATGTTGAGAGAATTAATAAAATAGATTAGTGTAACCATTGTTTATTATGTGAGGTTATTTAATGAAAAGTATTATTTTAGCAGGTGGAAGCGGAAGCAGATTATGGCCATTGTCAAGGGATGAATACCCGAAACAACTTTTATCATTTGATGAAAATGAAAGTCTGCTGCAAAAAACATTTAAAAGACTTTGTGCATTTTCGAAACCATCTGAAATCGTTACAATAACTAATGTAAAACACTATTCTAATATTAAATTGCAATTAAACGGAATTGATAAATCAAATATAGTAATCGGAGAACCGATAGGACGAAATACAGCGCCTGCGATAGCTTCAACATTAGAGTATTTTAAACAGACAGGTGTTCAGGATGATATTGTTCTGATAGTTCCTTCAGATCATTTAATAAAAAATATTGCCGCTTTTAGTAAAACAGTAGAACAAGGAAAAATTCTTGCAGAGCAGGGATATATTGTAACCTTTGGTATCAAACCTGATTATCCTGAAACAGGTTATGGTTACATAAAAACCGAAAAGGCAATTACAACCGGATATAAAGTGGAAAAATTTGTTGAAAAACCAAATCTTGACACTGCAAAAGAATATTTGGAGAGTGGTAATTATTACTGGAATAGCGGAATATTTATGGGAAAGATTTCGGTATTTTTGTCAGAATTAGAAAAATATGCTCCCGAAATATACAAAAATATTTCAGAATTAAAATTTAATGACAGTTTAAATATGGAATATATTGTTTATGAAAAAATGCCTTCAATATCAATCGACTATGCCGTTATGGAAAAATCGGATAAAATCGCTCTTGTAGAACTTCAATCAGACTGGAATGATTTAGGTTCGTGGCAATCCATCTACAATATAAAAGATAAGGATAAAGACGGCAATGTATTAACCGGAAAAGTTGTTATCGATAACGTTAAGAATTCATTTATATATTCACAGAAAGAGATTGTAGCTGTTTCAGGGCTTGAAGATATTATTTTGGTAGAAACTGAAGATGCAATTATGGCTTGTAAAATTGATGAATCGCAAAATGTAAAAAAATTGTATGAGAAACTTAAATTAATTGAAAGCGATACGACAAAATTACATAAAACCGTTTTTCGCCCTTGGGGATATTTTACCAGTATGAACAGTGGTCCGGGGTATTTAACAAAAACAATTTGTGTAATGCCAAAACAAAAGCTCTCCGTACAATCTCATAAACATCGTTCAGAACACTGGGTTGTATTGGAAGGAAGAGCACTGGTTAAAAAAGACGGTAAAGAATATAATATTGATGCAGGCGGAAGCATTGATATTCCGCTGGGTTCAATACACTCACTTCAAAATCCATATGATGATGAATTAAAAATCATTGAAGTACAAAAAGGAGATTATTTGTCGGAAGACGATATCATAAGATACGAAGACTGTTATGGCAGAGTATAACAGTGTGTGATTCGTAACTTTTTCAATATTAATTACTATCTTAAATTCCTTACATAAGAATAGTATTCATTCTTTTTGTATTTATTAGCTGTTTCCTTAATTTGTTCTTTTGTTAAAAATCTCATTCTGTATGCAACTTCTTCAAGACAAGCAATCTTTATGCCCTGATTTTCTTCAATTGTTTGTACATATTGTCCTGCTTGTAACAGCGAATGATGAGTTCCGGTATCAAGCCATGCAAATCCTCTGCCTAATAACTCTACGTTGAGTTTATTTTGCTCAAGGTATATTCTGTTTAAATCGGTTATCTCTAATTCGCCTCGGGCTGATGGTTTAAGATTTTTAGCATATTCTACGACACTGCTGTCATAGAAGTATAAACCTGTTACCGCATAGTTAGATTTTGGTTCTTTTGGTTTTTCTTCAATAGTTTGTGCTTTTCCGTTTTCATCAAACGAAACAACTCCAAATCTTTCGGGATCCTTAACAGGATAACCGAATACTGTTGCTTCACCTTTTTCCTCAGCAGTTTTTACTGCTTTTTTAAGCATTGCTGAAAATCCGGGACCATAGAAAATATTGTCACCTAAAACAAGCGCAGCAGAATCATTACCGATAAATTTTTCTCCCAAAATAAAAGCCTGAGCAAGTCCGTCAGGAGATGGCTGCTCAACAAAATCAAATTTTAGTCCAAACTGCTCGCCGCTACCCAGTAATTTCCTGAAGTGAGGTAAATCTGTCGGAGTCGAAATGATTAAAATTTCTCTGATTCCTGCAAGCATTAATACAGAAATCGGGTAATAAATCATCGGTTTGTCATAAATTGGTAATAACTGTTTGGATACACCAATTGTAGTTGGATATAATCTGGTTCCGCTTCCTCCGGCTAATACAATACCTTTCATTTTACACCTCAATTCTTAATGACAAATAATCTTTTAATGCTAATTTCCAATCTCTCAGTAAACCGCCATTGTCCATTATTGAATATGCCGGTCTTACTGCAGGACGGGGAAATTCATTTGTTGTGCATGGAGTCAGGTTTACATTTAATCCTGCCTGTTCAAAGATTTCTTTTGCAAAACCATACCAGGAAGTGCTTCCGCCACCGCATGTGTGATAAGTTCCATAAGGTTTTTCTTTAATAATTTTTATTATTGCGTTAGCTAAATCTACAGTCCAAGTCGGGCAGCCAATTTGATCATCAACAACTTTAAGTTCAGGCTTGTCCGCAAGTGATAACATTGTTTCTACAAAGTTTTTACCGTGGTGTCCGTACAACCAGCTTGTTCTGCAGATATAATATTTTTCCAAATTATTTCTTAATGCTTCTTCACCTTCCCATTTTGTTAAACCATAATTATTGAGAGGTGCTGTTTTATCCATTGGTTTATAAGGTTCTGTCCTTTTTATATTTACCCCTCCGTCAAAAACATAATCAGTCGATATATAAACCATGGTTATATCATTTTTTGCACAGGCTTTTGCAATATTTTCAGTACCTTTTGCATTAATTAATCGGGCAGTTTCAATTTCTTCTTCTGCTTTATCAACATTTGTGTATGCTGCACAATGAATAACAAAATCGGGTTTCTTTTCTTCCAAAACCGCATTAACCATTTCAGAGTTTGTAATATCTAAATTTTGTATATCTGTTTCAATAACATCGTAGCCGTTATCTTCTAATATCGGACATAAATCTTGTCCTAACATTCCTTTTGCACCTGTAACCAATATTTTTTCCATTATTTTATACCCATTCTTTCTTTTAAATCCGGTAAATACTTTTGAATTGCCAAATCTTCTGTTGATTCACTCTTAAAATTCAGATGCTCATCATCAACCGGTCTGTCGGCATCGTGATCAGCAAATCCTATTTTTATTTTTCTTTGGTAATCTTCCAAAGATTTTGTATGATAATGATTAATTCGTATATAGTTTACTGAGTTATATGCTGTAAAAGCATTACTGTCATTGTTATAATTTAAAGCATTGCCTATTATATTAAAATTTTCATCCAATGCTGTTTTATTATGTTTATAGAATGCATAGTGCGGATTCGTAATATATTTAACTTCCTTTGGTCTTAATATTGTTTTGATGTGGTGATTTATATTTGACTGATAATTTTTTAAGACACGTGAATATGCTTCTATTACAAGTTTATCAGGACGTTTTTGGTAATTGTTAGAATCAAACATAACCCAATTAATTCCGATTGCAGGATAGTGTTTATACAATTGAAGAATATCTTTAATGTTATTATTTATAACAGGACAGATATATTCATCTAAATCAATTATAGCAAGCCATTCAGTATTATTCTTGTATCTGGCTACAGCATCCCGATATGCATCAAGTTGTACGCACTTCCCCTGAATATAATGATATATAACTGTTCCGTCATCAATATACGGTTGAATTATATCTTTTGAATTATCGTCTGATTCGTTATCGTACAGATAAAACTTTTCAAACCCTATTAGTTTATGATATTCAATCCATTCTTTTATATCAGGTTCATTTTTGTATATTGCACAAACTGATGCATAATTTTTTTTTGAAGTGCTGTTAGATTCAATTTTTAAATTTTTAATTTTTTTAGGCTCTGAATTTTTAATTTTTTCTACACTAAAAACTTCAATTTTAAAATTGAAAAACAAACAATGAATAAATTTAAATTTCTTTGTGCCTTTATATATAGTTTTAATGTTAAAAATTTTTGTTAAAAATTTTTTAATCATACAATAGCAGCTTTCTTATCTTCAATAGATTTCATCCAGTCTTGATTGTTCAGGTACCAATCAATTGTTAATTTAATACCTTCCTCAAATGTTATAGATGGTTTCCAACCTAACTCAGAAGTTATTTTATCATTAGAAATCGCATAGCGTCTGTCATGACCTAATCTATCCTCAACGTACTTAATAGAGCTTTCATCTTTACCCATAGCATCAAGTATTAAGTGAGTAATTTCCATATTTGTTTTTTCGTTGTGTCCGCCAATATTATAGACTTCGCCTATTTTACCGCTATGAAGAACAACATCTATTGCTTCACAGTGGTCGTAAACATAGAGCCAATCACGAACATTTAATCCGTCACCATACACAGGAACTTTTTCGCCCTTTAATAATTGTGAAATAAAGAACGGAATGAGTTTTTCAGGGTATTGGTATGGCCCGTAATTATTTGAACATCTTGTATTCAAAGTAGGTAAACCATAAGTTTCTCTGTATGCTCTGACTAACATGTCTGCACTTGCTTTACTTGCGGAATACGGGCTGTTTGGTGCAAGCGGAGTTGTTTCATAGAAGTAACCTGTTTTACCGAGAGTTCCGTAAACTTCATCCGTTGATACCTGCAGGTATCTTTCAACACCTATTTCTTTTGATGCTTGCAACAGATTTAATGTTCCCTGTACGTTTGTTTCAATAAATATTTCAGGTCTTTTTATTGAATTATCAACATGCGATTCTGCAGCAAAATTTATTACGCAGTCAGATTCTCTAACCAATTCTCTGACTAAATCTTTATCACATATATTTCCGTGTACAAATCTGTAATTCGGGTTATTTTCAACGTCCTTTAAGTTTTCAATGTTACCGCAATAAGTCAAAGCATCCAAATTTATAATTTTGTAATCGGGATGTTTTTTTAATTCGTGTCTTACAAAGCAGCTTCCGATAAATCCGGCACCACCGGTTACTAATAATGTTGTCATTATATTAACTCCTCTTTATTTATTTCACTCAATTTTGGCTGAACCTTATCCTTATCAGAAAGTATCGGTTCAAAATCGATTTCCCAATCAATATTTATATCTTTATCTGACCATAATACCCCTCTGTCAGCCTGCGGAGCATATTCTCCTGATGCCTTATAGAGTAATTCGGCTTCGTCAGATAATACAACAAAACCGTGTGCAAAACCTTCAGGAATAAAGAGCATTTGCTTGTTTTCTTCTGAAAGTTCAACTTTTACATATTGTCCGAATGTTTCAGAATTAGGTCTAATATCTACTGCAACATCATAGATTTTACCCCTTGCACATCTTACAAGTTTTGCTTGTCCATAGGGTTTTGCTTGATAGTGCAAACCTCTGAGGACTCCCTTTGTTGATTTTGAATGGTTGTCCTGATTAAATTCAATAGTGATTCCGTTAGCTTCAAAATCAGATTTTTTATAGCTTTCTAAAAAGAAACCTCTGTTGTCACCAAAAACTTTTGGTTTAACTAAAATAACATCTTTAATTTTTTGTGGTTCAAATTCAAATGGCATAATTTACCCCTCTTTTTATTATATATATATTATCACTTCAATCAGAAAAACCAAGATTTATATGATGATTTATTACAAGTAGTTAATATTTGGTAATTAAAAACTTTTTATCTGTTTTAATTGAACAATATCAGTTAATAATAAGCAGGATTGCTTCGCTGTCAAGATTTTATTTCTGCTGAATAACAGTTTAAATTTGATTTTTGTGTAGTTTTGTATATGATTTCCATAGTTTAAGTCGATATTTTCGTTAAAATTTCTGCTAAAATATTCTTATGGTTAAACTATTAGATTGTACAACAAGAGATGGCGGACATTGTACTAATTGGACTTATGACAGTGAGTACATTTTTGATTTGATGTCAAACCTGAACAGAAATAATATTGATTTCTTTGAGATAGGGTACAGAAATTATTATGATAGAGAAGGCAAAGGAGCTTTTTATTATTGTACACCGGATTTATTAAAGAAATTCTATGAAAAAAAAGATGGTTTAAGTTTGGGGATTATGGTTGATACAAAGCGATATAACGAAAGCGATTTTATAAACGGAAGCGAAGATTATATTGATTTTGTAAGAATTGCTACACATCCCGATAAAATAAGAGAAACTTTGAACATAGCAAAAAATCTGAATAGTAAAAATTATAATGTAATGATTCAGGTTATGGATATATCAAATTTATCAGAAGAACAATATCAAATGTTAGAGACATGGCAGCATAAAAACATTATACAAATTCTTTATTTGGCTGATACTTACGGAACAATCAATACTGAAACTTTAGAACAAATATTTAACAGAATAAAAAAAATGGGTTATAAAAATATCAGTTTTCATGCACATAATCAAAAACAGCTGGCTTTGGCAAATTCGTTAAAAGCGATAGAACTTGGAGCATATTCTGTTGATATTACACAGGATGGTGCAGGCATTAACGGCGGAAATTTATCGTATGTCAAATTGCGAGATTATATCTAACGGCAAGAATGATTAAATGTAAAATTTTTCTTGTTTTTATTATGATAAATAATATAAAATCTAAATAAGAAGATTGTTAAAAAGGAGATAAAGATGACAAAGACGGCGATGATTACAGGAATCACAGGACAAGACGGGGGCTACTTAGCTAAGTTTTTGCTTGAAAAAGGATACAGAGTAATAGGTTTATACCGCAGAGGTGCAACCGATACTTTTGAAAAATTAAAAGAACATGGCATCTTTGATAAAATTGAATTTGAAGATTTCGAACTTTTGGAATTTTCAAATATCTGCAGATTGCTTAGAAAATATGAGCCTGATGAATTTTATAATCTTGCTGCACAGTCTTTTGTAACAGCTTCCTGGGTAGAACCTATTTATACGGCTCAGGCTGACGGTATGGGGGTTGTTTATATTTTGGAAGCAATAAGAGAATTTTCTCCTAAAACAAGATTTTATCAGGCATCAACATCTGAGATGTTTGGCAAAGTTCAGACAATACCCCAAAATGAATCTACTCCTTTTTATCCCCGCTCGCCGTACGGTTGTGCAAAACTGATGGCTCACTGGATGAGTGTTAATTACAGAGAAAGTTTTGGTGTATTTGCTTGTTCAGGTATTTTATTCAATCACGAATCTCCAATGAGAGGTAAAGAATTTGTTACAAGAAAGATTACAGACCATTTTGCACAATTAGCTTTGGGTTTAACCGATAAGCCATTAGAGCTTGGTAACCTTGATGCAAAACGTGACTGGGGCTTTGCAGGCGATTATGTTGAAGGTATGTGGTTAATGCTGCAGCAGGATAAACCTGATACTTATGTTATTTCAACAGGCGAAACTCACCCTATAAGAGATTTCGCAACACTTTCTGCTAAGTATGCAGGATTTGATATCGAATGGCAGGGTGAAGGTATAAATGAAGCCGGTATTGATAAAAAGACCGGAAAAACTTTAGTAAAAGTTAATCCTAAATTTTTCAGACCTGCTGAAGTTGAACATCTAATAGGCGATCCAAGTAAAGCTCGCAGAGTTCTCGGTTGGGAAAGAAAAGTTTCCTACGAGGGACTTTGCAAGATGATGGTAGAAAAAGATATCGAAAGATATAAAAAGACAATGCAGATTGTAACGGCATAAGGATAAGTCTTATAGACTATAAGTAATACAGAGACAAAATATAAAGTTATAATTTATATAAAGTATTCCATTCTTCAACTGTTTGAGGTGTTCCGCCTTTTATTGAAGCAAGAACTGTTTCAATTCCTGCGTTGTGCATTTTTTCAAGAGGATGAGTTAATTCACTAACCCAAAAACCTATCTGTTCACCTGTCGAACCTTTTACACCGTGGCTTGTTACCACACATAAAACTTTACTCATATAAACACTCCTATTTCTATTTGTTTTATTTTTTAGTGATGGCAATGATGTCCTTCGCTGTGATGATGACAATGTGCGTGGTCGTGTCCTTCTCCGCCGCATGCATTTTCTCCTGTTTCAAGAGAATTTGCCATATATTTTTCTAATACTTCTCTGATAGGTAATTCAGGACATCCCGCAACAACTTCAACACCATTCATAGCGAACATCATCAATGGTCTGCCGCCCATTCCGCCTGCTAAAACTTTACTTACTCCCTGTTCGGAAATCCAAGAAGCACTCTGACAAGATATACCTTCTTCCGGAACTTTTTCTTCAATGCTTAATATTTCATTTGTTTCAGGATTAATTTCTGCAAAAGTAAAAGAATCACAATGCCCGAAATGTCCACATAATTTACCTTCACTTGTCGGAATACAAATTTTCATAATTTTATCTCCTTTTAATTTTTCAATGTTGCTCTGTAATAATATCGCACTTTCAAGTGCTTCAGTGTCTGTAAGATTATGTCTTTGGGCATAATCTTTAAGGATGTTTAAAATGTTTTCATTAATTCTTCTGTTAAAGGGTACTTTTTTAAGACAGGTTTTCTTCCTACCTGCCTGCTCTCGTTTACCGCCCCATTTAGAACCACAACATCTCATACCAAAAGAATATTCTAAATATTTGAATATGTCAATACATAATCAAGTGTTTTTTCTTTTGTATTTCTTAAATAAATAGGTTTGAATTGGCATTGTTGCTTTCAGATATATATTTTGCAACTCCGCCTATTTCAACTCCGTCAATTAGTTCCTCTTCTTTTATGCCCATAACATCCATTGACATATTGCAGGCAATAAACTTTACACCGCTATCTTGAGCCTGTTTAATAAGTTCGGATAATGTTGAAATATTTTTATTTTTCATAATCCACTTCATCATTGCAGACCCCATTCCGCCCATATTCATTTTAGAAAGAGTCAATTTTTCTGCACCTTTTGGCATCATTAATCCAAACATTTTATCAATAAAGCCTTTTGTGACATTAACATTTGATTTTCTTAAAATGTTTAACCCCCAGAAAGTAAAGAACATTGTAACATCTTTACCGCTTGCTTTTGCTCCGTTTGCAATAATAAAAGATGCAAGAGCCTTGTCTAAATCATTTGAGAAAACGACAATTGTTTGTCCGTTACCATTATTTATAACTTTATTTCCCACCTCTTGTCCTCCTTTTGCAATTGTTGCAACAATCTTTGCTTTATCTTGTTTTAAGTCGACCAAAGTGTTTCCTGTACTTTCACACCAAGCACCAATATCAGATTTAAACCCTCTGTCGGTTGAAGTTATTTCAAAAATATCACCCTCATTTGCATTATTTAGAGCATTTGATACTTTCATAATCGGTCCCGGGCATTGTAGTCCGCAAGCATCAATTTTAATAATTTCAGAATTATTTACGGAAGCCCCAACCGTTGTCGGAATTTTCGCAGCAACTTTGCCTTCTCTGTTTTTTACTAATTCCTTATACAAAGTTATTCCACCCATTAGAGAATAAACATTATTAAATCCTTTTTGAATCAGGATTCTAGAAGCATTATAACTTGTATATCCTGTGTTACAGAATAAAATTACTTTTCTGTCGGTTGGAATCTCATTTAAGCGAGAACGAATTTCATTTATCGGAATATTTACAGCACCTTCTATTGTTTTTGTTTTGTATGCAATATTTGCTCTTACATCAATTAAATAAGAATTTTCTATATCTTCAAAATATGCCGGTTTAACAAATCCTTTTAATATGTTATCAGCATTCATTCCCAGTACGTTTACTCCAGAATCTTTTGCAGAATTGTATGGAGGTGCATAGCAAAGTTCACTATCAATAAGTTCTTGTACTGTTCCGTCATTTCTCATAACAGAACTTATTACATCAATTCTTTTTTCAACGCCTTCTTGCCCAACTGCCTGAGCACCAAGTATTTTACCTCCGGGAGTAAATAAAAGTTTATAAAGTGTTTGGGTTGAATCCGGATAGTATCCGGCATGAGAATGCCCATATACAAAGGTTTTCCAATAAGGAATTTGCTTTTGTTTTAATTGTTTTTCATTGTTTCCGACACTTGCAACAGTTAATCCAAAAACTTTTAAGACAGATGTTCCCTGTGAATTTTTATAGGTTGAATTAAGCCCTGATATATTATCGGCAATAATTCTTCCCTGTCTGTTTGCAGGACCAGCTAAAGGAATGAGAGTATTATCACCTGTTACAAAATCTTTTATTTCAACACTATCACCTGCTGCATATATATCAGAATCTGTTGTTTGCATATATTCGTTAACAAGTATTCCTCTATTCACTTCCAAACCAGCCACTTTTGCTAATGCGGTTTCAGGTTTTACTCCTATTGCTAAAACCACAAAATCAAAAGGTATATTTACTCCTGAATTGAGAATTATTTTATCACCATCAAAACTCTTTACACCATCAGAAAGAATAAGATTTACTCCGTTATCTCTCATTTCGTTTTGGGCAACAGATGCAATTTCTTCATCAACAGGTGCAAGTATTTGATTACCTAATTCAACAAGGGTTGTCTCTAATCCCATCTCAATAAGATTTTCTGCCATTTCAATTCCTATAAAGCCGCCTCCTACAACAACTACTTTTTTAGAATTGTTTTGTTGAACATAGTTTTTAATTTTATCTGCATCATTAAGGTTTCTGACTATAAAAGTTTTATCTTTATTCATTCCCTCAAAAGGAGGTACAATAGGACTTGCCCCCTGAGCAAGAACAAGTTTATCGTAGTTTAATTCTTCGCCATTGCTTAAACTTACTGTTTTTGAGTCTCTGTTAATACTTAAGGCATCAGTATTTAAAAGAACATCAATATTAAACCAAGATTTGAATTTTTCAGGAGTTGAAACAAGTATTTTTTCTCTTTCGTTTATTACACCTGAAACATAGTATGGCAAACCGCAGTTTGCAATAGATACCTCATTTGTTCTTTCAATAATTATGATTTCAGCATCTTCATTTAATCTTCTTAATCTTGCAGCACAACTTGCACCTGCAGCACCACCACCAACAATAATTACTCTCATATAACCTCACTAGTTTAACTCCATAATTTAATCATATTACAAACAAGGTGCTAATTATATTTTATATCTAGATAAAAAATATATTTTGGGTTAAAAAAACTGGTTCGTACAAAAATTTTGAAAGATTATGAATGTTTATTGTATTGTAGTTAGACGAGTAGTACGGTTTTGTCAGTTTGACTATTTTATTCCCTAAAACTCGCTCGTTATAGGGGGTTTGCTGGCCGGAAGTGCAACTTTACCCAAAAACCGATTTACTCATTATTTACTCACACAGGTCACTTAATTTCCAATAATAGTAAAAATAAATTATGTATTAACCAACAACGGCATTTTTAAATATTTACTTTTATACATATCAAAATTTTTGTTAAAATCATCATCTTTAAATGATTTAATATTATTTAAGTATGCATGCCTGTCAAAAGAAGATTTGTTAACTTGAATTTGATAAACAGCAATATTTGAACAATGGTCTGAAACTCTTTCAATATTATTTAAAATCTCTGAATATATAAAACCGTCTATTAAAGTACATTGACCGTTTTGTATCCGTTTGATATGACTGTCTCTGGCATCAGAAACTAAAATATCTATAACTTGTTCGAGAGGTTCAACCATTTTAGCTTTTCTTATATCACTATTACATATAGAATCAATAGTTATTTCCATAATTTCTGATAGTGCTTCTATTATCACTTGTAATTCTTGTTTTTGTTGTTCTGATAAAATTATATTTTTCTCATGTAATTCCTTTGCAACTCTTAAGATATTTATTGCATGGTCGCCAATTCGCTCCAAATCACCTATTGTAGCTAATAATTTTGAGATTTCTCTGCTATCAGAATCAGATAAATTTTTAGTTGACAAATTCACCAAGAAAGTTCCCAACTTATCTTCATATTTATCTATAACAGGTTCTTTTCTTTGAATTTTTTCCATTCTTTTTTCACTAAAATTATTTAACATTTTTAAAGACCTGAAAAAATTTTTTTTAGCAATAATAGCCATTTTTACTGTTAAATTTTCACATTCATTTATTGCAAAAGTAGGAGTTAACAATAATCTTTCGTCTAAAAAAACATTATCTTCAGCTTCAACTTTTCTATCCTTAATTACTGTCATAGCAATTTTTTCTAACTGATTTATAAACGGAAGCAGTAATAGGGTTGTTGCTATATTAAAAATTGTGTGGCAAACAGCAATTTGAAAAGGATTTATAGCAGATTTCAAAAATGAAAAATTAAAAATCATGTGCCCGACATAAAAAATCAATAAAAATACTGATGTTCCAATAATATTGAAACTAATGTGTACAACAGAAACTCTTTTTGCATTCGTTCCGACACCAATGCTTGAAATCAATGCGGTTACACAAGTACCAATATTCTGTCCCATTATTATTGGTATGGCCATGCCAAAAGTTATTCCACCGGTCATAGACAAGGCTTGCAAAACGCCAACCGATGCCGCAGAACTTTGAATAATCCCTGTAAAAACTGCACCAACTATAATACCTAAGATTGGATTATTAAATGCTGTTAAAATATTTGTAAATTGAGGCATCTCCGCCAGAGGTTTCATTGCACCTGCCATAAACTGCATGCCACACATTAAAATTGCAAAACCTATCATTAAGGTTCCAATATTTTTATGTTTATCTTTTTTAGAAGTCATTATTAATAAAATACCAAATATTGCTATTATTGGAGAAAATGATTCAGGTTTTAGCAGTTGTAGAAAAAAATTATTACTTTCTATTCCGGATAGCGATAATATCCACGAAGTTAAAGTTGTACCAACATTAGACCCCATAATAATCCCAATTGTTTGGTTTAAATCCATAATCCCTGAGTTAACAAGCCCCACTAACATAACAGTTAAAGCTGATGATGACTGTATAGCGATTGTTATACCTGCGCCTAATGCAAGTGCATTAAGCGGATTTGAGGTTAAAGACTTTAGCAATTTCTCAAGTCTTCCACCCGCCAATTTTTCTAATCCTGCTGACATAACATTCATCCCATATAAGAAAAATGCCAGCCCCCCAAATAATGTAAAAATTGAAAATATATTCATAAAAAATCTCTCATATTAACAATAAACAATATAACACAAATATGTAGCGGGGAATATTTTCTTTTTCTATTTTTATTCACTTGAAAAGTTTGTAGAACGCAGATTTAAGCTAAAATTCCTAATATTCCTGTTCAAAATACTCAAACCGACTGTGCTTTGACATGTATATTTTAGGTAATAATCGTCCGGTTTGTTTCATATAGTATTCATACTCTTTGCCGTATTGTTCTATCATCATTTTTTCTTCTGCAAAAACTCTTGTAAAATACAAGAACCCCCAAGTTATAATTCCAAAAATTTCTACAAAAATATTAGCAGCAACAATTCCTTGCAGGATTATCCAAAACCAGCATTGTGTATACATAGGGTGTCTTATGTATTTATAAACACCATTTTTAACCAGTTTCTGTCCGTCTTTTATTACTAAAACGGGAGACCAGTTATCATCAAGCGTTTTGTGTATTATATGGAAAAATTCACAATCTATAATCAGTCCCAGTGTTGCAATTATTCTAATATAAAACGGCAGATTAAAATGAAATGTATCAAGAATAGAGGTAAAAGAATATAATACAGGAACAAAAACCATACCAAGCCATGCAATAAAAACATTAATTTTCTCAAAGAGAGTATGAACTGATTTTATATTCTTGTTATTTCTGCACTTTTTCGCAAAAGGAACTCTAATTAATCCATAAACTACCAAAATGACAAACAATAAAATTTTAAAAATTAATTCGTTCATTATAATACCTCACTTGTAGACTATCGTAATATTAAATTATTCATCCTTTTTATCAATACATAATCGAGAATCATTCCTGTAACCTATTCCTGCTCTGTAACCTGAAATTGAGTACAAAATCGGTAATGCAGGTTCTATCCATTTTAATCCTGATAAAAGTGATACAGTTGCAATGTCATCAGTATGAAGGGATAAGTCTAATAACTCAGGTGTTCGTTTTTCTTTCTCTTCTTTTTTTAGAATAATCGGATTGATTACTTTATTTCCTATAAAGTTAGCAATTGCACTTCCGCCAATTACTCCTGTTGTAATGATTCCTGCTACCATTCCTATACATCTTGCCGCTTTGGATTTGATATTTAGTTTTTCCAGAATACCCAGTGCTGTACCTGCACCAATATTACATAAAAATATATTTGCCAAATATTGATAAATTCCTTCATTAATCTTATCAGGAACTTTTTCTTTCCAATCTTTGTTTGTAACTTTATCGGCAACGATTCCGCCTGTAATTCCTCCGACAACAGGGATTGCACCAAAGATTGATAGATAACCTATTTCTTTAAATATATCTTTGGCTTGTATGTTTTCAGGTGGTGGAATTAACTTGTTCGCAAACTCTTTATGTTCACTAAACAACTTTGAAACTTCACATATTGATAAAACTTTATTTTTTGATTTTTCTAAAATACCTTTGATTTTAGTATTAGGATTTTCAGAGATAAAATTATTAACAAGTTCCTTATTCCTGTTTATCACTTCACAAGTGCTTGGAAACGGATTTCTTTTTGTTAATTTAGATGCAATTTTAGGCGCTGCAATTGCCGATAAAACTGTACCAAAAAGTGTAATTGCGGTTTTTAATCCTTCTTTTCTTCTTTCTTCTTTTGGGGTTTTATGAACTTCATTTATGAAATATCCTCCTGCAAATCCTGATAACATAAAAGGTACGCTTTTATTCAGTTTCGATATCAGAAGGGGTTGATCCAGATATTTTCCTATCGCTGAGATTTTTGCCATTGTCTTTCCTTTGTCTGTATTCGTTTATAATCTCAGGATGATTATTACAATAATCAGTAAAATCTTTTATTTCGGCTAACACACTTTTAGAAATGATATGTTCGATTTTACAGGCATTTTCACTTGCTTCTTCGGGACTTATATTGAGAACGGTTTGAAAAAATGACTTTAACGTATTGTGTGTATTATATACTTTTTCTGCTTCTGTATGTCCTGTAGGAGTGAACGAAATCGTTCCATAGCTCTCATAAGTTATAAGTCCCTTTGAGACAAGTTTAGACAGAGCTTCAGAAACCGATGCTCGGGAGATATTGAGCATGCGTGCTACATCTATGCCTTTTACTGTTTTGTTTTTATTTTGAGCAATATAGATTGCTTCTAAGTAATCTTCAAGCCCTGCCGTTAAATTTTTATCTGCCATAATTTACCATAATAATTTCTCCTTATGAAATAATTGTAAGGCATACCTAACAAATTGTCAAGACAAAAATTTTCAGATGTAAAAATTTTTGTAGAAATGTTTCATGCACATTCTTCAAGTTATAAAAACATTTTTACCGGATAACATAAATTACTTGTCTTAGTAATGAGCTTATAAATTTATAATTAGAATATAACAAACAAATTATATTTTAATTTTGTTATATTTTTAGGGGGAAGTGTGTTGAAATGTATCTCAAAAAATAATTGAAAATTATAAAATCATAACTTTCAATTACCTCAAAAATGATTTTTCAATTACTTTGATATATAAATTTATGCAAAAATTACATTATTTTGTAAAAATTTTAACAAGTGCTTCCAACTTCACTAATTTTGTACAAACAGATATCATTAGCAGACAAAATTAAAATACTGAAACTCTTGTTTTAAAATAATTTTAGACTTTTTAATAAATGAGAGCAAGACCCAAAATTCTGAGTTTTTGTGAATATAAAGTAACATTAGAAAACAGAAAAAGTAACATAAACTTCCAGAAAAAAAACAATAAAACACATAATAAAAGCTGAGAGTTTGAGTAAAATTCTCAGCTTTTATTCGGATTTAAGAATTAAATGTACTATAATGACTCTTTATAAATAGCAGATACAGCTTCTTTTGTTGCTTTTGTCGGTGCTATTCCCAATAAACCGTCTAATGAAGGAGTTGTAAACGCAAGTTCTGTTAATTTCTCAACATCCGTTTCACTAAATCCTTCATCTTTTAGTTTGTTTGGAACATCAACCGATTTCAGCCATTCATAAACACCTTCTGCTGTTTTTTGAGCATCTGTTGTATCTTTGACAATAGGCTCAAGTATATATTGTAATGTTTCTGCTTTAGCAGAATAAATATTTTTAATAACAGCAGGAAGCAGAATTGCCAATCCTAAACCATGTGAAAAATCAGGTTTCATAGCACTAAGCGGATGTTCAAGTGCATGGGTATAATGCAATAATCCGTTATCAAAGCAAACTCCGCCCATTAAAGCCGCATAGCATAGATAGTATCTTGCTTCTTTATCAGAAGGATTTTCTATTGCTTTTGGCAGATATTTTCCGACAAGTTCAATTACTTGTCTTGCTAATGTTACCGAGTATGGTGAAGCAACTGTTGATGTTGCCGCTTCTATAACGTGATTGACTGCATCTATTGAAACGTATCTTGTTTGTTTTGGAGATAACCCTGTCATCAAATCCGGATCATCAATAGCAAACTCAGGATAAATACAGTTGTAAGCGATAGCAGGTTTATAATTTTTTTCTAATATTGTTGCAACTGCAAATCTGTTGGTTTCACTTCCTGTTCCGTGAGTTAAATTAATTGCAACAATAGGAACTGCTTCTGTTGGTGTGAATTTAAATTCATACAAACCGCTTCCTGTTTCATTCGGGTATTTTAGAAGTATTGCAACCGATTTTCCCGCATCAGTCGGGGAACCACCGCCTATTGTAATAACCGCTTTTGCACCAAAATCACGGGCTAATGCGGTTGCTTCATCAATAGCATCAGTTGTCGGGTTTGGTGTAACTTTATCATAATTGATGTATTCAATTTTATTTTCTTTTAAAGCTTTTTCAACAACATCCCAAGCGCCTGTTGATTTATATGCATTTCTGCCTGACATAACAACGACTTTGTTTATTCCGCGTTCTGCATAAATATGCGCAATATCGTTAATCTTTTGAATAGCACCACAGCCGAAATAAACAGTTGTTCTTGTTCTGATTTCTCTGACTTCATTGACGTTTAAATCTTTTTCCCAATTCATCATAATACCCTCCTATATTTTAGAAATATCTTCACTGTTTTGAGTAAAATTATCAATTAACTTTTTGGCGGTTTTTTGATTATTTATTGTCGCATTACCACCAATACAACCACCTTCACAGCACATAACTTCAACCAAATTGCAGCCTTCACAAACTCCGCTTGTTGCATATTTCTTTAACTGCTTTATGCTGTCTTTATTTAATCCGTTTATTATACAAGGTTTAATGGAATCTTCATCTTTAAGTGATTTTTTCACTGATTCAGCTACACCGCCTGAATAACCAAAGTTTCGACCTTGTTTAGAGGATTCAACGATATATTTGCTTTCTTCCATATCCAAAATTTGTATTTTCTTTGCAATAAATAATGCACCCAATTCTTCATAGTTCATAACAAAATCTACATTCGGATTCTCAAAACCTTCTGCACGTTTTGCAACACATGGGCTTACAAAAACAGTAATAGCGTCCGGATGTTCTTTTTTCACTATTTCAGCCGTATAGTATAAAGGAGTCTTTGTGTCAGATACAAACGGCTTAATTTCAGGAAGATGTTTTTTGATTAGTTGATTATATCCGGCACAGCAAGATGTTGTCATAAAGTTTTGACCTTCCTCCATTCTTCCAGTAAATTCTTTTGCTTCTGTATTTGCCGTAATATCAGCACCTTGAGCCACTTCATAAACATCATCAAAACCTGAATTTATTATTGCGGTTTTTAGTTGATAAATGTTTCCGGGGAATTGTCCGATTATTGAAGGTGCTATCATTGCTATTACTTTTTTATCCGATTTTATTGCTTTCAATATATCAATAATTTGACTTCTTTCGTGAACTGCACCAAACGGACAAGCTGCCGTACATCTTCCGCAATTTATACATTTATCATAATCAATACTTGCAAATCCTGTTTCATCTTTCTTTATAGCTCCTACAGGACAAGAATCTTCGCAGGGAACAGAGATTTTTACGATTGCTTTATAAGGACAAGCATTAACACACATTTGGCATTTTTTACATTTTGTATCATCAATAACAGATCTGCCATTAATAATAGAGATTGCTCCAAATTTGCAGGTTGATTGACAGGGACGGGCAACGCACCCCTGACATAAATCCGTAACATAAATTCTGTTTGTAGAGCAACCTTTACAAGCGGTTTGAAGAACTGTCAGATTTTTATCACTGATTTGAGTTCTTTCTAATGCTTGTTTTGCATAATCAGAAAGCGATACTGTTTCATCATCTTCTTCAATAGGAAAACCAAGTCCTGCAATGGTTCTGTCTTTTATTATGGCACGTTCTTTATAAACACAGCATCTATACGGAACTTCCATTCCTTTTGGCCGCATATCGTAAGGTATCAGCCTTGCCTGTCGTTCAAAATCATCAGACAAAAAAGCTTTGATTATTCTTACTAAAATTTCTTTTTTTAAGTGTATAGCTTGTCCCATATTATTCATAATTAATTTCCTAACTGTTTATCAATCTCTTCTAATACTTTTTCCACAGTTGCTTCTGAAACAACTTCTTCATTAACTTTTACATAAGGTGCTTTAGAATATTCCCAGTTAATAGAACACAAACCTAAACAATTTGCTGCACTAAGTTCAACCTTATCTCCGTATTTTTGAGGAATAATGTCGTTAAGTTCCTGTAAATTACTCCCGCCCATAACAAAACAAGTTGTTCCTAAACATACTTTTACTTCTACTTTTGCCATACCTAAACTCCTTTATACAAATTGTACATTAACTTTTTTAAGATATTTTTCTTCCAATACTTTAGCAATCTTTTTAATAATATTTTTTCTGATTTCAATTTCAATAGGCAGGTTCGGATCATAGTGTGCTTTGTTCATTTGAGCTCCTACCAAGAAATTTATCACATCACTGTCTAATAAAAAATCCATAAGTGTTTTTGCAGCATTTTCTTCCGTGTTACCGCTTTCCAGATATTCAAGTGTTTTAGTTAAGGTTAAAATGCCTTCTGTTACCAAATCCACTCCAGCCATTTCAGATAACCCCGGAAGTTTACCGGAATTCATTGAAAGTTTGGCGATAACAGGAATGTTTAACTCTCTGGAAATAATATTTGCTGTTGTTCCGCCTGAAATAGCCTTTTTGCCTTTGAACTCCATAAATGTTTTTGCATAATAATTGTCTTTTTCTCCATGGAAGGGAGGACCTGTAAAAATTAAAGATTCTCTCGGGTCACGACAATATATTGATAATATTGAAGTATCATCTTTTAGTTCTTTATTAGGAGCTATAAGTTCAATTTGTTTTACAAGATATTCGCTTAAATTCTTTGATGATATTTCAGGTTCTTGTTCAAGTTTATTAAGAATAATTTTTATTAAACCGCTTCTTTCAAGTCCGAGAGGATATCTTTTTGAACCCATTGCAACTTGTGTTGCACCGTCAGAGCAAAATATAATTCTGTCATATTTTTCAAGCTGTATATTATAAACTTTCATTTTACGATTTTTAAAATCTTTTGATTGGATTGATTGATATTCAGGTTTTAATACTTCTCCATTACGTATCCAAATAAAATCAGGGTTTCCTTCTTCAACGATTTTTGCATTTCCGTCATCATAACAATCAATTGCCGAAAAAGTTGAGTAGCTGATTCCTCTGACTTTACAAACAGGAAGTGAATTCATAATAATTTCGCAAGATTTTTCTATATCAAAATGACTTTCCATAAACTTTAAAAGCATTGTTGAAGTCATACAAGCAAGGATATTTGCCTTTATTCCGCTCCCGAGACCATCGGATAGTACTGCAACAACCCTGTTCATATTCGGGAAACGGTTTGATGCAAAATAATCACCATAAGCATTTTGGTTATATTTTTTCTTTTGAGAACAAGCTATATCAATGAACATTACTTCTTATCCCCTTCGTTTGCACCGTTATTTACCTCTTTATTTACCCCTACCCCTTCATAACCTTCTGCAATAGAATTCAGAAGAAGTTCTGTTTCAACCATATGTTCACCAAGTAAACTTGCGATTTCCTGAACAGTCGCAATATTCTTTGTAATAACCTCTCTTGCTTTTTGTGCAATTTTGCTTCTGTCCATCTCTGATTTTGTTACATCTGATATAACCGCACCTACAAGTTCGTTATCTTCTATTGTAAATATGCTTATGTCATAAAGTTTATCATCTATTGCGTAATGTTCCTGATGAATATCTTTTCCTGTGTCCAGAGCTGATTTAAACAGTTCAGGGAATGTAACAATTCTGTCAATACAAGCTCCCGTCATACCATTTTGACGTGAAGCAAATACTTCATACATTTCTTCTGACAGGAACATGTGTTCAAAAGCATCATTTGCTTCAACTATTTCCATATTAGAATCAACTATTACGACTGCTGACGGCATACATCTCAGCATTGCGGCAGCTTTTCTTACTGCAATTTTTCTCATGTAAGAAACACATTGAGAAGTTTCTGCATCACCTGCAATAAGAGCATTTACAAATTCTCTGCAGCTTGAATAACCGCAACCGGAGCAATTCAACTCATCTTCTTCCGAGTGCTTGCTTATCTTTTTCAATGCGTTTGAAACCTGTTCAAGAGAATATTCCAATTTTTCAACAGGGTTTGGTATATATTCAATTTCAACAACTTTTCTTGGTTCTTTCGGAACTTCATTTCTGTATTGAGTATTTGCATAAATATCTGATGTAATCAGAATTCTTGATTTATCACTTGAAAGGCATGGTCCGTTTATACAGCCACCTGAACAACCTAACGCTTCAACAAAAATTTTATTTTCAACTTTGTCGGGATTTATGTTTTGTAACGACTTATCAAAATCCTCCAAAGAGCTTACAGCAATAAATGTTACATCATTTTTTTCAATACCTACTCTTTTAATTGTTTCATTCATGCCGCCTTCAAGAGGATAAAGAGCACCTTCATAGGAACTTTCCGGAACAAATTTGCATGTTTCATCGGGTTCAATTTTCTCTATATCGATAAATTCTTCTTTTATCCAGTAATTTAATTCATCAAATGTTAAAGCGGCACTCATTAAATCAGGGTGTTCATCTGCTTCGTTTTTCTTAGCTATACACGGACCTATAAAGACAACCTTTATATCATCCCCAATAGTGTCTTTTAAAAGTCCGCAATGTGTAAGAGCAGGAGAAGCAACAGGAGTAATACATTTTGCAAACTCGGGTTTGTACATTCTTACATAATCATCTATAACAGGACAAGCAGAAGATATAAATAACCCTTTTTCTGCATTGTTTAACATTTTAGCGGTTTGAATAGAAACTTCCTGTGCTCCGAGTGCTGTTTCAGATACACCTGTAAAGCCGAGCTTTTTAAGAACGGCAATCATTTTTTCTTTTGAAATATTATATACACCGGCCCAGCTTGGAGCAAGTGATACATAAACTTTTTTACCCGTCAGCATAAGAGTTTTAACAACATCAATGTCATTTCTTACTCGTTTTGCTCCTGCAGGGCAAATCTGAACACAATGTCCGCACGCAATACATTTTTCGTTAATAACTGATGCAGAGCCTTGTTGTATTCTGATAGCTTTGATATGACAGCCTCTTATACATTTGTAGCAGTCATTACATTCATTTTTTAAAGTATAAACAGGATATTGTTTTTCCATATAACACACTCCGGATATTTTATATTTACTAATTATTTTATATTTACCCTTTAATATTTACCCCTGCTCCTAGTTCAGGTTCAATATTTTTTTATATGAATCAAGAACTTCTTTAATTTGTTCTTTTGTAACATTTGTATATTCTTTTTCGTTTATTATGATTCTCGGACCTGCTTCACATTTATTTTCGCATAATGCTCCGACAATTGAAATATCTGCTTCTAAATGATTTTCTTCAATATATTCTTTTATGTATTCCAAATTTTCCTGATTACCTTTTGCAAAACATGCACTTCCCATACATATTTTTATTTCTGTTGTCATTTTAATCTTCCTTATCTTTAAC
>JAEEHV010000084.1 GCA_016280955.1 Candidatus Gastranaerophilales bacterium | reverse complement strand
TACTACTTCGCCGTTTTCATCATAATTCGGAATACCTATTAATGAAATTCTGCCGTTTGTAGGATCAAATTTTAATTTACAATCATCTATTGTCTGTTTGGTTGTATATTCTCCGTTTGGCTGATACTGGAAGGTTGAGCAGTTATCATTACCGTCTTCCAAATCGCTCTTTAATACAAAGCTTGCTGATTTTCCGTCATTACTTAATACTACATAGAAATCCTGCCATGTATAATTTTTTCCGTTATCATTCTGCATATCAGAGTTTGCTATTGCTTCTTTATATGATGCTATAGTTTCAGCATCAACACCTGCTGCTTCCAGGGCTTCAAAAGTAAATACACCTTTGCCGTCAACAGACAAATCACTTGCCCCTGCCAGTGAATATTTTGTATCACCGACTGCTGTTGTTATATAGTTTACACCATCTTTTAATATATATTTGCCGTCAGTCGTCTTACCTGCAAAGTCAGCGGTTGTTGCTTTACGTACTCTGTCACCTTCTTGTATATACATTGTTGTATATTCAGTGCCGGTACATACTTTATAGTCTGATTCAACATCATCAGATTTATGATAATACAATTTATGTTCAGTACTGAGAAAATAACCATTATTAAAGTAATCAGGATCTTTCTCCGGATTCCAGGAATAAGTGCCGTCTTCATTTTTAATAACATAATTATCTTTGACCTGACGTTCCGGTTCTACATAAATATGAGCATTACCACTGCTTGTTAACATTACAAAAGCACCATCATTATATACTTTTGCTAAATCTTCCTGACTGTCAGTAATTTTACTGCCATAGCCTATTATTTTGCCATCAATGATTACTTCACCACATCCCTCATCAGTTTGTGACACACCTGCTTGCCAAGGCTTAGGTCCGCTTCCTTTAGTCACATCCTTGGTGCCTTCGAATGCCTGACCGGTTACAGAGCCGGGAGTATTTTCAACTTTTGAGAAACCTGTTGTTGCAGATATTGTGTTTCCATATCCTGTTTGTCCGACAACAACAGAATATGCGTTACTGCCTTTAGGAATAACATCATTTGCCTCAAATGAATATTCGGTTGCACCGAGTTTGCCGGTGTAAACAAGTTTTTGATAATCATTCGTTGATGGTGGAACGGGAACTTCCATTTCCAGCAATGAGTTATACAAAGCATTAATTTGATTTGACAGTGTAGTTCTCTGCTGGTTAATCTGCTGACCTTGATATTCTACGTCGCTCATTCTCTGAGTTAATGCAAGTAACCTTGCCTGTGATGCCGACATACCCATAATTGGTTTCTCCTTTTCCTTATTTAGTGCTTTGGCATGTATAACGGCAATATTTATTAAAAACTTTAATGTTTTTGAGAATATTGTTACAATTCGTTACAATTTAGAATGTAAAACATAAATAAAACCATATGACGACAAGGGTTTTAACTGAATTTATCACAAATATACAAAAACGAACAAATTTAACAATTCTTAATCAAATTATTTTTATATATTTTTAATATTATTCAGCCATATTTGAGGTAAAATAATAATATAACAAATACAGGAGAAGGTATGAATTATTCCGAATATTCGGTAGTAATAATTGGAAGCGGTGCAGCAGGCTTATATGCAGCACTAAAGATATCAAGTCAGATACATCTGCCGGAAGGAATATTATTAATAACAAAAGATAAGCTGGGTGAAAGTAATTCAAAATATGCACAGGGAGGAATTGTTGGTGTAGTTCATCAGAATCCCGAAGACAATACTGAATCGCATGTTAATGACACATTAAAAGCAGGTGCAGGACTTACTGATAGAAATGTAACGGAATTAATATCAAAAACCTCAGACAAAGTCATTAATGATTTAATAAATATCGGAGTCGAATTTGACAAAAACAGCAAAGGGGAACTGAATTTCACTCTGGAAGCAGCACACAGTATAAAAAGAATATTACACTCTGGCGGAGATGCAACAGGCAGAGAAATTACCAAAGCACTGGCAAAAAGAGTAACAGAAGACAGCACAATTACCGTTTCGGAAAACACTATGGCTGTTGAGCTCCTGATTTCGACTGATAAAAAATGCAAAGGTGTAATTGTATTTAATAAAGCAACCGGAGAGCATCAGGTTGTTTACAGTTCAGCAGTAATAATTGCAACAGGCGGAGCAGGACAAATATACAAATATACAACAAATCCGGAAGGTGCAACCGGTGACGGAGTTGCACTTGCATATGAAGCCGGTGCGGATATTCAGGATATGGAATTTATACAATTTCATCCGACAGCACTTGCACTCAGTCCGGATAACAAGAACCGATTTCTTATCTCTGAAGCCGTAAGGGGAGAAGGTGCAAAACTTATAAATAAGAGCGGTGAAGAATTTATGGTCAGATATAGTGACAAACGGGAACTTGCACCGAGAGATGTTGTTACAAGAGCAATTTATTCGGAAATGAAAAAAGAAAATTCATATAATGTATTCCTAAATGCAGCCGTAATTGAAAAATTGAAACTGTTTGAAAGATTCCCGAATATATCAAAAAGATGCAGGGATAACGGAATTGATATATCCGAAAAACCAATCCCCGTTGCACCTGCAGCACACTACACAATGGGCGGAATTAAAGCTGACATTAACGGCAAAACATCCATTACCGGATTATATGCAATCGGAGAAGCAGCAAGTACCGGTTTGCACGGTGCTAACAGACTTGCAAGTAATTCGTTACTTGAGTGCGTAGTTTGTGCGTATGAACTTGCAGATTACTTATCTTTTACAAATCTGGAAGTTCCTAAAAAAATTGACGAAGGTATTAAAAAGATGATTGACGTTTATTCACACTCAATCAGCAGTGATGAATATGATTGCAAAACTCTAATTTCTAAATTAAAAGAGCTTATGTGGAATAAAGTCGGTATAATAAGAACAGAAACAGGGCTTACGGAAGCTAAAAATGCAATTGAAGAACTGAAAAACAATTTTAAACGCAGAAGAAAATGTCTGAATGAAATGGAATATGAATACAGAAACATGCTTACAACAGCACTTATAATTACAAACAGTGCATTATCAAGAAAAGAATCAAGAGGAGCACATTGCAGAAGCGACTTCACACAGACAGATACAATAGCAAGCCACACTAATGTAAATAAAAATAAGGATATGATTCATGCTTAACAGATTTTTTGTTGAAAAACATGTAAAAAATGCACTGGAAGAAGATATAGGATTTGGTGATATTACAACAGATTATTTAACCTCTGAAAATGATACAATGTCTTGCACTCTCAACACAAGAACAGACGGAATTTTCTGCGGAAAAAGTGTTTTTGAAACCGTATTTAAAGTTCTTTCTCCGGATATTGAAATCAAATTTTATTTCAATGACGGTGATGAAATTAAAAAAGGCGATAAAATAGCTGATATAAAAGGTCCTGCAAGATATATACTTATGGGAGAAAGAACCGCACTAAATTACATACAAAGAATGAGCGGAATTGCAACAGAAACAAACAAATACCAAAAAGCTATCGGAGAATATAACGCAAAAATTGTTGACACAAGGAAAACGACACCGGGATTCAGAGCATTTGAAAAATATTCGGTAAAAACAGGCGGCGGGGCATTACACAGATTTAACCTGTCTGATTGTGCAATGATTAAAGATAACCACATAAAATTTGCAGGCTCTCTCACAAATGCAGTAAAAAAACTTAAACAAAACATATCGCATGCCCATAAAATTGAAGTTGAGTGCGACAATATAGAACAGGTTAAAGAAGCAATCGAATGCAAGGCAGATATAATAATGCTCGATAATATGGATACAGAAAAGATGAGAGAGTGCGTAAAACTTATTAACGGCAGGGCAATAACTGAAGCGAGCGGAAATGTTAATCTGAGTACAGTACACGAAATTGCAGCTACGGGTGTCGATATAATATCTTCAAGTGCCATTGTTGCAAAAGCACCGACATTGGATTTGGGACTTGATATGTAATTGTAAAAAATTATTTCACATTTAGTGACAAATTTTTCATCTTTTTGTATCATAAAATTAATATGGGAAAAAGGAGTAAGGAGAAGTGGCTGATAAAAAGTTAGAAACAATACACCCGATGCAAAGTACATTGTCGGAAAATGAAGATTCTTTTACCGCACTTTCGACATCCGCACTACTAGCAAGAAGTGCCGTACCATATTCTCACAGACGTGTTGCCGATAACTATGTAATAATTAAAAAAGTATATCGTTTTCAGGCAGTCCAGAGCAGAATTTCAAATACAGAGCTGCAGCTGCTTAAAAAATATGATTTTAACACTCTTGAATTTTCTACTGTAAAACAAGTGAATGAAGAACTTTCATATCTCAAAAAATGGTCCACTTCAGCAAATGAATTATTAAGAAAAGATGCTGACCAGATTATACAAATAAGAGCAAAAGAACTTAAATATATTATTGCCAGCAGATATGCAACCGTCACTAACGAAATATACAACGGTTATAAAGCATTAGAAAAATACTTTGAGGAAATATCCAAATTTAGTTCCCCTCTTTGTTAAGATTTTTTAACACAAAAGCAAATTTTTTCTTTCACATGTTTTATTAACTGTGGAAGGAAGTGGTATGAATATTAATCGGATAAATAAAACTGAAAATAATCCGAATTTCGGACATAATAACCCTTGGGCAGACAGTCCGTATAATAACCGTGAAAAATATCTTGTAGCAGGAACTACCGCAATAGGAGCATTTGCAGGTATGGCATGCCACGCAAAAATGAAAGGATATTCGCTTTCTCCAAATAAAATGTTTAAAAATTTAAATAATTGCTACTGGAACAAAATTGATTTTGATGACGTACCGGTTATTATGATAGGTGCAGGTTCTTGTCTTGGCGGCTTAACCGGCGGTTATTTAATTGATAAAAACAAAGATAATCGAAAAGCGAAATTGAGAGAAGCTCTGCTGCAAATGACAAACATATCACTTCCGATTATATTTACTGTATTTTGTTCAAGAAAAGGGTATAAATACGGTAACAAGTGGTGGGATAAGTGCAGACCTAAAGGAAAAGAAACATTCAGATCAAAAATACCTCAAGCCGTGATGGCAATGGCAGGTCTTATAGCCGGAGTATTCACCGCAAACATAGTAGCAAATAAAATTAATGAAAAAATATTCCATCAGGGCAAAGGACGCCCTGTACAGGCGAGTGATTTTTCAGCCCATTTAGATGATATTTGCGTAGCAGCAAGACAAATCAGTCATTCAAAAATTACAGATTATATTCAGAAACTTGTTCCGTTTGCACTGATGATAGCAGGAAATGAAATAGGTAATACAACCGTAGGAAATGCTGATTCATAAAGAATTTACCTGCAGCATTAAAAAAGTGCATAAACATTGCATCTGCAAATATTTATGCACTCAAAAAGACCTTATGTTTACCCCAACTTTCCCCAAGATAAACACTTCATATAAACTCTGATTGTTATTTAAACGAACCTATGCTAAACCTAATGCTTTTCTGTACCAAGAAAAGGACTCAACCTCAGTTCCGTTAAAGGTTGTTTTTACTTGTTGTTTTTTCAAATAACTTTCAAATTCGTCATTAAAAGCAGACTTAACTGTTTTGGAATCTTTAGAGATGATTTTCATAATTTTCTTCTCCTATCTTAGTAACACACAATATATATAATTAATTCAGTTAAAATCTACACTTTACATAACGATTCTACCATAAATAATGAAACTCCGCAACAGTTGAAAACACAAAATCAACAAAAATCACTCTTGAGAATAAGTAATTATATAATTATTTAGAATTAAATATATAACATTATCTGCAAAGTATATTCATCAAAAAGCTGATGAATATTGAGCATGACACTACATTTACAATAAATTGACAGGAATATAATTATTAATGCAAATTGTAAACATTTATTAAGAATATTAAAATTTTAAAGCAATTTTATATAGTTGATAGACTTTATATATATAAGGGATAACAAGAGGTATAAAAATCAATGGGATATGGATTCTTCGATTACAGACTAATAAGCGGTTCTCCTTGGGCAACACTATCATTAAGTGTTGATACTAATATTCAGGACTCTCTGTTAAAGAGATCCTATTTTATGCCGTCATACAGCAGCAACATCGATATATTCCCAACATTTCCATATAACAGCAGTTATGATTATCTTCTAGATCCAAAATTAGCATGGGAACAGACAGTAAGAAAAATGCAGCAGAATCCGGCTTTGTTTACCACACCCGGAGCATATAATAATGGTGGTTTTACAGGAGGCTTTAGCGGAATCGGTTCAAATTGGCAATTCCCGCAAATCACACCGCCTTGGCAGCAAAAACCTGAAACTGAAGAAGAAAAAGCAAAAAGAGAAGCAAGAGAACAGGAAGATAAAAAGGATGAAGCTAAAACTGCAAAAGCCTTGAATGACAGATTTAATGATATCAAAAAAGTATTAAGTGATTTAGGTTCCCCATTAGCAGAAAGTCTTATTAAAAGAGCAGAAGATGCTATGAAGGAAGAAAAAGCTGAAGACAGACTTAAAGAAATGAAAGCTGTTCTAAAACTTATACCTGAAGATAAGCTGATGAAAGCAATTTATGCAAAAGATGATGTAAAATCATTGCTTGTTGATGGCGGTTTTAATATATCAAAATTCTTAAATGAAAAAGATATATATACTACTGGTAAAAACGGCGATAGTCACATTGACTGGAGATCAAAAGCTGCTATCAACGATTTATATCAAAAACTAAAAAAAGACAACAACAAAACACCTAGTGTAAGCATTGAAACATTTGTTCCTTTTGCAGCAAGTATTAATGAAAACAATATACTCGGTATAATCAGCAATTGGAATGATGTTTATCACTCTGACGAAACAAAGAGCATACTAAGACATGTTGCAAATAACCTTCCTGACACGTCAAGTGATGCAAAAATACCGGAAAAAGAAGCAGCAAAATCTTATGTAGAAGCAATTGAAAATCTGACAAAAGGATTATTAACAAGAGCAGATAATTGGTCCGCATCAGGTAACTATCCGAAACTTAAAGCAGACAGAAATGCTGTACAAAATAAACTGAATGAAGTTACAAAAAATTCACCTGATAATTTAACCAAATCAAAAATATATGCACTTGCGGATGCATTCGATCAACTCTATGCAAGATTAAGAATGATGGAAGCAGAAAGAATTAATCAACACATAACAAGTAAATATAAAAAAGATTTTAATGAAATTAGAGAAGGCTTAATAGACGAAAAAACAATTATTAAGGAAACAGAAGCAGACTTAAAATCAGAAAACATAACAAAACCGGAAGAAGTGGATAATATTGAAAAATCCGAAGAATTACGTGAAGAAGAAAATAACAGAATCGAAGCAATCGGACCGGTTACAAATGAAAATATTCAATCATTGGTAGATGAAGGACAATTAATAAAAGTTCCCGGAAAAGACGGTGTTTACAGAACTGCCGCATTTTATAAAGATGCAACAGGTCACTTCGTTTCAAAACAAAAATATGAACAGTCAAACGGAGAAGCAAAAAAAGAATTTACACCAATTGCTTGTAAATATTACAAATTAGTTGATAATAAACTTGTTCCTGCAACATTACGTGAAGATGGTGTTATCGTACCCAATACATCAACACAGGCAACATCATCAGATATACTTGATTACAATTATGAAATAGCGGTTGTTCAGGATCTTGTTGATGAAAAAAGAATCAAATGGCTTGGCTCGGTCGGAAGCATAATACCAAAATATCCGTTGTTTAAAGCAGAAACTTCTAATGACTACTTTATCTGGAGAAATAATCAGCTTTTAAAAATTAAAAACGTAAAAGAAGTTACAGCAAAAGGCGGAGCAATCAGATTCAAAATAGACGGTGTTGATAAAGCAGTAACACTTGAAAAACTTTATGAAGATGATGACAATTTTGAAACATTTGTTACAGATGAAATTAAAACAGAAGCAGAAATAAAAGCGGAAAAAGAAGCTAAAGCAAAAGCAGAAGCTAAAAAGAAGAAAGATGAAGAATATAAAAAGAACCATCCGCATGCAAAAGAAATTAATAACTTTAAAGGCGAATATAACGAACTTACATACAATAAATGTAAATCACTCGGAATTGAAGAACTTAAAGTAAAAGGCTGGTTTGTAACAACATCAGGCAAAAAGACATATTATAAATTCGAAGATAACAAACTTAAAGAAATGAAACAAATAAAAGAAATAAATGAAGACGGAAGCTGCGTACTTGTAAATGGTAAGAGATGCGACTGTCCACAATACGGTGATCCAAAAGCATTTGCAATAAAATTACAAGATGCACTTGCCGGTGATACGGACGAACAAGAAGAAAACAGAGCGTCAAGAATATTAAGAACATTTATTAACTATAAAGAACCAGAAGATATTATATCATTCCTTGAAGCTTATGAAGACGAGAGAACAATTTTACAAGATCCATTATGTATGCAGCTCTTCGGTGAATGGGGTTATTTCAATAATGAAGCAAAATATAAAGGTAAAACAATGTTATACAAAGAATACTTTGTGTTAAGAATTGCAGAACAAGTTTTATCAGTCATAGGCAACATAAAAGATATTGAACTCTCTGATGAAGATACAGAATTTCTTGAAAACTTAATCAATGTTGAAAGCGGTTGGTTTGAAAGAAATGTAACAAGATCTACCGCAATGAAACTGGATTATATAATCAAAAATGTTGTTAATCAATACAGAGAACAACAGGCTGAGAAAGAAAACCAAGACCAAAGTAAATAAGGAGGAAATCTAAATTAAATATAATAGAATTAAATTAGTACATAAGTTAAGATGTAAGATGGTTAACTAAGAAAATGCCGGACAAAAGTCCGGCTTTCCTTTTATAATTAAAACCTTTATGTTGTAATATCACTATTTCAAATACTGAGCAACCCAAGCCGTTATAACATTCGCTAATGTTTCATCAGACTTGAGCATAAGCATTCCGGTAGATTTAGACTCGGAAGTATAACTGATAAAAGCAGATTGTGCAAATTTTTTCAGGTATCTTTCAGCTTTCTTTCCGGCAACATCATTTTTTCCGGTAATTGATAATATATCAACATTATCAATTTCTGCAAGTTTAACAGGTATGTACAAACCTTTGGACTTAACAACAGGAGAAAGCATTACAATAGTTTTGGGCTTATTGGGCATTTTATTAACAATACAGATTCCGGTACTAGCACCGATATCAACACCTACAATTGCCCAATTATCGAAAAATTTGCGTTTGTTTTCCGAAATGATAGTATTTATAACCGCTTGAACATCATCGGGATATTTCTCAAAAGCTTTATTCGTCATACTTTTCCAGGAAACTCTTGTCAGTTTGGAATTATAAACACTTGTACCATGTCCCCTTAAATCAATTGTTAATACTGCATAACCTTTATTCAGCAAGTCCTGCGGCAAACTTTCCCACCACTGAGAATCGTAACCGAGTGAATGAAGCAAAACAACAGTTTTATATTCCATTTTAGTTTTGTCTTTCTGATACTCAAGAGTAGCATTTATTGTAAAACCGTCAGATGCAGTAATTTTGTAGGGCTGTTTTATTGTTTTTATACCTTCTGCACTTACTGTGTTTAAAATAATAAAAAATAATGATAAAATAAATAATAACTTCTTCATACAAATTCATTATATCATATTAAATTCAACTTTACAATTCTTAATAAAAAAAGCAATTATTTAATAATTAAATACTTTATATATATAAGAGAGAACTCTAAGGAGAAATATGTCACTTGTAATAGATGCAAATATGATACTTTTCGCAGAAAGGATGAATATATCATCCTCAAGAATGGTTGGCGAATACGGTCTTAAAACTGTTGATGAGATTATTGAAGCCGAAGCAGCACAAGGAAATACTCAAGCTGTAAATTTTGCCAAAGAAATGTACCATTCACCTGAAAAACTTATGAAAATTTTCAGACTGGCGGATGTTGAAAATAAATTTGTACTTTTACACAAAATGGACACGTCAACAAGAGAAAAAATTCTTCCATTACTTGAAAAAGAAGATTTGGTAATGGGACTGTATTTTTTCACTAAAGAAAAATTACTGGATATGCTTGGCGATGTTGATATCGAAGAACTGGTAAATGTAATACTGGAAGCATTTCCGTTCCAACAGATTATAGAAATGTTACCTGAAGATGCTATGGCAGCATTCTTCCAAAATAAAGATTTAGATAAATATATTATTGCAAATGAATTAAACAATATGCCTCCTGAAGTAACGGTAAAATTTATTGAAGGACTTACCGGGAAACCGTATTCAAAGGTCGAAGATCCGCAGGGCATAATAGACAGTATTATTGCATTACCTGAAGATAAATTCAGAAAATTCATATCTGAAATTGATCCTGATGTTCAACGGCAGCTGGTATTTCAGATAACAAAGAAAGACAACAAATATTTACAAATGATTGAGCCTGATGCATATATCGGAATGCTTAACACTTTAATGAAACCGGAAATGGTTAAACCGATGATTGCTCTGGAAAAAGAATCATTGGTAGATATGATATCTATATTACCTGATGATTTAATGTCAATTGTTGCATCACAAATTGACACAAAAGTATTCACGGAATTTTTAATGCAGGGGCATCTGGATATGATAGAAGATGCTTTAATGATTTAGAAAAACTGCCCTCACATAATAATTTTCATCATTTTGCAGCATAGTTTTTATATTTTCAAATTGCCCGGAAGCTAGAATTAGCCGGGCAGTTTTTTCACGTATAGTATATTCAGCATTATTATATGAATTTGTAACTATAAAATCAATTAATGAACTGTCTGCAAAATCATAGAAATATGAGAGAGCCTCAAGACACCAGTATAATTTAAAAAGCTGTTTATTTATAACATATTTTTTATCTCTGAACTCGAAAGTTTGAAGTTCTTTAATAGCTTCAACAGCATAAGAACAAAGTTTTTTTGTATAAATTAAAGAAAATTCCGAATAATCTTTAAGCATTGCAGCACTGTCAATTACAAGACGGCAAATATTTGCATTAATATCAATTGAAGCATCTGCGAATTTTTCTCCATAACCTTCGGCAAATAATTCCCTGATATCATTTTCCGAATTAATAAGAATATGCTTAATTTTATATGCCACAGCCTCACGAATTTTGCCATCACAACCTGTAAGATTTGACATTAAGGCATCTGCATCAGTCTTGTCTTTAACTTTATCAAAGTTTAATGCTGCGAATTGTTTTTGGTAAACATTGCCGCTTTTGAGATAATTTACCATATCATCATGCTTCAGATTTGTCATACATAAATCATAAGCATTTTCAAAATCTGCATGAATATTTTCAGAACTATCGGAATTTATATTTTCATAACTATTCATATCAGTAAATATTTTAACATAATGTATAATGAAATAGGAGCATAAACGGGTTTTAATAATTTAAGATAAAAACTACGGAGGAGAATATGGAATTCTTACAAAAAGTCATAAACAAATTATTAATATTCAGCAAAGAACCACAAAAAATCGGGCTTTCACAGTTTAAAGAAGTCAAAAGAAATAACGAAAACAAAGCACCATCAGTAAAAAATAAAAATGTTAAACTGTCAGACTTAATGAGAAGGGCTGGATAAACAGATAAATAAATTACTTATGATACTTTTCGCCATTTAATATTTTAAAAGAGCGGTAAATTTGTTCAATAAGAATCAGTCTGGCAAATTGGTGCAGAAAAGTCATTTTTGACATACTCAATTTAAAATTTGCTCTTTGACTTACCTTAGATGAAATACCGTGAGAAGAACCTATAACAAAAACAAGCTCCTGACATCCTGATTTGATGATTTCATCGATTTTAAAGGCGAGTTCTTCAGATGAGAGTTGTTTTCCTGAAATTTCCAATGTAATTAAATATGCATCCTCATTTACTTTATCAAGAATTTTTTCCGCTTCTTCATCAAGGGCTTTACTGACCATATTATCATCATAGATTTGCACCGGATTCAATTCTAATATTTCTACCGGAGTATATGGCATCAGACGTTTTTTAAATTCGTCTATACCTTCTTTGAGGAACTTTTCCTTAATTTTCCCTAATGCAATGATTTTAATTTTCATAAGATAATTATACAATATTCGTTAAATTAAACAAAATAAGAGTTTTGCATTTATTTGTGTTTAAGATAAACTTAATAATAAGGGATTAGAGAATGACCGGACTTATATATTTATATGTAACGATATTTACAGTTTTTTATATAATATTTGCCTTTGCGAATATAAAAACCAAGCGCAAGGTAAGAGATAAATACACTTCAAAAGATTCAAACTTTTGCATAGTTGTATATGCTTGCGGTGAAGCCGGATATCTTGAGAATCTGATTAAACAGCTTAAAAATCAAAGTTATCCTGAGGAAAAATATTCAATATATGTTGTACTTGATAAAGTGGAAAATCCGCCGCAATTTATATTTGAAACTGATTTGGGCATAAACGTATTAAACATAAACAACATTGAACCCATCGGCAAAAGTCAAGCATATTCAATTTTTGCAGAGAAATTCAGCGACGTCCCGAACCTTGACGGATATATTTTTATGGATGCCAAAAGCTATATTGACAATGATTTTCTTGAAAATGCAAATTATTATTCTACAAAATACAAAGTATTTATACCGATGATAGAATGCATAAATTCTGCCGAAAGCCTGAAGTTTTGGGATAATGTTAAACTTATGTATTCAAGGTATATTTATAAATTTATATACAAAGCAAGAACCAAACTGGGGTTAACTAACCTTATAAACACCGATACTTTTGTAATAAACAGAGATTTGCTTAATAAAATCGGTTCATTTGATTTCAGGGACAAAATATCTGAAACAAATTATACACTTAAACTTGCAAAAGAAAATGTTGCAACAGCTTTTATTGATGATATTAAAGTATATCGTGACATAAACGATATCGAACTCAGAACACCTTCTTTATCAAAGAGGATAGGAATATTTTGGCATAATATAACAAAGTGCAAAAATTTTAAAACGTTCGAATATGTTCTTTCACTTATTACACCAAACTGGCTAATATTCCTGCTAATTTATTTAATGTTGATTTCACATACTGCAGCATTCGGTTCATTCAGTGTTCTTGGGCTGTTTAAAGCAGGATATGACGTCCTTTTGATAACATTTATACTGTTTATACTTGCATTTAGTGCAAGCCTTTTAAATGCGGGAATATACTCAAAAGATTACTTTTATCTTTTTGCATATCCGATTTATTCTATCGGACATATAATAATCAATTTTCCGCCCGTTAGAGCAATCAGAAACTTTATTAAGAACAAAAACCGTCATCATAATATAGAAAAAATGATGACAGATATAATCGTTACTGACGGTCAAAAAGATTATTACTGCAAAGTTGAACTTATATCAGATGACGGACTTGCCAGAGTTAAGTTTATAAATAAAAAGAAGACTTATACTACCAATAATCATTTGAGAATGGTAGATGCACTAAAAGAACTGTCACAGAAACTTAGTGATTACGGAATGACATTAAAAATATGCCAAAATTGCAAATATTTTCAACCGACAGTTGACGGTTCGACTAATATGGTAAAAGGTGTTTGCCTGTGCAAATTTGAAGGCAGAGTAGAAGGAGATATACTTCCGACACTCATTTGGAACACCTGCCCTAACTTTGAAAAAATAAATGTTGTAAATTTGTTTTAATAAATCTATGGTAAATATAAACAAAGATACAGTAAATGTTATTAAACAGTCATAAGCAGAGAAGATAAATAGTTTATAAGTAAATAATAAGGCGGCACGGATTCTCCGTGCCGCCTTATATCATTTATTTAATTCACATTACCATGTTATGATTATCGCACCTTGTGTACCACTTTTAGCTCCGTACTTATCGAGGTATGTTGATGTGATGTTTTCTTGCCTTTCACCTGAATAACTTACACCACCCATAATAGTACCATAAGTTTGAGAATCCGCATAACATTGCTTATCTTCATCAAGAACATACTCTTGTTTCAGTTTCTGAGTTGATCCACCGCTATTATATTCATTTTTTAAGTTTACTATGAATGTACCTTTTGGAGCAATACATTTATCAACAAACCTGGTACCGTCACCGCCCATACCAAATGGAATATCTGCATCATGTCCGTATTTAGTAAGCAATTCCAGCGCTACGGGCTTCTTATATAAATCCTCAGGGTTTTTAGGATTTAAACGAGAATAGTCTTGAGTTTTATAATCTGTATTGTTCCTTTTTTCATACGTATAAACATAATCATCTTTATTAAATTCTGTAGATGGCACACCTTTTCTTGCCTTAACCTCAAAATTATCGGTACAAGTCATTACAGTATCACCATCATCACTGCCTAAATATGTGGAATATCTATCATCACTATAAGCTTTGTGAGCCGGACCGGGAATACCGATTTTTAATGTACAGTCCCCTTCAAAAAAAGTTTTGGTAGCAATAACAACCTGTCCATTTCCGCCGAATTTACCATTTTCATATTTACGGTGTTTTAATGTCGTCTTTATATCAAGCATAGGTCTGTAACTACCCTTATCTGAAGAATAGAAGGTACCGCCGTCCATTTCAGGATCATTACTTGTATTAAAACTTGATGAATAACCGCTTTGATTATACAGAGCAAGCATTCCTGTTCCGGAGCATCGAAGACCAATTATTGCAGAAGCACCCAGACCACCACCGGCTTTTTTTGTCTGGAAATTAATCTTATAACCGGTAGATGTATTACTTGTGTCAGGAAACTTCATTGCAATTCTGCCATTTGGACTGGTACCGCTTGTCGCAGACCAACTGGAACCTACGGCTATCGAAGGTTCATTATTTTTATCATGATATTGAGTAGTGCCATCAGAACCTGGAGAAACACTTCCATCTGTAAAAGTACAAGTAGAGCCGTCTGTTTTAGAAGTACATTTGCCCACTTTCATATTTTGAGCAAACTTTTTAAGCACATTTTCATATTGCTTACTGCCACTCAGTGCATAATAACCTGTTAAAGAACTGTCACTCATAGTCATTTCATCATACCAGTATTTTTTTGAAGAACTCGGGCCGCCGGCTTGACCATATACAGTATTCCATGATGTACCACAGTTATAGCTGCCGCCAGAGCCCATGGGGCCGGACATTTCGCAATATGTTTTTTTCTGGCAGTACATACCACAGCTATCAGTACTATTCCATGGTAATAAAGATGAATATGAGTTACGCACCTCAGCACTTGCGTGTTGAGATTCAACACCTGACTGATTCTGCCATTTATAGTCAGGTTCGACCGCATAATCATATAATACTTCCCTAATGTGGCTCAAATCAACTCCGGTATCTTTTGAACAGGTACAATCAGTAATAGATTGTAATTTTGCTAAAACAGAACCACCATTGCCGCCTTTCGGAACAGCCATAGAGAGTCTTAATATTTCATCTTTAAAAAGTTTATAACCTTTATCAGCATTTTCCCATAAATCACTGTCACTCAAATAACCTATCATTTCGCCTTGAATTACAGCTTTGTGAGGAAATGGAGCATTTGACATATCTGTACCGTATTCGCTATATCCGCCACCCATTGTAAACTTTGTTGTTTCTGTTTCATCAGAATTTCTCAACTTTGCATAATCATATCCACCTGCACCTGCACCAATGGCAGTAATCTGATAAGAAGCAGCCTGCTTTACAGGATAAAATTTACATTGCTGACCTGCAGGAACAATACTGTCTCTAATTTTATGCTGACGGTTATAGACTTCTTCATGTAATGAACCGCTGCTATCAATATAGCAAATATATGCACCACGTGCTATTTTAATCGGAACAGACTTGCTCCTCATTGTTATAGATGGCATCATTGCAGCTATAATAGCAGACATTACTACAAATATTATCATTACCTCTACAAGAGAAAAACCTGATTTTTTATTCATATATACCTCATTTACCAAGTTATGTACGTTAACGGTGTTTTATCTATAAAAATACTTGATTTTGGATTCAATTTTAATAACGTTTGTTTATAATCAGAGTATTTAATCTTAAAATTCAGAATATCATCTTCATCTGTTAAAACATCAGATGGGAGTAGTTCATTATCAATAGTAAAACTTGTTGAAGTCATTGTAATCGATTTATTAATAAACTGTTCCCGTTCATAGACAAAATCATTTCTTATCAATGCAAGACTGTACATATTTGAGTTTTTGGGCAACTTCAGCTTGCACTGACCTCCAATTACAGATTTTGTTGTCGGTTTTGATTCATTGGTAGAACAGGTAATTTTACCTTGATAACAAGCACAGAAACCGTGTTCATGCCAAACGGTATCTTCGGGCTGTCTTTGTGTAATCATTTTGGATGTGGCAAGGAAAAAAATCGATAACACAAGCATTGATACCAAAGCTTCCGCAAGAGAAAAACCAAATACCAGTTTTTTGTTAAAAATTACCATGATACCACCACAATTCCGGGATAACCCTTTCTTGCCTGACAATAATACTGCGTTTTTCCGTTATACGGATGTGTAGCAGGACTAGATACACCGTCAGGACAGGTATATTTTAAAATATCAGAAGTTAAATCAAGATCAAAAGCTTCATGTTCAATATCATATTCATACGTTCCCATAGCTGTTGTCATCTTGGCACGCGGCATATACTTTAATTTATCAATTAACGGGTATGCACCATTTCCTGCCTTACCGGGCTGATAACTAATAGGAACGTCAACAGGCAGTCCTAATACATCTTTAGGAATAATACCTTCTTGAATACCTATAGTTTCAGGGAAGATACCATATTCCTTTTTGTAATCCATATATCCTTCGTTAGAATTAGGAGTGACAGGTGACTCCCAAGTTTTGGGATCCGGTGCATTCTTACCTGATTTAACAGAAATTAAACTTAGTTCTTCACCATTTGAACCTGTTTTAATAAATTTAATATCTGACGTTGTTAATTCTCCGTTGGGCTGACCATTTTTAGTATTCATTTTTGCAGGATAAAGAACAAGTTTTCCGTCTAGTTTATTAAACAATCTTTGCTTGTACTCTCCGGGCTCACCTGCTAATGTAGCTTTGAGTTTAATTCCGTAACCTCTATACTCCCAGGGAAAACCATTCACAGGAGTTGTAGCCTGAATCGTTCCGATTGATGCTTCATCCTGACCGTTATTGTAATTGCTAACATTATAACCATGTTTACAAACACCGCTTTTTACGGTACAAGGATAAAAACCACTAACCCCCGAATTAGTTGTAGATGGTGACTGGACAGTAGCAGAAGAAGGTGTTCCGGCACTAAAGCTCATTCCTTTATCCTGCATTATATCACTAACATTCAACCACGTATAATTATATGGGCTCGTACCTACCCTGTGTGCTTTAACTTTTCCGTTAACAGTCGATGAGTTTACAACAAGACGAGTGCCATTAGGCATTGTATATGTACTGCCTGCATAATCAAACGACCAGCCATTTTGACCATTACTTGAACCGCTGAACAAGTCAAAAGCATCAGAGCCTCTTCCTGCTGCAGACAATTCAAAATAAGCATCCATGCCATTTCCGTTTACACTTAATGAAACACTGTCTGTATTGCCGGCAGCAGAACCATAACCTATTGAAGTGCTTTTATTTAACCAGGCATAAACATTAAGCATTTTTCTTTGTCCACCGCTACCGCCGGGAGCATTAGGATTGCCTTGAGAATAAACAGCTGCCATACCGGATTCATCCCATTGAGAATCGTCAGTTTGAGTTGCCATATTTCCGGGTCCCTGCGAACCCGATGTCAAGGTATATTGAGCAGCTAACGGTCCGTTATTTTGCAAAATTTTATCAATCAAACCGCCCATAATCGGACCCAAGTGATTTATAGCATAATTATAATCGGGATCCAAAGGAATTGAATCTTTATATAGTGGTCCTTTTATGTTGTTTTCGGAATCCTTCCAACCTACCTGACTTTGTAGTGACGCATCAGTTGCTCCGTCACCGCTTGCTGCAATAACTAATATATTATAGAAATTCGCTTTTGGCGGAGAAAACTCACAGTGGTCACCGACAACAGCACCGGAACCTGCATTCTTCGGGTTACGGCTATATGCAGCTTGTTGCAATGTCAAACTGGCCTTATTCTGAGGATCGTCACTATTCCAATAGCAGACATAATAACCGTGTACCATTTTTTGCCGCATAGATTTGGTCTTCTTCGGACCAATCATCGGGACTAATGCCGCAGCCACGACACAAACTACAAGCATAGAAATTAAAAGTTCAGCAATAGTAAATGCTTTTTTCGTTGAAGAATTTGTTTTTTTCATCATAATAATAATCTTTTCAGTTAACTTAAAGCTACATCATCTCTGTATTTATAAATATAATTACCTTATTATACAGTATATAAATATTATAGCATATAAGAGTACAAAAATAAAGCCCCTTTATAATTCTTAACATTGTATAATTAATAATTTTGATATATACTCAAGGATAAATTAAAGGAATAAAATGAACAAAAATACTGCCGAAAAATATATAACAAATTATGCCGTTTCTGATGACGAAATTGACAATGCAGAAAAAATTATCAACGAACTGCAGGCAGAAATTCCAAATTACGCATCAAAAGGACACGGGCCGTTTTTGGCAGCAATTTATGACAAAAACGGGAAGCTGATTGTTAAGTGCGCTAACACAGTTAAAAACATGCTTTGTTCAAATAACCATGCAGAAATTAACGCAATAAAAGAAGCACAACAGATATTTAAAACATACGACTTATCAGGTCTTGATTTATCACTATATATAACATCAGAGCCCTGCATGATGTGCATCGGAGCAATTATGTGGTCGGGACTCAAATCCGTATATTACGGTGTTCCGTCTAAAAAAGTTGAAGAAATTACCGGTTTTGATGAAGGATTTAAACAAGACTGGCTTGAAGAATTTAAAAAACGGGGAATAAAAGTATGCGGAAATATTGCGGCAGAAGCCGGTGAAAAAGCACTTAAAAAATATATTGACGAAGGAAATGACATATATAAACCGGCAAGATAACAACCGCATTTTAACATTTGCATTCTGCTATACAATTTATGATATAATTTTGATATGACTATTTTATCGGACAACGGGGTTTTTAATAACAACAAGGGCTCTCAATCAAAAAAGAACCCTATAATTAAGCCTGAAAACATAGAATATGACAAAACATTTGAAAACAGCATAAGACCAAAGACTTTTGAAAGCTATATCGGGCAATCGGCACTGAAAGAAACTCTTAAAATTACAATTGAAGCCGCTAAACTAAGGGAAAAACCACTTGATCACATGCTGTTTTACGGACCGCCCGGACTGGGAAAAACCACTATTGCCGGTGTAATTGCCGCAAATATGGGTGTAGATATTAAAATCACTTCAGCTCCGGCACTTGAAAGACCAAGGGATATCATAGGTATTTTAATGTCACTCAAGGGCGGAGAAATACTTTTTATTGATGAAATACACCGATTAAACAAAGTAGCGGAGGAGATTCTTTATCCTGCTATGGAGGACTTTACACTAGATATGACAACGGGGAAAAGTCAAACCGCAAAAACATTACGTGTTCCGCTTCCTAAATTTACACTAATAGGAGCAACTACAAAAGCCGGTGAGCTGTCGGGGCCGCTTAGGGACAGATTCGGCATAATACATCGTCTTGAGTTTTACACAACTGAGGAACTGGCTAAAGTTATTGAAAGAACTGCAGAAATTCTTGATATAAAAATTACAAAAGACGGAGCCATTGCTATCGCAAAACGTTCAAGAGGAACACCGAGAATTGCAAACAGGCTGATAAAAAGAGTTTCGGATTTCGCATTAGTAAAATATAACGGAACAATCGATGAAAATATAGCAAATGAATCGTTAGATATGCTTAAAATCGATGAATTCGGACTTGATACAACTGACAGAGCATTATTAAGTTTAATAATTGACAAATATGACGGCGGACCTGTCGGTATTGAAACAATCGCAGCAGCATTGAGTGAAGATGTCAGAACAATAGAAGATGTGTGCGAGCCATACTTACTTCAGGCGGGATTGCTTCAGAGAACACCCAGAGGCCGTAAAGTTTCGCCTGAAGGATACAGACATTTAGGTCAAAAGTTGCCGTCAGAGCAGACAAAACTTTTCTGATATCTGAATATAATTCATTCCGCTAATAGTTAGAAGTGAGGTTAAAGTAAAGAAAATGAAACGAATATTATTATTAATTCTGTCATTTTTCATTTTATTACCGGTTTTTGCAGAAGAACCCGTTATTCTTCCGTCCGAAACCGGAATCGTACAAAACGTAACCTACATAGACACTGATGACGGAATTACACAAACAAAACAAAAAGCGGAAATTAAAATTCTGACGGGCGAATTTAGGGGGGAAAATATTGTACTTGAAAATGCACTTTCCGGGAATCCGTATTATGATATACGATTAAAAAAAGGAACAAAAGTAATTTTGCACGCAGAAGATAACGGAAACGGAATCGAATTTTCCATTTCTGACATTAAAAGAGCAGGGACACTGGTTTGGCTTACGGCAATTTTCTGCGGTCTTCTTATTTATGTCGGCAGAAAGAAAGGTTTATACAGTTTAGTTTCAATTATTATATCTGTATTCTTAATAACCCACATACTTTCCCCGATAATACTTTTCGGAATTAATCCTGTTATCGGAACACTTTTGGTTTGTATATTATCAACAGCGGCAACAATGTATCTTGTAGGCGGATTTAATGCCAAAAGTACATCGGCAGCACTTGGCACGATTTTAAGTCTTTTATTTGCGACAATTTTGGCAAGCATAACCATGATTACTGCACATTTGACAGGTTTTGCGGATGAAAATACAATGTTCCTTTATAATACACATCCGGAACTTAACTTTATAGCAATAACAATATCCGCTATCGTAATAGCAACACTCGGTGCGGTAATGGATGTTTCAATGTCTATTTCAAGCACAATTAACGAAATATACGAAACAGATAACAACAAATCCGTAAAAGAATTATTTATTTCAGGCATGAATGTTGGCAGAGATATAATAGGCACAATGGCAAACACCTTAATTTTGGTTTATTTGGGAGGTTCAATTTCATTACTGCTGCTTGCAGGGAATATAGATTTACTCAAATTTATCAATCTGAATACAGTTGTAACAGAGATAGCCTCGGCACTAATAGGCAGCATTGCTATTGTTATTTGCGTACCGTTTACGGCAGCCGTAGCATCCTGCTTAATTCATAAATACAAGAAAAAAGAAGAAAATGATATTGATATAAAATTATCTTAGTGATTTTGGCATTGCATTTATTAACACCAAGTGTTAAAATTTGTTAATGTAGAGGGAGAGAGAATGATGAAAAAAATAGTTATACTTATGCTTTTGGCTATGTTTTCAACAAGCAGCATCGCTTTTGCCGGATCTTTTAAGGCAAATGCAAAAACAAAAAGAGTTGCAGCAGGAACACAACTGGAATTACAGTTTTTAGAACCTGTTACAACATCATCAGGTGCAGAAGGAAATTTATTTACGGCGGCACTTAATAACGAAATTAAAACAGACACCACAGTAATATTACCGTTAGGAACCGTTGTAAGAGGAAGCATTTCTGAAATCAAATCAGCAAAAAGATTTTCGAGAGGTGCTAAATTATACATAGACTTTGACCACGTTGTTACACCGAACGGAATACAAATTCCGTTGGATTTATCGGTTGTATCATATAACGACAAAATATATTATGACGGAGGTTTATACAAAAACCTCGGATATGGTGAAGCTGTTAAAACAAATTTTGAAAAAGGTGTCGATATAACAAAAAAAGCAACCGAATACGGATTAGATGTAGGAGTTGACCACCCGGGAATGCAGTATATAACGACTCCGTTTTGTGCTATAGGCGGATTTCTCGGCGGTGCCGGATATTGGTTTGGAGATTCTATAGCTGACATGTTCCGCAAGGGAGAAGAAGTTTACATTAATAAAGGTGACATTATGAAGGTCAGACTAAATAACCCTATCGATGTTCCGGTATATTAATATATTAAACTGATTCAGTAAATATTAAGTAAGGCTAAAGTTATTTAAAAACAATAACTTTAGCCTTAAATTTATCATTAAAACAATTAATAATAAGCCCGATTCCCCGGCAAACCATACCTCTGAATGACTTACTGACTAATTTTGCTGTTCATCCTGCTGCTTATGATATTCAAGAAATATCTGAGCCTTTACACTTTCCCGTTCAAATGACTTGGGCAGAGGTTGATACGGAGCACCTGACTTAACAGCATTTAATACTGACTGATTTGCATTAGGATAGTTTGTTCCTATAATTTGCAAATCAGTAATTGAACCGTCACGATGAACCGTAAACTGAACAACGATTTCGTAATCTTTTTCGGCTTTGTACGGTTTCCAGTGACGTTGTACTTCCCGTGGAAGATACTTAAAATATTCAGCCAGATTTTTTATCTCACGCATCTCCGGTGCTGCTGGTTCAGCTTTTTTAGTTACTGAATTAGTGCCGATGTTAGTTTTAGTGTTACTGCCGGCAAACGGATTCTCATCAATATTTTTTGGTTTATACTCAAAAGCAAAAACCGAAACAGCTAAACTTAAAACCGTTAATAATATTAAATTCTTTTTCATATACAATTTTCCGCTTTCAACTTTACATTTTCCGTTAACGAACATAAACTCTCGGTAATCTAACCTTAAGTCTGCAAGTTAGTTCATAATTTATAGTATGTAATATTTCTGCCCAAGAATCAAGTGTTAAATTTTCATCATCAAGAAGTGTAATTACATCACCTATCTGTGCATCAATATCACCTAAATCAAACATCATCTGATCCATGGTAATATTTCCTATTTGCCGAATTTTTTGCCCGTTAATTATGCCGAATATTTTATTTGATAAACCCCTCGACACTCCATCAGCATACCCTATCGGAATAGTTGCAACTCTTGTCGGCTCATAAGCTTTAAATGTATGCGCATAACTGACACCCTCACCGGATTTAACTTCATGTATGTTTGTAATTCTGCCTTTTAAACCCATTACCTGTCTGAGTTTTGGTTTATAATTTATTTTATCGGGTAAGTCAGGATAAAGCCCGTAGAGTGATATTCCGACACGAACCATATTCGATTTTATATCATAAGCAAAAGTTGCTGCGGTGTTTTGAATATGAACCAAAAGCCCTGTTGTATCTATGTTTTCAATAACACTATTCCATCTGTCAATTTGTTTTTTTGTTTCTTCAACTTCCTCAGCTGCAGCCAGATGTGTAAAAACACCTTCAAACGAAAGATATTTTGCTTTCCTTACTTTTTCGATGTATTTTACACCGTCTTCAGAACGAACTCCGATTCTGTTCATACCTGTATCAAGTTTTACATGGACTTTTGGTTTTATTCCTGTTCTTTCGTAAACCTCTTTGCACGCATCAAGATGGTCATCGTTAAAAATTGAAAATGCAATATCATTTTTTGCCGCAGTTTCTACTGCCCAGACGGGAATTGCTCCAACAACAAGAATCGGTGCTTTGATTTTAACACTTCGCAAGTCAAGACCTTCGTCAACGGATGAAACTCCGAACATATCAACACCGGAAGCAAGCATTGTCTGAGCAATCATCTGAGAACCGTGCCCGTATGCATCTGCTTTTACTATACCAAGCATTTTTTTACCTGAAGGAATTCCCTTTTTAATTTCAATAATATTTTGTGCAAGCGATTCAAGATTAATCTCTACCCAAGCATCTTTATGTGTATTTACATTTGATTGTCTGACGTTTTTCATTTTATATCAGCTCCCCGTTTAAGTACCAGGTTCTTGCGTTTGTAATTTTTACATTCACGAACTCACCCGTCAAATCCCTTTCACAAGGTATATGAACTATTTTATTATTCCTGGTTCTTCCTGTTATTACTTTATTGCCGTTTTTACGAACTTCATAATTTTCAATAAGAATTTCCATTTCTCTGCCAATGTATTTCTTATTTGAAGCAAGGCAGCAAGTTCTGTTATGCTCATTGAGCCTTGCAAGACGGTCTGATTTTACATCCTCCGGTATATATTTATCAACCCACTTGGCAGCTACAGTTCTTTCTCTTGGCGAATAAGCTGCCGTATTGGAATAATCAAGTTCCAATTCAGTCATTGCATTCAAAGTATTTTGAAATTGTTCTTCCGTTTCTCCGGGGAAACCTGCTATAAAATCACTCGTTATTGTAACATCAGGAATCCTTGTTCGAATATGGTCGCAAATTTTTTTATAAGTTGCATAATCATATCTTCTGTTCATTTTCTTTAAAACATAATCATCACCCGACTGCATAGGAATATGAAAATATTCACAAACTTTATCAAGCTCAATAACAGTATCAATAACCTCATCTGTAATATCTGTCGGATAATTTGTTACAAAACGTACTCTGAATTTACCCTCTATTGCGTTAATTTGCCTTAAAAGCCAGGATAAGTTTTGTCCTTCGGGCAAATCTTTGCCGAAGGAATCAACATTTTGCCCCAAAAGTGTAATCTCTTTATATCCTTCGGAAAGAGCTTTTTTGATTTCGGCAAGTATAAGTTTGGGATTTCTTGAACGTTCTCTGCCACGGGTATATGGCACAATACAATATGTACAGAAGTTATTACATCCTTCCATAATCGGAACCCAAGCATTAACACCTTTTACACGGTTAATCTGAATATCACTCTCTTCATAAGGTTTTTCGTCTATTGAAACAATTCTTTCACCATTTTCTATACGTTTTACAAGATTTGGAAGTTCATACAGTCTTTGAGTTCCAAGAACCAAATCAACATATGGAGCCCGTTTTAATACATTACCCCCACCCTGTTGAGCAACACAGCCTGCAAAAACTATTTTGGGGTAATCTTTTTTGTCTTTACCTCTGCCGCGCCACTTTCCCCATACACCTATTTGACTATAAGCTTTATCTTCAGAAAGCTGGCGAATTGAACAGGTATTTATGATAAGCATATCGGCACTTTTCGGATCTTCTGTCTGAGTATAACCGACATGTTCAAGCATTCCGTACATTCTCTCTGCATCAGATTTATTCATCTGGCATCCGAGTGTTTCTATATAAACTTTTTTCTCTTTCATTCCTGACTCCAATAAGTATTCTATTACAAAAATAAAGGGTATGCTATTATAATCCGCGCTTATTAATTATAAATTATTGTTCAGAGCCCAGTTGAGCCAAAAATTTATCTACACTTGAGAATAAATCTTCTAATGTACCGTTATTAGATATTATATAATCAGCATTATTTATTTTATAATCCTGACTAATCTGAGAATCTATTCTTAATTTAGCCTGTTCTTCATTTAAATTATTCCTCATAATCAGACGTTCAAGCTGCAATTTCGGGTTTATTGTTATCAGCAATACTTTATCAAATAAACTCTCAAACCCTGCTTCATATAAAAGAGGAACAGATATAAAAATAAATTTATCACTATTATGTTGTTCAAAAAGCAGTAATATTTTGTCCTTTACCAACGGATGTATAATTTCCTCAAGTTTCTTTTTTATATTATTATCGGAAAATACCAGCTCTCCAAGTTTTTTACGGTCGATTTTTCCGCCTGTAAAAACGTCATAACCATAAAAATCTGTCAATTCATCAAGAATATCGTGAGCAATTATATCTGTGTCATAAACAGCATACCCGATTTTTGAAATATATTGTTCGACCTGAGATTTACCGGATGCGATATTACCTGTAATTGCAACTTTTATCACTAAAAAACCCCTTAATATTTATGAATTTTCAGCAGAAATTTTTTCCAGATAGCTTTTTAACTGTTTTACCTGCTTTGGTTTTATAACTTTGACCTGCCCTTTTTTTATTCCTTCAAGAGTAATTATTGCATGCTGTATTCGTTTCAGCACTTCAACTTCATACCCGAGTTTAGCAAACATTTTTCTGATTTGACGGTTAATTCCCTGATACAATACAACCTGTATAACTGATGACTTATTAGAAATCTCTATAGGCAGAGTTTCTGCACAGGCAATCTTTTTATCTCCTGAATCAGTCAGGATTTCAATGCCGTCAAACATTTCTTTAGCATCATTTTCGGTAAATCTGCCGTTTATAGTAACCATATATACTTTTGGAACTTTTATTGACGGGTGTGTCATTTGATTAATCAATTCACCGTCATTTGTTAAAATCAAAAGCCCGGTCGAATCCTTATCCAGTCTTCCTACCGGTTTCAAATGTCTTAATTCGGGAGGAATAACATCATAAATTGTTTTTCTGCTTTTCTCATCGTCAAGAGTAGTAATATATCCTGCCGGTTTGAAAAATTTATAATATTCAAGTTCCTGAGGTCTTACAATTTTTCCGTCAACGGTAACTTTATCTTTTTCACGAACATAAAATCCTAATTCCGTAATTATATTTCCGTTAACGGCAACTTTGCCTTCAATAATTAACTCATCTGCTTTTCTTCTTGAGCATAAACCTGTTGATGCAATATATTTATTAAGTCTCGGCATAATTTACTCCGACATGGAATTTTCACACGGAATTCTTAATATATCGGGTATCCTTCTGTAAATTTTTCCGCTGTTATTTACGGCAACTACCTCAACGATACCAATAGTATGAACCTTGTCCGTTTCTTTGTTTTTAATAACTTGCGTAAACTGAACAAGAATAGGTGACATTTTTGTAATTTCAGTTTCAACAACTATTCTTTCATCCAGCATTGCAGAGGATTTGAATCTTACATTCAGATTTGTAACAGGAATTGCAACATCATTTTCCTTCATTTCCACCAAATCAATACCAATATCCCTGCAAAATTCAACTCTTGCCTGCTCCATCCAGCTGACATAACTGCCATGCCAGGCAACTCCATAAGCATCCGTATCTCTGTAATAAACTGTTTGTTCAAATATATGTTTCATAATGTATAATTATAACATAACAAAACAGAAAGGAGAGAGTTATGAAATTTTTGCATACAATGATAAGAGTTAAAGATATTAATGCTTCATTAAAATTTTATACGGAAATAATGGACATGAAGCTTGATGAAAAAAGAAGACTTGATGATTGCTGGCTGTACTTCTTAAGCGATAAAGACAACACCTGTCAAATAGAGCTGACATATAATGACGATACCCCCAAAAACGGATATAATATCGGTAACGGATTCGGTCATTTTGCATTTCAGGTAGAATCTATGGAAAAATTTACAGAAAAAATTCATACAGAAGGATATGACTATTTATATGAACCGTTTGACCTTACAGGAAAAGGTTCTAAAATTGCATTCATAAAAGATCCTGACGGATACGAAATCGAATTAATTGAATCAGTTAAGTGGTAACATTCTAAACATTTTTTGCACACATTAACAAAGTCATTATAAAAATTGTCTTTACAATTCTTAATAATTTTAAGAAATAAAGGCAATTTTTTTAAATTGAAATACTTTATATATACATAACATATAATTAAGATATAAAAGGCGATTAAAATCATCAACTCAAGCAGAAAAAGGGAGAACGTTTTATGGCAGTTGGAGCAAAAGACTTTATTGACAAACTACTTGTTGAAAAATATGCAAAAGAACAGGTAGATAATCATGATGACAATGCATTTGATTCAAAAGTATCAGCAGAAGATATGCTGACAGCTATGAATTCATCAGCTGACCATTACAAAAATATGCTCTCTCTGAATAAAAGACTTACAATGATATGCTACGGAGTAGTGGCAAAAAGTGCTAAATATAAACCAATAGAACAATAATTTACAAGAATTTCAATCATAAAACTCTCTTATAATCTTACATCTTAATTTCAAGTTTGGGCTTTTATTTTTAACAGCCCTTTTTTTTGCAAAAATAAAAGGGCAGAGGTGACTCCACCCTTTTTATCATTTCGCTTAAAATAATTATTGTTCAAGAATATATCCCAATAAAGTTCTTACACCTGCACCTGAAGCACCTGATATGAATTCTTTTTGCGGTTTTTCAAGGTATGCGGTACCTGCAATATCAATATGAGCCCATTTAACGTCTTTAACAAATTTTTGCAGGAACACACCTGCTGCAGAAGCACCGCCCCATCTTGAACCTGAATTTTTCATATCTGCTATATCTGATTTTAAACTTTCAAAGTATTCATCCCAAAGAGGAAGTTCCCAGAACTTTTCACCGTTTTTCTCGGCAGAATCAATAAGATTATGTACAAGCTCACTATCATTACCCATAATTCCTGCAGCCTGAGAACCCAATGCAACCATACATGCACCGGTTAGTGTTGCAATATCAATTACTTCATCAACACCAAGCTCACAAGCATAGCATAGTGCATCAGCCAAGGTTAAACGACCTTCTGCATCAGTATTATCAACTTCTATAGTTTTTCCGTTCTTTGCAGTCAGAATATCACCGGGTTTATATGCCCTGCTTCCGGGCATATTTTCACATGCAGCAATTAAACCGTGGACTTCTACCTGCGGATTAAATTCTCTGATTATACTCATTACACCTAGAATACATGCTGCACCCGACATATCATCTTTCATAGTAATCATTGAAGAAGCCGGCTTTATATCAAGTCCGCCTGAATCGAAACAAATTCCTTTACCAATAATTGCAATACGTTTTTTAGGATTATCACAAGTGTATTTCATGTGAATGAATTTTGGTTCTTCCGCACTTCCTCTACCAACTGCAAGAAAAGCACCCATACCCATTTTTTCACACTCATCTTTATCATAAACAACAGTTTCAATGTTTAAATCTTTTGCAATTGATGCTAGTTCTGACGGTGTTGCAAACTGAGCAGGTTCGTTAGCTAAATTTCTTGCAAATGACATTGCAGCGGCAAATTTTTCTGCTCGTTTTAAACCTTGCTCGGAAGCATTAATGTAAACTTCCTGAACATGCTTATCCTTCTTTTCAGATTTATATTTGTCAAATTTATAATCCGCAATATATGCTCCCATTGCAAATTGTTCAGCATAATCAAAATCGATTCCGTCAAAAGCAAAAGAAATTGATTTTGCTTCCATTTGCATACATTTTTTAACAGCTTTTGCAACTGCTTCTCTTAATTTGTTTTGAGAAAATTCTTCCTTTTTACCAAAGCCCAGGATCAATATTTTTCTGTACGGTTCTTCTCCATAAGTTTGCAAAAGATATGTTTCACCGAATTTACCTTTAAATCCGTCTTCTTCAATCGCATATTTATTAGCACGGTCACTTGATGTTTTTCCTTCTTCAAAAAGATTAACAACAAGAATATCTGCACTAACCGATTTTACGTCATTAACAACTTTAATTTCCATATAAACAGCTCCTTTCTTACATAAATAATAAAAAAGATGATAACAAATTTTCGTCATCATCTCTTTTATATGGGCCGCAGTGGACTCGAACCACCGACCTCACCCTTATCAGGGGTGCGCTCTAACCACCTGAGCTAGCAGCCCTCAAGTACATTTCCTAGGGTTAATTCAGCTAATGTGTCATAACCTTCAGCAATAATTAATCTAACATAGACAAATTTATAAATCAAGTAGAAAAAGTCTTGCGTATCAAATGTACCAAAAGATGACTTACAATAACACCTTATAAGTGTTTTTCAATATTGGTTATTATGGAACTTTTCGGCATTAAACCGACCATGCGCTCCACAACCTCACCATTTTTAAAAACCAACATTGTAGGTAATCCGCTCACCTGATATTGCTGTGCAGCAGCAATATTTTCATCAGTATTAATTTTGGCAAACTTAACATTTTCAGAAAGTTCCTGTTCTACTTCTTCCAAAATAGGCGATAATTTTCTGCATGGACCGCACCAGTCTGCAAAGAAATCGACTACAGTAACTTTATCACTTGATATCACTTCTGACTGAAATGAATTCAAATCAACTTCTTTTACCATATATCCTCCCTCTTAAAAAATGTTTAACATGTTAATATTACCATATTTGTATTTTTTATGCTATTATTCTGTTGAGGGGATATAATATTCTGAAATGAATGTAAAGATATAACATCCATATATAAGGAATTTAATTAACATGCCTAGAAAAAAAGAAATTGAAATAGTTTTAGATACAGAAACAACCGGGTTAGATTATACCAGAGAAAGATTAGTGGAATTTGCAGCCGTAAGACTTGAGAACGGTAAAATAACAGACGAATATCAAACATTAATTAACCCGCAGCAGCATATCAGGAAATCAAGTATTGCAATTCACGGAATTACTCCGGAAATGGTTGAAGATGCACCGACAGAAGAAGAAGTAATGCCGAAAATATTAAAATTTATCGGGGATTATCCGATTGTGGCACACAACGTAATATTTGATTATTCATTCTTAAATGAAGCAAAACTCCGTGTAACAGGAGAAAAAATGGAAAATCCGAGAATTGATTCTCAAATGATGTTTAAGGAGATTGCACCTGAGCTTGAATCGCACGGTCTGGAAGCATTAACAAAAAGATTTAATGTCGATTTAACAAATCATCACCGTGCAATGGCTGACACAATGGGGTTGGCACTTGCATACCCAAAACTCAAAAAATTGTATTTACAAAGACTTGACTGGCAGAGAAAACAACTCAAAAATGTTGACTATCTGTTTGACAGATATTTAAGAATCCAGCAAAGCATTGCTACGATGCAGGCTGAACTGCAGGATTTAAAATCAGTGTTTAAACTTCACTTTGATTTGGGTGGAGAACCGTTAGTCGCAGAGACCGGTGAAATGATGATTTATCAGTCAAAGCAGTCCTTCGGATACGATTTGGCAGAAATTAAAGATGTTCTCGAAGACGTTGGTGCTCTTGAAAAAGCAGTAAAGGTTAACAACGGTTTTATAGACAGGCTGTGTAACGGTCTGAGCCTGTCAGAAGAATATAAAGAGATTATTCGTGATGCAAGACAGGAAATCTCTGAAACAAGAAATATTCAAGTCATTAAACCATGCAGATAAATTCCGCAGAGGTGCAGTTTGATATCAAAAAATGAAATTCCTGAAAGTTTAACATTAAAGATTGAAAAAATATCAAATCTTGGTCTTGGCATTGCGAAAACAGATGGTTATGTAATATTTGTACCGAATACATGTCCCGGTGATACCGTAAAAATCAAAATCATTAAGAAGCATAAGAGCTATGCTAATGCGGAAGTTGTGGAGCTTATTGAGCCATCCCCCGACAGAATTGAACCATTTTGCAAATTGCAGCAGGTTTGCGGTGCCTGCCAGCTTCAGTTTATAAATTATGATGCACAGCTCAGGTACAAAAAAGAAATAGTTGAAGATACAATGCATTCCATTCTCGGCTTTGATACGGAAGTAAGAGATGTAATCCCGTCACCGAAAACAACAGAATACAGGCACAAAATTCAGTATCCGATTGGTCAGACAAAAGAATCGAAGCGAATACTTGCAGGATATTACAAAATGGGAACGCATGAACTTATTAACATAAAATATTGTCCCATTCAGCCTGAATATTGTGACAGAATAATACAATTCATAAGAGAAAATGCTGCAGAACTAAAAATAAGCGGATATAATGAAAAACTGAAGAAAGGTGAATTACGGCATGTTGTAATCCGGACATCAGCAAAAAATCAAAAGAGCCTGATTATATTGGTTGTTAATTCCGAAAAAGCATCAGACAGAATAAAAAAACTGGCAAAAAAAATTTATAAAGAACTTGAAAATATTGCAGGAGTAATAGTTAATTTTAATACTAAGAATACAAATCTTATTCTCGGAAACAAATCAGAATTAACAGAAGGAATTAATTTTGTTGAAGAAGACCTTTGCAATATAACTTTCAAAATCGGAGAAAAAACATTTTTTCAGGTAAATCCTTATACAGCTGATAATATTTTTAAATATATAAGGAATTATATTTCAGAGAATTATAAAAAACCGACAATACTTGATGCTTATGCAGGAATTACAGCATTTGGGATTTGTCTGTCAGATATAGCAACAAAAGTATTAAGTATAGAAGAAGAACCCGAATCCGTTAAACTTGCAGAAAAAATAATAAATGAAAACGGAATTAATAATATCGAACTGAAATGCGGTGATGCAGGCAGATTGTTCTCGGAAGAAACCGTTCTTGGCAGAGAATTTCATATCACAATTCTCGATCCTCCAAGAAAAGGATGCACGGTTAACAGCTTAGACTATGCTCTCAAGCTGACTAAAGATAAAATCATTTATGTATCCTGCAACCCGGCAACACTTGCACGTGACTTAAAATATTTATCGGAGCAGGGCGCAAAAATTGAATTTATTCAACCGTTTGATATGTTCCCACACACATACCATATTGAAAATGTGGCAATAATTGACGTAGGAACATTGAATAAAGATTATTAATCCAAAATATGTATTCCTGTTGTTGAGCCGGTACCATAATTATTATATTGCTGCCCTGAACCCCATGGTGACGAATAATCCGAATATGAGCTTTTTCCGAAATTTGTATCATCAGCAAAAGGAAATAAACCTGAATTTGAATAAGAATCAACAGAAGGAGTAAATCCTGTCATTTGACCGGTAAAATAGTTGCCGATACTTTTCAGCAAAGAGGTTTTGTTATTTTGCTTTGGTCTGCTTAATATTGCATTTCTTACATTCGCATAACGGGAATTAATATCCCCTTCCTGCACTGCGCCAAAAGCTATAAGTTCCATTCTTTCGATTCGTGTAATATCGCTTTCTCTGAAAAAATTTTTGCCGGTTGCATACCTCTCCAAGTCATTTATATCAGCAAATCTTGAACCGTAATTCCTAACATATCTGCTGCGCGGATTATAATATCCCCCATAATATGCAGACTGAGGAATATAATTTGGGTTCCAAAACGGTTCCTGTGTCTGAATCACTCTTTGTGCAAACACAGGAGCCGATATAACTAATACGGTTATTATAAAAATAAATTTGTACATAGAAAAAATCCCCCTCAATTATGTTTAACCGATTCATAAAAAAAATGAATTATACAACAGGAAACAGAAAGGATAATTTATCGATTTTGTAACAATATGTAAAAAATTTAAAGATTTTTCTGTTAATAACTAAAGTTTAGAAAAATTTTGCCGATTAATAGAGTACGAAATAAATAGCAAATAAAGGGTTGGTGGTATCAATATGATGATTAATTTTCAAAGCAGATTTTTCGGTACAAATGATTACAGTTATAAAAACAATAATGACAACGTACAAGATACCGAAAAACATGACATTAAACACAAACACACTTACTGGAAACTTGACGGAAACGGGAATATTGTATATTACACAGTTGATACTGAAACCGGTGAAATAATCTCAAAAGAAGTATATAAAAATCCGGCAGCAGGTTTATTCGGAACAACGTAAGAAAGTAAGTCGGCATTATAAAGTCCAAAATTCACAAAAATGAGTTTGCAGGTTGGGAAATCCCAACCTGCAAACTATTACAACCATATATTTATGATTAAGTTATAACATCATAACCATTGTTCTAGTAATTATATTCTATATGGTTTTCAAAATGTGCTAACTTTTTACCAATACATTTTCCGTTACTATCATATAAATATTCAAATATTTCGTGTTTATCAAATCCAAAATTATCAGGATCTTGAATTACAACTGAATCAGGATTATTTCTTACTATATCACCGAATTCACCTGTGAGAGCCGAGAACGGTAAATTAATATAAATATATTGATCACCTAGTGCCTTAAGTTGATTATAGTCATCAAGGTATCCGCCATCACCGTCAATTCTCACACCGGTTTCACCGTCAAAGAAACTTAAACGAAGGTCTTCAGGTAATAAACCATATTTTAGAATATCGCTTGCTTTAACTCTGACATAACACCATTTTCCGGCATAAGAATTTGAAGTGTTATTGCTTGTTGGTGTTGTCACATTACCTGATTTAGGAGAACTGGTAGTTTTACCGCTATAACCATTTTGTTTGATATCATTATCAATGTGTTTATCGAAATGTGCTAACTTTTTACCGATACATTTTCCGTTATTATCGTATAAATATTCAAATATTTCGTGTTTATCGAAACCGGAATTGTCCGGATCTTCAATTACAAATGAGTTAGGATCATTTTTTACTATTTCGCCAAATTCACCTGTAATAGCCGAGTACGGTAAATTAATGTAAATATACTGATCACCGAGAGCTTTAAGTTGATTGTAATCTTCAGTGTATCCGCCATCGCCGTCAATTCTCACACCGGTTTCACCGTCAAAGAAACTTAAACGAAGGTCTTCAGGCAATAAGCCGTATTTAAGAATATCACTTGCTTTAACTCTGACATAACCCCATTTCCCGTCATAAGAATTTGAAGAATTACTGATTGTTGGAGTTGTAACTGTACGATTCGTACGAATCGGTCCTGTATAACCTGTTTTAATAAACTCTTTATCATTTAAGCTGTCATCAGGAATATTTATACCGTTATGACGACCTAAACTGTTATTCTTATAATCAATTAGGTCATCACGATATACTCCTGAATTAGAATCATTTTTAATAACATCATGCAATTCACCATGGATTAGAGAATATGGAAGATTTATATAAATATAATTATCTCCCTGACCTGCAATTACACCTACATCATGATTGTAATTGTTTTCATATTCAGAACGTCCGCCTTCTGTTACATCATCAATTCTTGTTCCTTCTTCATTATAGAAACTTACATAATATGTTTTTCCGTCCGGACCTTCAATCGGATATGCAATTACACCCTGTTCAATAAGTGCATGTAATTCGCTTGCTTTTACTTTAACAATAGCCCAATCTTGATTATAATCAACGGGTGAAGCATCATCAGCTGTTGCAGTTGATTGGAGATTAGGTGTAATATTTTCATAATTATCAAGATAATCGCTCAAGCCTGAATTATTATTTCCTTCACCAGCAGCATCGCCATTTTTAGTCGTTGTAAACATATAATTTTTGTTATTATAAGTAAAACTAAATGTTAAGACATCGCCATTTGCAATTTCTTGCACATCAATTCCCAGGTTCTTTAATTGTGTTACGGCAACATCAACCGAAACAGTTCCCTGCGACATGTCACGCAGAATCTGTGTAACTTGACTGTCTTTTTCATCAGAACCATCCGATGATAATTTATCAGCACCGTTTACATTTTGGCTGCCGACTTCTCTGAATTGTAAATCTGAATAATGATACAAGCTGTAATCCATTTTTATCTCCTCTTTTATTTATGAAAATCGTAACATATAAAATCGTTTAATGATTCGTAAGTAATACGTAACAAATTATATTTTTTTACTACAGTACATTTTGCATTACCGGAAGAAAAACTTGTTATCTCTCTGTTTGTAGGCATAATTTCATTAGCAAGTTTTATTGCATCTTCGTAACTTGATATGCCTTTAAACTTATTAACTCTGTGTTCTAAATCATCAACGGTTTCTTTGTAATTATTAACCATTTTCGTGTTTTCAGAATATTGTTGATATAAAAAACTATTACTCATTATTTTTCCTGATATTCCTATTCACACATTATTATCGGCATTTTTTCAAAAAACTTTAATAAATATAGTAAAATTGTTACAATTTGATAAAAAAATTTACAATTCAGAAAATTTATTAACAATTTAAGCTAAACAGAATGACATGGAAGTGTAAATACTAAACATATCATTCACATAATGGGATAAATTTAATAAAAACCGGCATTATTTAATTAATTCCAAGTTTTGCAGAAAGTTTGTCTAAACATTTTTCAGCATAATTTTTTTGATTTTGCAAAACGTCCTCAAGTTCCAATGCATAAATCTTATCGGTAATTTCCTCAGTACATTTGCCATTACCGTTTGGAATAAATTTAGCATTTAATATTTGTCTGAATTGATTATACATATAATTAATAAGAGATATATCCTGATAGGTATGATAGTCATGGCGGTCAAAATTTGAGATTATTTTAGAGAAGTTTAATTCTATCACATCATTTTCACTACCTATTTTTTCAGCATTCTTTGAAAGAACTGCAATTGTTTCTTTATCGAGTTTTCCGCCGATTATATTTAACTTTGCACAAAAAGCAGTATTATTATTTTGAATCCTTTGTACTTGCATATTATCCCTTTCTTATATTTATTATGTACAAAACCCGTAAAAATATTTTTTGCTTATAAATAATATAATAATAAAACGGCATTAAAAATGCCGTTTTAAATAAGGTCACTAACCGGTGGTTTATACTAACAGTATAGTACCGGTCTATTTAACAGCTTTTTGAATTTCTTCTGTTATATCGTCACCGCCATACAATACAACACCTTTGGAAATAACAACTGTGTAGCCTTTTGATTTGGCAGTTGCAGCAATAGTACTTGAGATGCTTTTATCAATAGATTGCAATTTTGATTGATAATTTTTAGCAATAGCTTCTTTCTTCTTTATAAATTCAGCATCATACTTTTTAATCAATTTTTCTTTGGCTTCTGCTGACTGTTGTTTTTCCACATCAGCTCTTACTGTTTTTAACCAATTTTCCAATTCCTGCATTTTGGCCTGTTGTTCTTTCTTCAAAGACTGTACCTGTGCAGATTTTGCAACAACAGCCGGAACATCTGCAACTGCGATTTTTTGATCGGCAAATACTGCATTAGCCATACCTATAGTCATACCTGCCAACACTAATGTTGATAAAATAATTTTCTTCATATTCCCCTCCAATCTTATTGCTTTATTAGCATTATAACTGCTTAAATTACCCTGCAGTTTAAGTCATAATGTTTTACTTTGCATTTTAACCCTACATTATCTATAGCACAATAAAAGCATACTTGCAAACTTCTAACGTTAAAACATTTTTTTAGTCATATCAAAAAGCTCATCATAACTGTTAATTCTGAAAAATAAATTATGACGGGCATTTTCTATAACATTTAACCGACTACCGTAAAATTCTTTTTGGGCTGAGATATTGAATATTGCATCAGAATCACCAATGAGTGCAAAATCATAAATATCATTTATATTTTGCTTATTGTTCAGATAAATTTTCTTTAAACAGTCAAATTCATTTCTGCAGCTTTCAATTGTTCTTTTTGACGGATGAAATTTTTTGTATTCTTCATCGGTTTTAACGAGGTAGTTCCGGGTAAATTCATCACAATTATCTTCTGTTAAACCATATAAATATTCCTGCATTGATGCGGACAATCCAAAATACTCATCAAATAAATACGGATTCCCATCAACAGCAATTTTCTTATTAATTTTAAAATCAAAATTAATAACTGAAGCAACAAAAACTCCGGCAGAAAATGCAATTAGATTATAATTTATATATTTTGAAAAATCAAAATTCAAATCTAAGTCACTATAATTATATAAAATCAGGACATCAGAGGTAGATTTTAAATGTTCAAACTCATATTCATCACATCCCCAGCCTGAAAAAAACAATATTAAATTATCTGAGTTATTCTCAATTAAATATTTTTGCATAAAAAACATCCATCCTATCTAGAATATTGCACAAATGCCAAACAACAGAGTAAAGCCGACAAGCATCATTATAGGTGTATCCATTGAATGCGGTGCAAATGCTTCAGATATCGTCATAACAGGCGGAAACAAAATCATTGCAGACCAAAATTCTTTATAGTTAGCAAACTGCTCTTTAAACAGAATCAAAAATAATACAGCTGCCAGATATACGCATGCACTGCCTGCATAAGACCTTACGTATCTGTTTTTTAAGTTCCAGGAAGGAACTACATACTTTTTCTTGCCCAAATAAGTACCGACAGGTTCGGCTAAACCATCTCCTATAGCAACAGTCAGCACAACAACAGTTGCCAAAAGCGGCAAACCGAGATATGTTTCAAAAACCTGTTTAAATATGGTAATAATCAAAAGTCCCGGCAGCATATTACCCAAGACAATCCATTTTAAAGTATTAGGTCTGTCTTCAATTCTGTCTAAAGAGTTAAACTGAAGCATAAAAAATGTTGAAAATTCTCTTACAGGCTTAATTAAAACCAAAAACATAAAAAGAACAAACAAGGATTCCCAAAGATGGGGAAGTATTCCCAAAGGTGCTGTAGGAGGACTCAATAAAGGCACCAAATATGCGGCAAAATGCTGAATCTTCCTTGTATAATTAACTTTAAACCACTTATTTTTTGATGTTGTTATATATCCTTTTTCGTCAGTATTACAAAAATGACGGCACAACATTCCGCCCAAAAGAGCTAATATCATCATTACAAAAAGCTTTATGCCTGCTCTGAAGAAAAAATGCCTTGCATCAAAAAGCTTAGGATCAAAAATTATTGTCCAGCTAAGTAACAATACAAACAATACAATCCACAATATCAGAAATTTTAAATCAAAAGTTTTTGTCCATTTTTCGTTATAATTTCCGGCTGCATCACCAGGCATAAGCACGTTATTTTCCATATTAATCCCCATCTTCGTTCTCTAATAATTATATATTAAAAAGTGTTACAATTAAATTTTCTTTATGATTTTCGTATAAATAACAGGATAAATTAATGTAATAATAATTCCTAAAAAGAATGTTACCAAAAACGCATAACGGATTTTTATACAGTTCATTAAAATATATCCGAAAATATACTTGAGTAATATTATTATACCGATTGCACCTATTATTCCTCTTATTATACGTTGCTTTACGGGTACATCTTTAGGTTCAAAAGGACAATATCTTGCACACAGATAACAACCGTTTATAAGCCCAAGTGCATAACCAAATTCAACAACAGTTACATATCTTAATTTCTGAGGGTTTACTAGCAATTCTCCTGAAACATAATCCATTCTGTATTCAGCAAAAAAGTATGTATAAATTAATGCAGCTATTACAATAATATCAATTACAGCAAGCAATATCATATACCTTTTAGCATCTTTTTCCGCCCAATCTACAATTGGTTTTACTGCAAAAACGAGAATAAAACCTATCAACAATCCGCAAATAACATCCTGCGGTGAATGAACACCTAACAAAAGGCGGGAAAATCCTATGAGAAGCACTAAACAAATAAGAGAGAGGCACAATATTTTATTTTTTCTCATCAAATATGCAATACCGCCAAAAACAGATGAACTCATTGCAGAATGACCGCTGGGGAAAGAATAACCTTTTGCAAAAGGAACAGCAAGTTCAGACGGATGGATTCTGCTGTCAAGCACCCAAGGTCTGTAAACACACGCAATCATTTTAAGAAAATGAGCAAAAAATCTGTTAAGACTTTCCAGCGAGAATAAATATATTCCTTTCTTAAAATCTATACACCAGTAAACTATTGCACAAACCAATGTCGGCAGCCATATTTCACCAAATATTGTAATTACTAAAAACAGTTTATCTAAAAGAATCGGACTGTTAATTCGTATATTTTGCAGAAATACCAGAAAATCCATCTGTGGTCTAATCCATTCGGGATTAGATAAAAAATCTATCATAAAGTCCTCCCAAAGCATCATATAAATACTAACATAAATTGCAATTTAATGCACGAATGTTAGAAACAGTAACAACAAGAGGACCTGTTTATTTTAGAGTAAATTTATAACAAACATCAGGTGTAATTGGCAACAGCTTTTACACCTTGTATAAAATTATTTTTACCAAATATTATTCTTCAAAATTTTAATTAAAAATCTTCGATTCCATCGGAATCAGCACTTACTTTACTGATTATAATTGGAGATGCTGAAATATCATTCTGCCCATCATCAGCATTTACTGTAAATTCTTCTACATTAACCTGTTTTTCAGTTTTTTCTTTACTAACCACATTATACTCCTTGTGTTTTTACAAATTAGTTATCGGCATAATTCTGAAAAACTTTAATGATTTTTAAAAATTGTTACATTTTAATATAAAATGTTACATTAGCAATTTGAAATATAACTATTTAAGTAATAATGAATTAATCATAATAATAAGCCTATTTAACAGGATGCAGCTTATCAACAACGCAACAATACATCTGCACCTGAGTTTTTACACCGTCATTTATACATTCACGCATTAGGCTCTTGATATATTTTCTTTTATATTGCGGCTTATGATATTCAAAATAAAACCCGTCTAAATTAGCACGTACAACATCATCACCAGCTGTCTCTCCATAATCACCCTCAAATTTATCCGCACTTAATATTGTGAAAAACTTAACCGGACAAACATTTTCTTTAATATTAAATACATTTGATTTTATAATTTCAAGTTTTTTATCAGACATATAGAATCTAATGTATTCATTGCCGTTATTTAAATATAAATAATTTTTAGAGAGTAATAGCGGCTTTTTACCCTCTAAATACCCCAGAGGATACACAAACCCGTTTTCCGCAAAATAGTAAAATAAGCCACATGATGCGGTATTATCATTTGATACACTATCAGTAATTATCAAAATACGTTTTTTGGACTTGGCGATTTTTACTGTCGTATAATAGTAATCTTTTGGAAACTCGCCTAACACAAGAGAATAGTCAAAATAATCCCTGTTTGGATTATATCTGTCTGCAATAGTCTTTTTGGGTTCATTAAATTGTTGAACATCTTTGTTTGCAGGATTATTCATAAAACAAATAGCAACAGCACTCAAATTGAGAGCAAATACAAAAAATATAGAAATAAAAAATTTTATCCGCATATTATTTTTCCAATATTTAAACCGCCATAAACCATAAACAATTATAACATGTTATTAATTTTTACTTTAACCGTAATAAAACAACTCTGTTCCGATTTGAAACAGAGTTGTTATTATTTTAGAAAATTAATAATTATTTTTTAAATTTAATAGATTTTTTCTTTTTGGCAGGTTTTTCTTGTTTTTGAGGTTCAGCAACAGTTGGATTAGCTTTTGCATTTACCTTATTTTGAACATCTTCTGTTATATCTTCACCGCCATAAACAACAACACCTTTTGTAATAACCATGTTATAACCTTTTGCTTTTGCTTCTGAAGCAATAGTTTCAGATAGCTCATCCATAAATGCCTGCATCTTTACCTGACCGGATTTGATTATTCCTTCTTTTTTTTCAAGATATGATGCTTTGTATTTTTGGAATAACTTTTCTTTTCCGTCCTTTGTTTGTTGTTTTTCAATATCTTTTTTTACAGTCTCAATCCATTTTTCAAGTTCTTTAATCTTAGCTTCCTGTTCTTTATTAAATTCCTGTACCTGTACAGAATTTTGAACGATTTTTTGAATATCAATTGTTGCAATTTTTTGTTCTGCATTGACAGAAGATGTCATGCCTATAGTTAATGCTAATGCAATTATTGCAGATAATACAGTTTTTTTCATTATATTTCCTTTCTAAAAAAACTCCTTGTATTTTTTACAAGGAGTTTTTTTGATTACTTTTTATTATTTAAACTAATCTTTGTCGGTGCCAGGCTTGGGGTTTCTCCTTTAATATCGTTTGAACCATCTCTGCCGACTGCAAATCTGAATCCGCCGTGAATACCTATACCGTTTCTGCCACCGCTCATAAAGTATGCTTGAGCGAATCCGGCAACTCTGTCACCCCATACTTTACGAAGACCAAGACCATATTTAACATAAGGATTAATGCTTAAATTAGGTAATGCGGTGCCGTTCATTCTGAAATGTGTTTTATCCCAGATGCTATATACTAAACTTACACCTGCATATGGCTGCCATCCGTTTTTAAGGTTACCGATAAATTTGATACCAGGTTCAACCTGAATAGCATGAACACCGTCTGCATCAACTTTAGCACCTGTACGGTTCCAATCATCAAATGTATGGATATAAGAATAAGATGCCATTAATGATGGTTGAACGATAAACTTACCATCAGCAAGTTCCCAGTTATAACCTGCTTTAGCAGCAATACCTGTTGATAACATAGCAAAATCGTCATCCTTATGGAATGAATGATGTCTGCCTGCTCCTGCACCAACGTTAACAGTTGCAGCTGCAAAGAAATCATCTTTGAATGCCATACCGGTTAAACCGAAAGTACCGCCATTCTGATAAGTAGTAACTTCAGAATAGGACTGGCGAGCACCATTATATCCGGCATAAGCACCCCACATACCTTCCCAGCCGTTACCTAAGTCTTTAATCTGAGAATTGCCGCCTAAAAATACTCCATACAAAGATGTTGAAGCATTAGGGCCGTTGTGTACCGGTGTAGTACCAAATTCACCGTACGGTGATACCCAAGCAGTACCGTGTTCATTGATTGCACTTGCTTCCTTCTGTGCTTCACGATCTTTTTTATTGGATAACATGTACATATCCATGTTCATGAAAGCCTGATCGTAGCTGTTAAGCTGTTGTAAATAACCGCCTAACTGTGCTGACACAGGGCTGGCTGCCTGAGCAGACATAGTGTCTGACATTGGCATAGTAGCATTAGCCGGAGAAGAAAACATAAGTGTTGTTGCGAATGCAGCAGCCAAAAATAATTTTGGACATTTTTTCATAAAACTCTTTTTCATATCTTTCTCCAATTATTTAAATAATTCCTTATATGACAAGTATTATAATACTACTTTTTTATATTTTTTTCAATATTATTTATATAAAAAATAAAAATTTCATAATAAATAGTCAAACAAATAAAACCAAATTAGTTATTTAATTAATCTTTTTTGCCGTCTATATTAATATCATTAATCATATCTACTTTGTTATTTTGTTTTTTTATTAAAGTTCGTGAATTTGCGAATCCGTCATTATTGTAATCAGTAATGATATCTTCTGTCCCGCCATTTTTAATCATTTCCAAAAATGATACATTTTTATGAGATAAAGACACCTTTGTCACAATATTGTCTGCATTTCTGGTTATACACCTTAAATAATATGTATTATCATTTGCAAGAAATTCTTCAAAAGTTTTTGTTTCAGAGTCTTTATTTTCAGTATAAACATCTATAAGTTTATATTTATCCGACAATAACTCCGGCATATTAATTTTATCTGAATTATTTATCCATGCATTTAACATTGCAAGTTCTATTTCATTGGATATTTTGCTGTCACCATTTTGCAATTCCTGTCTGCAAAAATTCAAAATATTATTTTTAAAAGATTCCTGAATATTGATTCTTTCTAACAAGTCAATAATATCCAGTAAAGGCATACCTATATACAATTCCTGCATAACAACTCCTTATTTATACTACAAATCTATTATAACTTTTTATTAAAATTTTACAAAAATTTGATTAGTTTCTATAATTAGCATAGGAGGAACAAAATGTCACCGGATAAAATATATACAGCAATTACGCAAGTTGAAGAATGTATTGATAGCAGTTTGAGACTTTGGGGATATTATTATCGTGTTGTTAATAAATCCTGTTTATACAATAAATTAAAAAATTTATATGATTCACTTCCGAAAGAACTAATTGACAATAAAGATTTTTTAAACAGACAAAAAGAAGAAAATATTTTTACTATATTAAATGAAATAAGTCTTATGCTTGAACAATCTAAAACTTTTTTAGGTTTTATGATTATAAATGTATATACTATGACGAACCGTATAGACAGAATGTATGCCTCATTGCCGGAGGATATAAAAATGTGCCGCAAAAATGGCAATATCATAACAGACAATCCGGAAACAATAGAAATACCGGATTATCTAAAAAAATAATTTTATGTTAGTTGTGGAATCGTTATGACATTTGTAGATTTTTTAAATAGTTTCAGAGAAACAATACCATATAAAGTGCTTGGGATAATGTCTTCCATAATTGTTCCGATAACAGCTCTTGTAAGCACGCAGTCAATGATTCGCTACAACAATGAACTTATATCAGAACATATATTTATATTACAACTCTTGTGGATATATATTTTGTTTCCGGCTTTAATAATTATTTTATCGGTTTTATTTATAGTATTAACATTATTTGCAATAAAAAGTGTAAAAAAGGTTGATTATAGAACTGCTAAAAGTAATAAAATTGCTGATATAGGTTTTATTATTTGCCTGTCTTATCTGATTTATTGTTTAATATTTTATGTAATTATTATCCCAACAGGTTTATCTGCTGTTAAAGAAGGAATTGACTATATAAATACGGAAAGTCAGAATTTTTATAGTTCAGACGATAATAAAAATATTGATAATTTATGCGTCAGTTCAAGAGTAAATTCCTTAAATTGTTTTGCAAAACATATCCCAGGGGGAAAACTTGATAAAGAATATAAATATAATGTAATTTCAACATTTGACAGAATTTATTATTTTAAACCCATGTTAATAAAAGGAGAACATCTAAACCCGTCACTCCTGCAAAATGCTGAAGTTTTGGTATCAGACAAATTTAAAATAATTGCACCTAAATCTGTAATAAGAATTTACGGTAATTATTTATATAATAAAAACAGTAATAAACAGCAAATAACAGGTTATCGGTACGAATAATTTTTAATACTTAGTGCCTCAGAATTACAAAATTTGTAAAAGAACACATGAAACGAGAAAACTGAACTGATAGTACAAGAATTTTCCGCAACTTAACTTCAAAAAAGAATTTTTTAAATTTTATTGTAAAGTTTCAAGAATAAGTTATTATGTATAGAAAAAAGTTTGTTTTGTATCTTTTTAACAGATAGAAAATTCGTTTCAGGTTATATGCAAAATTGTATTCGACAAACTGTATCTTGCAATTATTTTTTTT
>JAEEHV010000083.1 GCA_016280955.1 Candidatus Gastranaerophilales bacterium | reverse complement strand
AGTGGTAATGGTGTTCCAGATTCAATGTGGCAGAACTTTCATTATGATTCTAACGACGAGAATGCTGTTTATAGCTTTAATGAAGAAACAAGCGGTTCAAATGCAACTCATCCTTTTGCAACTATACAAAAAGCCCTGCAGTTTATTACCTACCAGCAAACCATAAAAGATGAGAATGGCACTCCTTTTGATTATACAATTTATATTGATGGAAAAGTACTTGGAACACATTCAATTTTTGAATCTAATAATGATGATAGCAAAATAAGTCTTATTCAATCAGGTACTGGTGCAACTGCCAGCAAAATAATTCTAAAAAGTAAAAATACAGGTGAAAATGATACAGCACCAAAAGATATTCTGGATGCAAATAATGCAAATGATTCATGTCTTTCAATTCTGACAGCTGTTCCTATTGAGATTACAAACCTGGGAATAACTGGTAGTAATTATACCACTGGTTATGGTGGTGGTATATCAATGTCAATGTCTTCAGGTCCAAATTTTGGTATAACAATAAATGGTGTAACACAGATATACGGAAATAAAGCCACAGGTGGCGCAGGAATTTACTGTCTTGGTCAATCCAGCACAAAACGTATATCATTAACAATTTGTGGAAATGTAAAGATATTCAATAATACAGCAAGCAGATTCTATAATGGAAACTATTCAGGCAGAGGTGGTGGAATCTATTTAGTTAAAAGCGATTTATTCCTTTATGGAAATGCTGTTATAGGCGAAGCCGGCCAAACAACTTATGCAAGTGCTACTTCAGGTGAAAACAGAAATCATTCTAACAGCGCTGTAGAATATGGTGGCGGAATCTATGCAGACGGTTCAGGCATTTATATTGGGTACAAAGATAAAGATACAGTAGATACAAACGACTGCAACGGCGGTGTTATGTATAACTATGTAAGTTCCACAGATGATGGTAAAGGTTTAGGCGGCGGTATTTATTGTACTGGAAGCAACAGCAGCCAGGCTGTGTTAAAAATTGCAAAAGGCAGTATTTCCAATAACGGAACCGATACTACCGATGAAAATCATTATTCAAAGGGTGGTGGAATATATTTAAATCCAGCTGATGGTTTTGCAAGTTCTGCGCCATTAGAAATGATTGGTGGAAAACTGGAAAATAATGCCAGTTCGAATGGCGGAGGTATTTATGCTGTAGAATCTAACTTTGCAATTAACATTGGAAAAGACGTTAGTATAAAAGATAATTATGCAGCAGTAAAAGGTGGAGCTATTTATTCTGAAAGACATGTAAATCTTAGTGCCACTATGAATAATAATCAGGTTGCCTCTGGTAAAATTGGCGGCGGAATCTTTATGGGAGGTTATGGAAATAACCTGACACTGGATTCTGACTTTAATATAACTACAACTGGCTATGCTCCGGCAAGAGGTAAAGATGATATTGCTCTGACCTTTACTCCAGCAGAAAATGTAATAAATGAAATATATATAAAAGAGGGCTCTTCTCTTGCAAACTTTACAGAAGCTGGAGCTTCTAATCCAAAACAAATTGGACTTACCTTTGATGATGAGGATACCATTTTTGCAAAATTTGCAGATAACGGAACTTGTGACAGTGTAATTCAAGGAGAAGCTGGTAAATTTAAATTACTAAAATCTGGCTCTAATGCCGCGAAAAAATATAAGCTTACATATACTGACAGTGGTAATAAAGCGAAAATTGATGTTGAGGAAAGCAAGATTGAATTTTCAGATCTTAACCGTCAAAGAATAAAAAGATTATTTGTTGATAGTGGAAAAGCAGTAGTAAATCAAACAAGTGCGGTTGGTACTGTTGCAGTTAATGAAATTAATAATAGTTCATATCTGAATCATGATCCATATGGAATTATAATTTTATCCTGGGATAATTATATTTGTGTATTAAAATTTGCTTCTTATGCTAGTAATAAAATTCAGGCTAATTATATTTTATATCAAGGAGACAACGATACTCCAGTAAGAAATGCTACACTTGGTCATGATGGTGTGGCACAGGCAACTCTTGATGCTACTAAAAATACTTATATAAATCTTAAACCTAATGAGAGCTGGGGGGTTCAGAATGTAGCAACTGAACCAGATGTTTATAGGAACGATAATGTTTATCAGATACGTATTTATCATGCTTCTTCAGTTTATGCTGATGGTAATGGTAATGGAGAAGGCGAGGTTAAATGGTATCTCATCTCAAATAATTAAGATTTAAAAAATATGAAAAAAAGAATAACTACTTTACAAAAATTACTATTTATCTCAGCTCTTTTGCTTGGCTTTACTTCCTGTCAGCTTTTTGAAAATGATGTTGCTGACTTTTTTGAAAAATATACCGAGACGGCAGCGATTGAAAATCATAATATCAGTGTACAGACTTATAACGACGGACTTTCGCAGCTTTGTATTGCTTCGGAAGAAGATGCAGAAATTGAAATGTTTATGCGAAACCCTAAACAATACAGCCTTGTACCTTCTGTTATCTTTAACAACCTTAGTGAACAGATTAACAGAAGTTCGGTTGATATTTCGCAGACAGATAAAAACACAATTAAGCTTTTACTTCCTCAGGAGTTTTTGATTCCTTCGGATGAAGGACAGGACATTAGTGCAGAAATTAATCTGTACGAGCCGATGAGTGGACGAAGCTTTGACCGGTATAAAATCAGCTTGTACTGTAATACTAAGCCGCCGGTTATTTTGAACCCTACGGTAATTAATAATTCAAACAGTACCTTT
>JAEEHV010000082.1 GCA_016280955.1 Candidatus Gastranaerophilales bacterium | reverse complement strand
GTCCTGAAAGTTTATCACCAACAGAAACTTTACGTTTTTGTGCTATGTAAACTCTTATAACTGTATTTGCTCCCGGTGGCAGTTCGTCGCCTTTTTCTCTGTCGAATACTTTAACATCGACAACACGACCGCCTTCACCATGAGGAACTCTTAATGAGTTATCTTTTACGTCACGAGCTTTTTCAGCAAAGATTGCTCTTAATAGTTTTTCTTCCGGCGGATGTTCAGATTCACCTTTCGGTGTAACTTTACCTACCAGAATATCGTCCGCATAAACTCTTGCACCAATACGAACGATTCCCCTTTCGTCTAAGTGTCTCAATGCTTCTTCTGAAACGTTCGGGATTTCTCTTGTGATTTCTTCCGGTCCGAGTTTTGTTTGACGAGCATCTATTTCCAGCTTTTCAATGTGAACTGATGTAAATATGTCATCATGTACGCATCTTTCTGAAAGTAAGATAGCATCTTCGAAGTTATATCCTTCCCAAGGCATATATGCTACCAAAATGTTTTTACCGATTGAAAGTTCTCCGCAGCTTGTTGATGCACCGTCTGCGATAACATCGCCTGCTTTGACCTTGTCACCTTCATGAACAATCGGCTTTTGGTTAATACATGTATCTTGGTTTGAACGAACATATTTCATTAATGTGTGTAAGTGTTTTTTGCCTTGTTGGTCAACAATAACAATTTCTTCACCTACAACTCTTTCAACGGTTCCGTCAACTTTAGCACAAACAACCATGCCTGAGTCTTTTGCAACACGTCTTTCCATACCTGTTCCTACAACCGGTCTTTCGGTAATAAGAAGCGGAACTGACTGACGTTGCATGTTTGAACCCATCAGTGCTCGGTTAGCATCATCGTGTTCAATGAACGGAATCATTGATGTTGCAACAGAGATAATCTGAATCGGGCAAACACCGACATAGTCAAGTTTTGAAGAATCAGACATAATAAATTCTGATTTATATCTTACAGGAACCTGTTTTTGTTTGAATGTATTATCTTTATTCAACTGTACGTCAGCAGGAGCACAACGGAAGTTTTCGTCTTCGTCAGCTGTCATATAAACAACTTCGTCTGTTACTTTGCCGTCTTTTACAACAAAGAACGGAGATTCAACGAAACCATAGTCGTTAACTCTTGCGTGAGTAGCTAATGAACCAATCAAACCTGCGTTCGGACCTTCAGGGGTTTCTACCGGACATATACGACCGTAGTGAGAAGGGTGAATATCACGAACTGCAAATCCTGCTCTTTCTCTTTGTAAACCGCCCGGTCCTAATGCTGATACACGTCTTTTGTGAGTAAGTTCAGCTAACGGGTTAATCTGGTCCATAAATTGTGATAACTGAGAACTGCCGAAGAATTCTTTCAGAGAAGCAACCAACGGTTTTGTGTTCAACAAGTTAAGGGGAGTAAGTGTTTCAGAGTCTTGCAAAGTCATTCTTTCTTTAACAATTCTTTCGATTCTTGAAAGACCAACTCTGAACTGGTTTTGAAGAAGTTCGCCGACTGAGCGGATTCTTCTGTTTCCTAAGTGGTCGATATCATCAAGAGAACCTTCATCATAAGTTAAATTGATTAAGTATTCGATTGATGCAACGATATCCTGAACAGTTAATGTTCTTTGGTTCTTAGGAATATTTAAGTTTAATTTTTTATTTAATTTGTAACGACCTACACGACCGATATCATATTTCTTTTCATCAAAGAATCTTGATTCCAAAATTTGACGTCCGCCTTGTGCGGAAGCAGGATCGCCCGGTCTTAATTTTTTGTATAAATCAATTAAAGCATCATCTGTTGTTTCGGTTGTATCTTTATCCAAAGTCTTTTTAAGAAATTCAAAGTGAGTGAATAAAGATTCCATTTCAGAAACTGTGATGCCCATTGCTTTAAGTAATGTTGTAGCTAAGATTTTTCTGTTCTTGTCAATCTTAACGTGAATTACGTCATTTGAGTCAGTTTCAATCTTCAGCCATGCACCTCTGTTAGGAATCATGGTTGCGTTATATAATCTCTTACCGGTCGGAGAGATTTCTCTCTTGAAGTAAACACCCGGCGAACGAACGATTTGTGAAACGATAACACGTTCAGCACCGTTTACAATGAATGTACCTTTATCAGTCATTGTAGGAATATCACCAATGTAAACTTCCTGTTCTTTAATTTCACCGCTGTCACGGTTTACTAATCTAACCATTACACGAAGCTGTTTAGCATAAGTTGTATCGTGGATACGAGCTTCTTCAACTGTGTACTTGGCATTGTCAAACGTGTAGTTAGGCAAGAAGTGTAATTCTAATCTTCCCGTATAATCCTTAACAGGAGAGAAAGCCAGTAATTCTTCTTTTAAGCCCTCTTTTAAAAACCATTCAAATGATTTTTTTTGCACGTCAATTAAATCCGGTAAATCGTCCAAACGAGTATTCGGTATACCCATTGGCGTTACTCTTTTTGCATATTCTGTCGACATTAATTCACCTCATCTATTCTAATGTGATGTACGTTATAAAACTTTTTATATTTTTCTTATATATTTGTGGAACCATCCACATTTTTGTTAGGCGGGACATTCAGGTTTTTAACCTATCTGCACCCTTGCTTTTTATTTTCGGACATAATTATCCCATGTACATGACCGCATGTTCTTCTATCATACCCCGTCAAAATTCCTAGTCAACAAACAAGGGTATGTTTTACAATTTTTCAAGTGGTAAATTTACAAAAATTTACAAAATTTTACAAAATTTCCCGAAAATTCCCATGAATAATGCGTTTGAAATTTCCGTAATTCTCAATTTTATAAATATATTACCGTAAATCAATAATAAAACATAAAAAAAATGCACCCGGTCGGTGCATTTTGTCGATTTTCAGGGCTGCTGCCCTAGTCCTCTCAACTTAATGTTTGTCCTATATGTTCATGTTCTGTAAATTCCTTATACAACAACTAATGTACTATATACAATTTATATATTTTATATAACGTCAAAAAATTTTAAAACTTTAGGTTTTTGAATCAAATTGTTACAAAATTTTACATATAATATTAATTAATAAACGCAAAATATTAATTTAGAGGTTTTATATTATAATAAATATAATAAACGAAAGGGATAATATTAATGAATGTACAGCCGGTCAACGATACAAATTTTCAGGGGCGATTTCTTAATAACAGACTTTTGGGTAAGTCATTGGAAAAAGCAAATAATTATGAGTTAATGCGTTTTTCTCAAATTTTGGACAGAATGGCAGCGGTTGATGATAATGCTTCGTATTATTTAAAAGAGCGTCATCAGTTTTTGGCTGATACCAGAATGGATGAACTTTTAATAATGAATGGTGCTATAAATAAATTTGTTACACCTGTATCACATGATAATGTTAATCTTAAAAGCTATATCAAGCCGTCTAAAAGATATGAAAATGCTCTGAAAAGAATTAATGACTTTTTGGAGAATCTTTATCCAAAAGAAAATACTGTTGATGTACCTCGTCAGGTTTTACTGGATGATATCAAAAAGAAATTATAGAGTATAAGATTTATGTAAAAAAAAGACTTACTAATTTATAATTGGTAAGTCTTTTTTATTAATGCTCCAGGCCAGACTTGAACTGGCACCGAGGGTGAACCCCGATTGGATTTTAAGTCCAACGCGTCTACCGATTCCGCCACTGGAGCTCGGAAATATTCAATTTTCATGCTCTAGCGGACTCGGTAGACTGGTCTACCTTCCCTCTCCACAAAACCTGACATTTAGTCAGCTTTTTCGTCGGCAGAGTGCCACTGGAGCTCGGATATATTTAGTTTTCATGCTCTAGCGGACTCGGTAGACTGGTCTACCTTCACTCTCCTCAGACTTGACATTTAGTCAGCTTTCTCGTCGGCAGAGTGCCACTGGAGCGAATTTTTTCAATAAAATAAGAATAGTATAAACAATTTTTTAAGTCAATAAATCTATAAATAATTACAATATCTTTTGTTAAAATAGCTTTTTGGCGTATTAAGAAGTTAATGATTATGGGTTATTAGTAGGATTGGGACGTGTTTGGTTGCTTCCTGAAAAATCAATAATGACAGAACCTTCATTTTCTGCTTTTATTAAATATTCTTCCGGCATATTATCAATATCGGCAGTATATTCGCCGCCAACAACCATGCCGTTTACGAGAACTTCATTCCAGTAATCTTTCCGCATAAGTCCATCGGTATTATAGTCCTTATTTGTAATTGATAAAAAGTCTTCATATGCTTTCGCCATGACCGGATCAATACGTCTGATGTCAGCTATGCCAATCTGAGGTGTTTGACATTCTTCTTTGATTTTGTCCTGACGTGCAACATAATCGTCATCAATCTTTTTAATTTCTTTGTTAATGTTTGCAACTTTATTTTTCAGCTCAAGATATTCCGGTGAGTTTTTATCTCCAATTTCTTTCATTTGTTTCAGTAAATTCTGTTTTTCTTTTAATAAATCAGAGTATAAATGTTCTGTAATGTGAAGAGCATCTTTTAGTTTTGTCGCAACGTATGTTCTGTGTGAGAATTTAAGTCCTTTGCCTTGTGCAGCTTTCATCCCCTTATTTCTATAGTATTCTGCAATCATTACTCTTGTGTCTTTTCCAATTGAGGTTATATCGTGGCTGTAACCTACATATTCATGTCCTGCCGGAACCATGAAAAATAGTCCATGTTTTTGGAAAGCACCGAATTGTGTGCTGCTTACAAAGCTTGCACAAACAACACCATCGTTATCAATATTTTGGAATTCATCAAAGTTGCTTATTTTTGTGGTTCTGGATAAATGATTTATTATACCGGCTTCCGGAGTATGAACATACACGTATAAATCAGGTACATCTTCTGCGTGTACAACTTTTACCTTATGTCCTTTATGTTCTTCTGTAACCGCATATTTTGCTATTTCTTCCATTGAAAGCTGTGGCAGAATAAAATCATCTTTTTTGATTTCTCTTATTCGTTTTTCCAGTTCGGTTTTTAACTCTCCCGAAATATCTTCTGCATACATAAGGTAAGTCATTTTATCAACATTTCTGTCTTTTACCGTAAATGCAAACATGTCCAGAGCTTCTTCTCTTTCATTACTTTCAATGGTTGTGTATCTGATATATCTGGAAATGATTTTATCCGGGTTTGAGTTGTTGTATTCTTCAATTCGCTCAGGAACGATAAGCAAATTATAAAGTTTTTCTCTTTCGATTTTTGTCCAGTTAAATTTCGATGAAAGAGTATGTATGTGGTATGCGGTTTCTCTAAGGTTGCCAATGTTGGTATCTTTGAGAAGTCCTGCAATGACAAGAATATTTTTATCATTTTCAGAGAGTTTGCCATATTCAGGGGATTGACTGATTCTTTGCAGATTTTCCAGAGTTTGTTTTGCAACGGTCGGATTAGAGAATTTATTCATAATCTCCGGTACGGTTTTTGACAGTGATGTTAAAATCCTTGACAGTTCAGGATTACCTTCGACTGTAATTGCTGAATTTTTATGAAAATCGTTTATAACTTTTGTTACTGCATCAACAACCTTTCTTGAGAAAGAATTTGTAATATCCGCATATTCAATATTTTTACCGCTGACAGTCGGGAATCCTATAATTTTGCCGTCTTTAATCGTAAAACCGAAATAATCATATATTTTACGTTTTTCACTTTCTGCCATGCCGGACATTTTGCTTTGGATTTGTTTCAAAAGTTCATCATAAGTTTGGCTGATTTTTATATCGCCTATTGATTGAGCGGCTGAAAGTTCTTTGGTCAGAGAAGTGATGTCCTGTTTCATTTGGTTTTGAGCCTGTGCATCAAGAACATAATCAGTCTGTCCCAGTGACTGTGAAAGTTGTCTCATTATTCTTGCGTAATCTTTGTCAGTTTTGGGAATAAGTCCGGATTTTATTATTTTATTAATATCTGAAATAGTGTCAATCTTGTGATTGTATTTGAGTAAAAGCATTTGCAGCTGACGTTTTTCCTTAAGTGATAAATCATATACATTATCTTTTCCTGCGTATGCTTTAAAATCTTCATACGGTTCCAGTTGATAACTTACCGAATGTCGGTCTACGCGATGCTTCTTCATAAGAGTAAGTGCATCATTGTATTTTTCTTCGCTAAAGTTTCCATCAGCATCTTTACAAGCTTTATAACAAGCGCCCGCAATTGTTGGAAAATTCGGGTAATGGCAATTATCGTCAATTGTTTCAAGTTCTTTTAATACTTCAAACAGCCGTTTGTCGATTCTTCCGTCAGGAGTTATTGATTGGTTGAGCAGATATATAAATGATATTTGATTGTCTTCACTGAGATTGTTATATATTCCGGGCAGCAGCTTTTTATTTTCGTCCAAAAGTTTTTTATTAATTTTTCCGTCAGGAGTTTTGCAAGCATTAATAAGGATATTTGCAATAGTAGAGTTATTGTTTTCAAGCCTGCATACAGGGGAACCTTTCAGTTCATTTTCTAAGTTGAAGTATATATCAATGTTTTCTTCTATATAATCGCCTCTGTCATTTACACATACCTCTATAACATCACTAATGCGGTATTGGTTGAGATCGTTATTTTTGAGTTCTATAAACTTATTCAGAGTTTTGTCATTGATTGTGCCATCCTGTTTTGTTGATAATTTCAGTGCTTTTTCTATATTAAATGCTTCAAATTTGTTTTGTTTGAGTTTAATTGCAGCATCTATAACATCATCGGGTACAGTATTCCCCAAAGCTCCTTCTCTCGAGAATATACCTATAGTATAAATATCATAAGCATTAAAACCGTTTTTTATTAATCTGGCCATTGAATTAATCATGGATTGTTTTTGTTCTTTATTACTGAAATCCAGTACCGGAAGTATGTACTGTTGGAAAAACAAGGAATCTTCCTCTTTTAGATATTTAGCTAAAGGTATAATCAGTTCAATTTTTTCAGTCTGTATGTTACCTTTTCTGGCAAATGCATTAAGTATTTGATATATAATGCTGTCATTTATTCCTTGTTTCTTTAGTTTAATGGCTTTATCAATAACATCTTTTGAGTATATTTCACCTTTCAGTTTTAATTTTACCGCAGCTTGCCTTGCGACTATTAAAATGTTATTCAGATTATTAGAGTCAAATCCCGCATCTTTTAGTGCCTGAGTATAACTTATTGCATTTTGATTATATGTTCCGTCAGCATTTTTAAGGTGCTGTGCATCAACTCCCAGTTGTGTTGCTTTTCTTGTATTATCTATTAAAGATGCATCAAATCTGCCGTCTGACTTAATACAATTCTCTATGGAAGTTATGGATTTTCCGGCTTTCTTAGCATCAAGATATTCTTTTAAATTGTATTTTGTTATCTCAATATCATCATTTTTTAAATCTTTAAATGCGTCTTCCGGTCGATGTAATCCTAAATTTTCACATTCGTTTGCAAATTCTTGTAATAATTTCCAATTATCGTTATTAATTTTTCCGTTTGAATCACAACAAGCTTTAAAAAATTCAATCGCAGTGTATTCTCTGCCCAAACCGCCAACGTGTTTTTCTGTTATCGGGCTTTCATATATGTCATCATATATATCAAATCCTTCTTTATCCCTAATTCCGATTGCAACCATGTGCCGGGCATCTTCTATACCGTAACCTCTCTCTGCTGCGTAATTAAGGTCTTTTATAAACTTTAGTGTTTCGTCAGGCTTATCAAAATAATGGCTCATTATTGTTCTGCAGGTAAAATCATTCCATTCTGTGCCGGTTTTGTCATATAATGCAGTTAATTCCGATAAAATATCCAAACTTCTTTGATTAAAGATTCTTTCACCATTTTCAATTGTTTCAAGTTGGTATAAAATATCATTAATGTCGTTATCTTTAACTTTGAGTTGTTTCAATGTTTTTATTGACTTGATTATCGAAGAACGAACATATTCGGATTCGTAGTTACTGTTGCTTAAATATTTTATTACATCATCACGGTGGAATCGGTCGTCTAATCCCATTCTTTTTAATTTTGTACTCAAAAGTGCATAGTCTTTTAGGTTTGAAAGTCCTTTTACAACTTTTTTACCTTTTTTAACTGCGGCTTTTGCTTTATCTGCAACATAACTTGCGGCACGTTTGCCTCTGTTTATACCTCTTGAAATCTCATATCCTGCACTGCTCAGTAATTTTCTCGCAGTACTTATATCCGAAGAACTTTCTGTTTCCTGTGCTGCATGATCTGTTGTACCTTCGGGTGTATTATCGGGACTATCAGGTATGTTATATGTTTTTCCTTCAAGTTCAAGGTAATAGTCTGCAAGTTTGCGAATATTTTCCTTGTCTTCTTCTGTAAGTTTAAGCTCTTCACCGTTCCTATTTGTATATGGTTCTTGTAGCTTTACTTCACATTCAGGTTTTCCGTTTTTATATTCGACATTCGTTATCTTAATTTTATCTTCCAACAGCATAGCACCGAATTCAGCCTTAAATTCACCAATGTCAGATGAACTGTATTCGGAAATATATTTTTTAGTGAAGCTTATTAAATTGTTTGCCCTCTCCTTATCGACTGAGGTTTCAGGATAACCGTTCTTATCGAGTGCAAAACTGCCATCAGGATTTTTCATGAATATTGTACCGACTTCTAATCGTCTTAATATACGTGCATCATTTGTATATTTGTCTCCGGAGTGGACACCTTCATGAAACAGTGTATGTTTAAAATCTTCTAAATTTTTCATTGGCATAACTGCTACTGCTTCAGGATATTCTACCCAGTAAAGACCTGATGTGCGCTCTCCAAGTAATGTGCTAATATAGATTTCTTTTGGTAATTTTTCTCCTGCAGCTTCAAATCTCTGAACGGCTTTTTCAATTACACTCGTATACTCTTTTGTCTGTTCATAAGAAATGTTATTATCTATAAACAGTTTTTTGCCTGTTCTCTGTTCAAATTCATTTTTTAGTTCAGTAATCTTTGGGTTTTCTTCGCCAAAAAGAACTTTGTTCAGCTCAGTATATTTTTGATGCGGAATAACACCAAGCCCGGATTTACAATCGTTAAGAGCTTCTTTAACACCGACAACGTCTGCAATATTTTCAAACTTTGGATTTTCAAGTGCAGATTTAACGTTTTTAAGCTCATGAATATCTTCCGGTCTGCCAAGTTCTTTCAGTATTTCAGTCTGATATTTCGGATATTTTGCAGAAAGTTTAAGAATATCTTTGATATAGAAACTTAATTTATCTGCGTTAGCTAAAAAGCCTGATGTATGTGCGATTTTAATTTCCGGGTTGTTAAGCAGATTTGTAATTAATTCGGGTTCAATATCCGGATATTTTTGAATTAGTGATATTAAGCTGATAGTATGGTTTACTATTTCACTTGATTTACTCATGCCCCGTTCAGGAACTCTGAGAGATTTAATTATTTTATCAGCAACTTCCAATTCGTCATAAGTTTTAACTACCTGTGCCAGAGCATCAAGTTCGCTTTGTGAAAATCTGTAGTGGAAGTTGTTGTTCCAGTTTGTTAAGTTCGGTTTCATACCATCAGATTCCGCACCGTTTTCAGGAATATTTTCTTTGTCATTTCCCCCTGCGTTATTTACTGCTCTGTTGTTTACCCAATCGTTTTTAATTCTGATGTTGTTATCTACTTTTGATGAAACATTCTGGAAATGCAGTGCAATAGCATAGAAGTTTTTGAGAGTAGTTTCGTTTGGTTCGCTTGATTCAACCAGATTTTTTATTCCTTCTATTTCCGCATTTAATTTTGAGAGCAGACTCTCATAAGCTTCATAATCGCTGACATTCAATAATTCATTACATTTTCTTATATAATTTTCGAAAATGTCATCTTCAATTGGGTCCTGATTTTCGACTTTTGTTACCATTTCTTTAAGCCTGTCAGCAACTTCATCTGAGTGGTTTTCGGTAACTTTTTTACCGGCTTCAAAACTATTTACCAGAGCGAAATATTCATTAACAGCTATAAAGTTCATCATATCTGCTTCTGTTAATTTACCGGCTGCAACTTCTTTTTCAATTTCAGATCCTATATTATTAAGTCTGTTGATGATTTCGGTTTTTGCATTTTGGTCTTTTGCATTGAATAGTTCATCACAGGTTTGAATATATTTTACAAAAATATTATCAGAATTCGGCTCATTTTCAGCTTTTGTTAATAACTCTCTTAAGCTGTCTGAAACTTCTTTTGTAGCATTAACTTTTTGGTGTCTGTTAAGTATTTCTGTGTGAGTTTCGCTTAATGAAGTTTGTGTTACTGATTGTGCTGCATTATCGCTGCCCTCAAGCTCGTTAAATTGTTTTAAAGCTTCTTCTTTAGAAATACTTTTTTTCTTCAGACCGTCTGCGATATGGTGTATTTTTATTAAGTTATCGCCACTGAGTAATTTATTGAACGGTTTGCCGTTAACTGTGTAGTCTTCAAGTTTTGGTTTTTCAATCTCAATACCGAGTGCTTTGTAGAACCTGTATTGATACTCTGCCCGTGTGTATTCCTGATATTTAGCTTTAGCTTCGTCTGAGGACAGATTTTCTTTCAGAATTTTCTTGAACGGTTCATAGACAACACTAAGTTCATCTTTTCTGCCTATAATATCTTTGATTGATAGTAAATCATAGATTAAGTGTTCAGCTTCAGCATAATCATCAACGGCTTTGAATCTGAATTGAAGTTCAATAATTCTGCCGCTCTTTGTTTTGATATTTATCTGGAATGCAGGATATGCAGAGCCCTGCATTTTTGTAGTAATTGTTTTATTTTTTACAACAGGCAATCGTTGTGCCTTGGCAGCTTCCTCTAATTCCCAAATGTCGCTGTCAGAATAAATTCCTACATTATCTTTGTCCGTATAATTTGAAACCCTGTACACTTCCATATCAACTATTTCGGAATTAATTAATTTGGACATAAATTCTTTAAGTTTTACATTTACGATATCCAGAGTTTCTCTTGCAGCATCTGACGGGTTGCCTTCATAATTTTGAGGTGCTAAATCTTCAAGTACAAATCTTCCTGCCCAGCAGTCACGGACATCGTCTATTGCGTTTATAAATGATTCATCAGGATGTTTCTTTGCATAGTTATAAATCTTATCAAACAAGCTGGTGTCGCTCTTAATTCTGCTGTTAAATCTGCCGATTTCCGTTGCACCGGTTGATTTATCAAGTAAATGTGTTTTTATTTCTTCATCTTCAATTTCATATTGTCTGATAATATGATTTGTTATTGCCGCAAATTCTTCGTCTGATATTTCTGAGCATTTTTTATTCTTTGTAACGGCATTGAACATTAATTCCAGAACTTGTTTTTCTGTCGGATTTGCAACTTTGGAAATATCATCTTTAACTGCTGACAATTCTTGTTCGGAAACTTCATTTCCGGTTTTGATTTTTGTTATAATATCAAATATTTTACTGTCAGCTTTCTTAGCCGCAGCAGAACTGATAACAAGTCTGTCAAGCTTCTCTATTCTTGCTTTACGTCCTTCTTCCGTAAGCGGAGGAATAATTATTTCTTCCGGTTCAGCCTGAGTATCGGCTCTCAGTTTTGCATTAACTTCGCTCTTGCGGTTTGTTTTAACTTCGCCTCTTGTATGGCTGAATTTGTCCGGTACAGGAATCTCATATCTTGTTGTTTCACCGTTCAAAATTATCGGCAAATCATATTTTTCGGCAAGTTTAATAAACCAATCCGGACAGTCATCAAGTGACTTAACTTTTGCATAAAGTGCCGTAACTGTTGCATTGCGAATAGTAAATTCATTTTCGACAGAATTTACTAAATCCTCTCTGGCTGCATCAAGTGCTTTTTTTATTGTTGCAGCTTTAATTGTTTTTCCGTTAATTTTAATATCTTTTATATGACTTTCAAACGGCTTTTCAAAAAGAACATCACAAAGTTTAGAATATTCTTTTTCACTTAATGAGATATTATCTCCTTCCAGTGCCTTCTTTATAGCTTCTTTGGGTGCATTGTTATACTTAACTAATGTCGATTCGGATACATTATTTAAATGATCCAACATGTCTTTAATACTCTTTTGATGTTTTGTAAATAAGTCAGCTTTAGAAGCTTGAATTATATTTGATATACCCGAATTTACAACAATACCAAAAATTAGTTCTTGGAAATTATTATTGTTATTTTTGTCTGTTAATCGTGCAGAAACTTCTGTATCCGTTTTAGGATTATACAAAGCTGAAACAACACCTTCTAAACTGCTTTGTCCCGTACTTAAACTGGTCATTATTTTTAAATCACCGGCTGTAGTTCCTCTTTCAAAACCATATTCTTCAATAGGTGTATTACTTTTCATATTTCCTAAGTTGAATACTCTTGCAATAGTCTTTGTACCGTCTTTAAAAATTCTTTCTTCAGAATCAAAGAATTTTCCTCTTTGATTAACTTTTGTCAAATATACAGGAGCACCCATTGCATTGAATTTTTCTCTTGATTCTTCAATTGGTCTTATAAGTTCATTGAAACGTTCTTCAAAATCAGACATAGATTTTGTTCTTATTCCCAATACTATATAATGGAGGTTATTGTTGACATTTGTTAAATCAGCCTTTGCAAAAATCTTCATAATTTCCCAATCACTATTTCTGCGGCAATTTAAAGCAACTTCATCTGCTGATATTTCACCTTTGTTATATCCTGCAAACCAGTGATGATTTTTAATTAAATCTGTAATTCTGCGTCTTGTTTCATCAGTAAACGGCATTTGTTTAAGTATATTGTCTGCATAAACAGTACTCACTTCTGCATGTCCCGAATCATCCTGAGCACCTTTTTTAGCAATATCGTGCAGAAGTATTACTGTTTTGAGAACGGTTTTATCTTCATCGCTTAATTTTTCATACGCAGGCTCCTTCATTGCACTCTGAAGAACTTTAAGTGTGTGGATATCAACTGAGTATTGGTGAGTTTCGTGCTGCTGCTTCCCAATGATTGCAGTAAATTCAGGCATACCTTGTATTATACCGTCCAGAATCTCTTTTGCTTCTTTATCTTCAACAAGAACTTCATTTTTTGTTGTAAAGTTTTCAATTTCAGTAATTATTTTTCTTCCGACTTCTTTTGCACGGTCTGATATTTGCAAATTATCAACAGAACGGTTGTTAATAAGACCGTCAAAACCGTCATGTCCTTTTTCTATTCCAAAGTGATTAAGTATTATATTTTGTTCATTTTCCGGTAAATCTTTTAATAATTCGTTAATTTTATTGTTAAATTCTTCTCTTGTATATTTGAGCGGCAGACCTTTGTTACCAAATTGTGAAAAATCGAAATTTTTCAAAATATTTTCCTGTACGGGATTATTGTTTGCATATAATGAATGTGCAAACTTTTTCTGCTGCTCAGGTGTTGTTTTTATAATGTCTTTTTCTGATTCTATAATGGTTTTTAATTTTGCAATTTTTGCATCAACATCAAATCCTGCATTTTTGCACGAAATTTTTTGTTGTCTGCTTAATGATTTTAATATTTTGTATAATTCCAGATATTCACTATATGGAATTTTTTCGTCAGAATCTTCCAGAATAAAATTTCTTTCTGTTGTTTTTATTATATTGTAAATTTCAACTTCATCGATGGTAGTATCTTTTGCAAGCTTGGATATAAAGTCTTGATTACCATAATTCATAAGCTGCATAATTTTTAAAAATTGAGTTTTATTAAATCTTGCTAATTGATATATATCATAAGCAATTTTAATATTGCTTTTCATGTTTGATTCAGCATAATCAATTTCAATTGGCTCACAAGAGTCAAACATCTCTTTTATGCCAGAGATATTTTCCAATGTATAATTCATATCGGCTGTTGAAAGTATTAATGAAACTTTATCTGCATCATTTAATTCTATTAATTTATCAACAAATTCTTTAATTTTTTGCGGATTATTTTTCATTTGATGAATTATTCTTGATTCTATATAATTCTCCATTTCATAATCAGGATATTTAAGACTTAATCTGTTGATATCTTCGTTTTTTGAAACATAATTAATTTTACCGTTATATTTTCCATAGTTTTCAAATTCTTCGTCAGTCATTTTTACGTAACGTTCAATTTCGTTTATATCTTCTCTCGAAGTTTCATTATTAATTTTATCCAGTAGTCCTCTTTCTTTTGCTTTATAGAATTGTTCTACTGTCAGATGGCTTAATGCCAAGTCTAACGGCGAACGATAATTATCGATTCGTTTAGCTCTGAGTCTTTGAGCAAGGTAATCAAATGCATCAGCTCCTTCTTTTGAAGTCAAATATCCGTTTTTGCCAATAACTTGTGAGCCGTTTGTCATATCTGCTTCAAATATAATTTTTACGTGGTCAAGATGTCTTTGGGTATTCTCACTGTCTTCCGTTATTTCAGGTATCAGTTTAAATATGTCTCGAAATTCGTATATTTTTATATCATGGAATTGTCCCGGCTCAAGCCAGCTTTCCATTTTCTCTTTGACTTTAGCTTCTTGTTCATTAATTTTGTCGTGAGATTGCGTATTAAACATCCATTCCGGCATGCCAATATCTAAAAGCAGTTTTTTCATTTCCGGAGAGTATTTACTCATATCACCTTCTGAAGCTACTGCAATAAATTCTCTAACATTCTTATATGCATATCGTATGTGGTCTTCTTTTATGCCGGCATTACGGAATTCTTCGACGAATCGGCAATTCTTAAGGTCAACAACGGATTTAGTTTCTCCGTTCTTACCTTTTATAAGTTTATATGAAACTACTCCGTCAGGAAATTTTTGCAGAAGTCTGTTGTCATTCCGGTGTGTCATTTCATGTCGAAGTGCTTGTTTAGCTACTTCTAAGTCAAACCCATTGATTGAGATTGCGTTATTGTATGATTCATGGAATCCTTGTACCCAGCCGTCATCGGTTTCTTCTTCATAATCACGTTTTGTCTGTAAAAAGTCGAGTGTCGGCGGATATTTTGCCTGACCTTCGCTTATTTTGTTCCAGGTATCAAATTCTTTATCTACAAAATCAAGAACGTTGCTGTCTTTGGCACTAAGGGGAACAAATACTTTTACACCATATTTTTTATGAATATTTAAACATTGTTTTTTTATGTTTTCGGGAACAGGAGTGGTTTTAAGATAAAATTCGGTGTACAAATAATCGGCAAGTTCATCATTGTTAACTTTGCAATATTCTCTTAAAACATGTATTCTGACTTCTTCTTCAAAGTCTTTGCACACATCTTTGTAGTTTTTCCTGAACAGACCAAGTATTGTATCAACATACTTATTATCGAATATCTTGGCAATTTTCGGATAATTTTCCTTTATATATGATACAAATTGACGGAACTTTGATTCAAGTTTTGAGTAACTCTTTGTAATCTCTTTAACTGCACCCGGTTCATTGCTGTTTATATAATCTAAGAATTCTCTGTAATACGGAATTTCCTGATTTCTGTTAATCAGAGTTGAATATTCGCCTGTTAAGTTATTACAGATATCAATAATTTGCTGAATCTCATTGTATTGTTTAACTTTCGCATCTCTTGTAATTGACGGATTAGCATCAATATCCTGCAGTTTATTATAAACAATATCTGAAATCTTTTTGTCTCTGATACTTTCTAACGAAAGTTCAATATCACGTCTGAGATTTTCAGTATTGTTTTCGTATAAGGCTCTTCTTGTTTCATTCTGTTTTTTATGTTTTTGTTCCAGTATAGCCTTATCTTCGGCAGAACTTGTGAATTTTCTTGTGTTATATATGTTAATAAAAACATTATCATTTAAGAATACATATAAATCTTCAATGCTGCCTTTTTCAACGTATTCTTTAAGGAAGTTATAGTACCTTACATCGGATTCATACTCTTTTTGTCCCTCTTTTGTGTTTTCATAGAGTGTTCTGTCAGGTTTATATGTACTTACGATTGAGTTAGCGCAACGTATTAAAGTTTTATGCTCTATCTCCTGCGGCGGAAGATTAGGTTCTTCCGAAAGTACACCTGATAAATAACCGACTGCATTTCTGTCGATAATCCTTCTGCAAATTTCTACCATTTCCGGTGATTTTACTGACGGATATGTATCCATAATACTTTTTACATTAATATCAAAATCAGAAATGTTTTGACTGTTTATAACAAAATTGCCGTCTTTATCTTTCCATTCAAAGCAATCAATATAATCGTTTAAATCGTCTTTTTTTGATGCTATATGAAGAATGTTATCTATGTTCCGTAATACAGGATTATCACTAGTAGTACTGAATTTCATTAAATCAATCAGTCTTTTGCAACTGTCTTTGTTTTCAATTTTTAACAAATAATCAAAACGATTTTCTATAGTATTATTATCAATCAGATTATCTTTTGCTGCAGGTTCTGTCAGAATTTTCAGTAATGTTTCAGAATTTTCAAATCCGTAATCATAGAACAATTTTCTTGCAAACTCGGTAAATTCAGTTTCAGTATTTGTTACATTTTTATCAGTTAAGGCATTATCTGCCATTTCTAATATTTTTCGGATATTTTCAACTTCTTTCGGGGAAAGTTTTTCTATTTCTTCTCTTACATTTTCGTGATAATTCATTTCATTAATATAAAAATCTGCAAGAGTTTTTGCCGAATCAATTTTTTCTATGACGGTTTTATACGAATTGGTTTTGTATTCAGGCCGGGCATCACTTTTTCCTTTTGCTTTATACTCAGGAATTGTATAAGTGCCGTCTTTGTCTTTTACTTCCAGTTCATCATTTTTAACATTGTATGTTTTAGTTAATTTACCCGGCTCATAGCTTGTTTCTGATACCAATTCATCATTTACATAATGTTTTTCTTTTATTATTTCATTATTATTATCATATTCATATTCGGTTATTTTAATACAATTGTTTTGGATAAATTTGCTTTTTATTTTTTGATTATTTTCGTTGTATTCCCATAACAAGGTAAATGAAATATTACCTTCTTCTTTTAGCACTTCTTTTGTCTTATTGCCGTTTTTATCGTATTCATAATCATATTGAGCACAAAGTTCTCCATCTGCATACATTTTTTTGCATGTGCAGTTGCCGTTTGTATCAAATGTTTTTGTTTCTACGGTTGCAATTATATTGTTTTTTCTGTCTTTATATGTAACTTTCTGAATCACATTACCGTTTTTATCAAGTATGGTATCATGTCCGCTGTTGTTGTCTTTTCCAAAGTTTTTCTGAACTTTTCCGCCACTCGGAACATTTATGAGTATCTGCTTCCAGAGTTCAGGTGCATCCTGTTGCGTGCTGACTTCTGTGCCGTTTGTATTTGAACCGCTTTCTGCTGTCCGTTCTATTTCGTGACTAGCCGTTTTTCCGACATATTCTATTTCGACAGAACGATTTAAGGACATTGGAATATCCAGATTTTTATCGATACATTCTCTTATTATTTTATCAATTTCTGAATCCTTTGCTCTGAAGCCCATTTTGTAGTAGAACTTAAGATTTGTAGGATTTTTTTGCAGAGAACCAAATCCCGGCGCATGTTCAGCCTGACCTACAATTTTAACTCCCCTCACGTTTGCAATTTTTATCAGCTCCTGAACAAGTGTTGTGCCTATATTCAGCCCGTCTGCATAACTTCCTAATGCACTCAGGTATAATTGATCTTCATCGATATAAAACTCAGCAACACCAAGCAAATTATCACGTTCGTCTTTTAACTGAATAATGCCGTCTTTGGTTGTCATTACAATCTTTTCGGGATTAACTTTTACCGGCTGATGAGTTGTTTTATCAAGTACATATCCTTTAGGTACCGTTCCTGCAAATTTTTGTTCCAAACCTGTATCAACTGCTGTTTCAGTCTGTATCCTGAATCGTTCAAAATCTGACCTTTGTTTAGCTTCTTCTAATGAAACTTCTTTATCATTGATAAATGCTTTACCGTCATTCCTGATTTTTATAATTTCATTCTTTGTATTTTGTTCTATTGTTGTTTTTGTTCCGTCAGGGAAGATATATTCATTCAGAAAAGCAGAGCCTCTGTTTAATCTTGCTTTGGTTCTTCTGAAACTGACAGAGCCCGGAACTGAACTCAGGTTCAGACCGTCATTTGAAGTTATCACCGTAATTTCACTATTATTCGTACCTTTATTTAACACTGTTTCTATTGTGTTATTTTCTGTATTAACAATATATTTTGTTGTTTCACCTTCTTCGCCGTTTATCGTTCCTCTGAAATTATTTATTTCTGTTATTTCAACAGGTTTATTATTTTTGTATTTAATTTTACTTTGTGTAACAGAGCCGTCTGAATTAGTTTCAACTTTTATTAATTCAAGAATATTGCCTTCTTTGTCATAAGTAATTTTTGTATCAATACCATAAATATTATTGCCCGGTTTTTCTATTACATACTGATTGTTTTTATTGACTTTGCGTACTAAATAACCGTTGTCTGTCATACGTACAACTGTATTATTATCAAGTAAATGTGCGTTTGTACTTAATATATTTTCAAATTCTCTTATTAATTCACTTCCGTTTATTTTAGACGGATTTACGGAAAGTTTACCTGTTTCTATAGTAACGTCTGTTGCTTGATTTGTAAGTATTTCTGCTTCTGCGACACTCTGTTCAATGGCTTTGGGCAGATTATCTTTAGTATATGATTCCGCTGCAGACTTAACTTTTGCATCTAATGCGGCTTTATTTCTGTTATTAGTAATGATTTCTTTTCCGGTAGCAGTATTTACTCCGTTACTTATCTCATTATTTGTACCTTCCGTATTTTTACTTCTGGCACGTTCTAAAGTTTCTGTTAGATTTATATTTTCCGTATAAGGACTGCGAAGCATCATGTTGAATCTTTCACGTGCTTCTTCCGGAATACCATACTCATCTGCAATTGCATTAATCAATTCATCTCTGTGTGCCGTGTATTCTCTGTTATATATATCTAAAACATCTTCCAAATTATCGACGGTTGTTGTTTTGCCGTCAGATGTAGTAATTTCATACTTATCACTTCTTATTATGATACTTAATCCGTCATTAACACCATTAACGTCAGGTTCTGAAGCTTCTTTGCCGTTCAGGTAGTTTGTGAATTCTCTGCCTGACATTGGTCTGTCTTTGTAGTCATTAAACCTATTTCTTATTTTTGATTCAAATGCATCATAAGCCATTGCCTGTTCTGTCATTGAAGTCATTTCTTCTGCAGTCAGCGGCTTATCCGGTTGCGATTTTTCATACCAAAATACTTTTCCGTCCTTTGTTTTCGGTGTAAATTCAAGTGCTTTTGTTCTTTTACCCATTGCACCTGTCGGCATTTTTCCTTTTGATAAAAACATTCCTACAATGGATTCAGCAATTTTTAATCGTCCCAGCCCTTCAAACTGGTTTTTAAACTCTGTCCAGGAATATAGTGCATATATTTCCGAATCGGATTTACCGTCTGTTTCTACTCCCTGCATATTCAGCATTGCACGCATTATATCCGTATTGGACATTTTTTCCAGTTCTTCATCAGTATATTTTGCAAGTAACGGATTATCTTCTCTTGCTTTTCTGATATTTTCTCTTACTTCAACTCCGTCCAATATCTGAACTCCGCTGGATGCAATACCGAATGTTATACATTCCGGTATGAATTCTCTCCATAATTTAGAATCCGGTTGTGCTGTCCAGGTTGGTGCTGATTTGAGAGTGTTTATTATTTCTGCATTATCCGTACCTTTTAGTGCTTTTTTACCGTTCTTTGATTTTTTAAGGTAATGTTTTTCTGCTGATTCAATAAATTCAGTTCTGCCAAGCTGATATGGTTTAATTTTATTTAATATATATCTCCAGCTTGATGACAACCATGGAGCAGCCATACCTGTTAATGCACCGGTGTACATTTTGTGTAAAACTTTATCGCTGTCTATTTCTTGTCCGGCATAGTCCTCTCTGCATATTTCAGATATACCTTCAAATGCTGCAAAGTTTGAACCACCGGATATTCCCATTGTGCCGTAGGTCTGAATAAATTTTAACGATTTGCCCAGCAGCCGATTGCTTTCTGAGAATTCTTTTACAGCCTGCATGCCTCTGACAACCTTTTGAGTTTTGCCGATACTTGCAATTCCTTTTACAGCTTTCCACCCTAAATTTAGTACTCTGCTGATTGCCCAAAATTCGACGGACATACCAAGTAAATCAACAACCATTCCATAATCATCCAGGTTGCTGTCATAAGCTAATTTTCGATTTATGTCGTGTTGAGCTTTTGTATCTTTGACCAGATTTGATGAAAGTTCTGCATATTTTGCACCGCCTACATTTGTTGCCATGAATGATATATTGCCGTCTTTATCTTTAGAAGCTTCTGCCTGTGTTATAAACTCTTCAAATTTTGCCTGATCAAACTCTTTATCACCGCAATATTTTGCAAACAAACCTTTTGTGCTTTCTGAAAGCCCTTTATGATTATTAGTATATTCGTCATAGATTGCTTTCAGGTCATAGTTTGCTCTTTGGATTACCTGATTGAATTTTTCATACCTGTCCTTCTCATCGTCATTCCAGCATCTCCCCGTAATATCATTATATAAATATGCAAAGGTTTCTTCATTTTGTTTATAGTTTTCGGATATAAATTTTTCTATGTCATCATTTTTTACAACTTTACCGTCAGCACCTTTTACTCTCAGCTTTTTAAGTTCTTTTTGGCTCAGTTTCGGATCGTATTCATTTGCTCTGTATAAGTATCTCTCATAGATTTTGTTACCGTTTTCATCAAGCTTAGGCTCGCCATTTTTATCTTTGACCAAAATGGTTTCGGTAACATAAGAGGTATTAAGCATCTTTTCAAGTTTTGCTTTTTGCTCTTTTAAATTTTTTATAGCATTTAATCTTCCTTCCCCAAAGAATTTTTTCACTATTTCAAAGTCGTTATGTTCCAAACCCTTTTGCAGCCATGTGGAAGCATCAGCCCAGCCCTTTTCTGCTTCTTTACTTTCAAGTACCATCAAAGCATTGTCAATCGCCTGCATTAAGCTGTTTACGGCAGTAGAACGAAGTTCGTTATCAATCATTGAAAAATCAAAATGCTCACCTTTCCCAAGCTGCGCCCTGACACTTTTTCTTTTGTATGTCAATGCGTCTTCTACTCTGCCTGAGAATGTTGCAGTATTTCCTTCCTGTATATCTTCTACGGATGTAACTTTCATTGACGTAACAGGATGATGACCAACAACTTCGTTATTTTCATTCAGAATCGGAACGGAATCACATAATCTCATTTCATCAATAATCGTAAATTTGCCGTCTGCGTCCTTTTTGTAGTAATACATGTTTCCGTCTGAATTTGTTACAACTTGTTTTTCCCTCATTTCAGGCGGTTCTGCATGTTTGGTATAATTAGTTACGGTAAATTGAATACGTCCGTTATTATCCCATTCATAGAACTTCGAGTACATTTGTTTATTGTCTTTGCTGATATGAGATAATCCGTTTTGTTTTCCATTCTGAAATTCAATTACATCTCTGCTTCCATCCGGATAAAAACGGAATGAAAGTTCAGGCATTTTACTGTCTTTTGCGGATGTGTAAATGAATTTTCCGTTTGGGCTAAAGTGATATTGTCTGTTAGACGACTTCTGTCCGTTATCAAAAAATGTAACAACATATTCCTTGTCACCGCCTTCCGATCTGAGAGCCGTACCGTAAGAAATAGAGGAAATATCATCTGCTATCGTTATTGTTTGGCTGATGTATTCCCTGCCTTTTTCGTCAGTGCTCCATATTGCAAATTTAGGCGGGTTGTCATCGATTTTTGCAAACGGACTGTTTTCCTTCCCCAAGGTCTCAAACATAGCTTTTATCGGTTCGGAATCGTATTTCAGTTCTCCGTTGCAACCGTTTGCCATAAATGAGTGTACAGCCTGCATTTGAACGGTACTTTCATCAGGTGTATCATTTTTGACTTCAGCTGTTGATGTTGAGATGATGTCAGAGTCGGAATATTCAAAATCGGAAGTCATTTTGCTGACTTTGATTATTTTTGTTTCCTCCGGTGTATAGATATAAATGGTTCCGCTTCCGTCATTTTTACGAACTCTTTTTTCTTTGATTCCCTGAAGTTCGCCATTTTCATCTACTCCTGATGCAATTGTTTGCTGCTCTGCATCATCAATTTTTGTAGTTTTAGCTACTGTTGAATTAGTATAGGTATATTTGGATGTATTTATAACATTGTTATTTTGGTCAAGTTCTTCAAGCTCGGAAAGCTTACCGTCATTGTATGAAAACTTCAGTGTGGTCTTGCTTCCGATTTTATTTGCATTTTTCTCTAATATGTCTTCCTGTTTAAAATCACCTTTTTCATCAATCTTGCCAACAATATATGTGACATAATTGATTCCGTCAAATGAGGTGATTCTGTAATATTCAAAGCCCTCATCATTTTCTTTTTCATAAAGTAAAGTTTCATAGTTACCGCCGGAATTGATTTTTGTTGCACGTGTAATGTTTCCGTCCTTGTATGTTACACGGTGGTTTTCACCAAAATCTTCGGTTCTGTAACCTGAGGCTGTTTCCAGCAGTTCATTCAGGTCGTTTTGCGTTATGTCGGCTCCGGGGAATTTTTTGGAAATGTAAAGTTCAAATTCTGAATTAGTAAGTATATTATCCCCTGCAGCAGCATCAATAAGTCCGCTAAATATGGACTGCCACTCGTTTTCTCCCTTTGAATTCTCAGTTTGGATGTTTCCGTCTGTGTCTAAAAGCTGAATTAGTTTTTTTAATTTCGGTTTCTTTTCAACATCACTTAAACTTAAGTTCTTTAAATCCTCAAGTCTGTATATTTTCCCATTATTAGATTTTAGCCAAAAATTACTTAAATCCATCCGAAACCTTTACTTACTAATTCATCATATATATCGGCATTTTTATAAAAAACTTTAGGTGTAACCCCTTATATCATCTAAAATATTTACAATTTGTAACAAACAAGCAAATATTATTCAGAAAATGTTTTTATATATATATATGGATGGTGTGCAATTACAAAATGTTAATACTGTCGGAAATGGAGTAAATACCGTAAATTCGGTTTCCAGACCGCAAAATATTAATGCCGGGGTTCCGTATTCAAATCCTAACGTAACAAAAGTTCCCGAATACAAACCGGCATCATATACAACAACGGTTAAATTAAGAACGGCACTAACTACAAAGGACGAAAAGAACAAGTATAAAGAATTAACCGAAGAGCTTACTCCAAAATACAGAAAGAAACTTGAATTTGCCCTCAAATCAGGTTTACTGCTGAAAAATAATTCGAGTGACAGAAGTACGGTTCTTGATAACCTGTATAAAATTGTGAAAGAAGAACGTGATCCCGGTTTGGATAAAAATACATTATTGGAAGAATGTCTTGATATTTTGGCAAATCCTTATGTAATAACCCAAACTTGTGAAGATATTCCGGCAGAATATCAAAAAGCTGTAATAGGTCTTATTACCGGACTGGATACAAATCCGCAAAAAATTGCACAGACAAAATGGGAACTTGATAATATGCACACCGGTACCTGTCCTGCTGCAAGTGTAGAATTTGATTTGGCAACAAAACAAACGGCTGAATTTTTCCGAATAGTTGAGGGGTTGACTTCTCCAAAACATGAAGTAACAAAAAAGATTAAAATGGATAGTTTGTCCGAAAAATCTCTGGATGCTATATGGCTGTTAGATACATTTAATGTTCCGTGGAAACAGGAAAGTTTTGATACGGCTACTATTTTATTAAAGCCGGATGAAAATGCAATAATCAGAGCAAGGATTCAAAACAATCACAGAGATACAGGCGAACGTTCAATGATTGATGTGTTGATGCAGTCAACATTTATGCAGCTTGGCTCACAGCAAACATATAATTCACTTACCGACAAAAGAGCTCCGAATGAGTGGACGCAGGATGACGGGGGCTTGATAGAATTTGAAAAAACATTTGTAGAATCAGTTATTGAGGATAAAAATACAACTTCGGTAATTTATCAAAAAGTCGATGATGAAGGCAGGTTAAGCGGTTATACAAAAGACTTCAAAACAATAAAGAAAGAATTGCTTGATACATTAAGGGCCGGTTATAACATTAATATCGGTTACACATGGCCGGATCCGTATAATGAAAACAAACTTGCAGGACACGAAATAACAATCGTAAGTTATAAAGTTAAACAAAACGGAGAAGGAGTGTTTATATGTCAGGATTCTGATGATGATATGGCTGCTCCGATAGAAATGAGTGAAAAAGAATTATTGCCCAAAATTCACCATGCCGGAATCCCCGATAAGATTGCTTCAAAAGATTTTGAATATGAGGACAGCTGGAAGTTAACACTGGACGAATTTAATAATACATATAACAACAAAAATTCAAAACCGAATTAAACAGCCGGTATATTTCAAAATATTTTAAAAGTGTAGTATACTTTTTTTATGCTTAAACAAACCGAAGATGGTATTATTGCCAAAATAAAAATTGTTCCTAGTTCTTCTCAGAATGGTATTGTTCTTGAGGATGAATTTATTAAAATTAAAGTAACTGCTCAACCTATAGAAAACAAAGCTAATAAAGCTCTTGTTGAGTTTTTGTCAAAGAAGTTTAAAATTCCGAAAACCTCAGTGAAAATTATTAAAGGTGAAGCTTCAAGAGAAAAAACTATTTTATTGCAGACGGCTGATAACGACAAACAATTACAGATAATTTCCCAATTATCAAAAGAATAAATATTCTTTTATAATCACGTATTACCCAATATTTCGATTGACAAAACCAAAAAATAAATATAGTATAAAGTTATAGAGAAGGTGGAAAATGTATAAACGTTGGTATGATATTGATCCTACAGTGAGCTTGGCAGTTAGTCTGATGCGTAATGCAAACATTATTTCCCAGTATAAATGTGCGGATTTAATCGTTCAGACTTCTAAGCAGCAGGGTATAGACCTTTCTGACAATATACTTACTGATGCTTTTACTTATGTTTTACGCCGTTGGTATGATACTGATCAAAAGATTGCGGAATCATTTGAGTATTTGAAATTGCTTCCCATAGAGATTCAAAAAGAAGTTGCTCTCAATATAATCAATTTGTTACAAATGGAAGAAGCCGGTTAGAATGAGCTCCGTTATAAATTTTTGTACCAATCCTGCTTTGTTTTCTGTTGCATTATTGTGTATATTGTGCCTCAGAAAGATTAATGTACTGCTTGCAATCATAATTTCAACTATTGTTGCCGGTTTACTTTCCGGTATGAATATAAAACACATTATGGATTTGTTTATATCCGGCATGGGCGGAAATTCCGAAACAGCATTGAGTTATATATTGCTCGGAGCTTTTGCGGCTACAATGGCTCATGCCGGTTTTACCGATTTTATATCCAATAAAATTGCTTCGGCTGTGTCAGGTAAAAAATACGTGTTGCTTTTAATTTTGGGGTTAATTGCAATAGCATCTCAAAATATAATACCTATTCATATTGCGTTTATTCCGATATTGATACCGCCGCTTTTGGCTATTATGAACCGTATAAATCTTGACAGAAGGGCTGTTGCATGTACTCTCGCTTTTGGTTTGAAAATGCCGTATATTGCAGTTCCTGTCGGGTTTGGTCTTATTTTTCAAAATCTTATTGCGGATAATCTTGTGCAAAATGGTGTTAACGTAATGAGGGATGATATTTGGAAATCTACTTTAATCCTCGGTATTGGAATGCTCGTCGGAGTACTAATTGCAGTTTTTGTCAGTTATAGGAAAGAAAGAAAGTACAAGCAGGTACAATTATCTTCTGTAATTAAAGATGCCAATAACGAACAAAACAAAAATCAGCCTGCTGAATTGAATTATCGTTATTTATTAATCATACTTGCTGCAGCTGCAACTTTTATTGTCCAACTGCTCACAAAATCATTACCGCTGGGTGCTCTGGTCGGGCTTGGAATAATGTTTTCACTCAGAGTTATCCCACAGGATAAAATGGATCACATGATGAATGAAGGCATCTATCTTATGGGTTATGTAGCATTCGTAATGCTTGTAGCTGCCGGATTTGCCTCTGTTCTCAAGGAAACCGGTTCAATAGAAGTTCTTGTTAATGCGGTTTTGAACTATCTGCCGTCAGGTATTCTTTTGTCATCGTTTATAATGCTCATACTCGGGCTTTTTATAACTATCGGTATAGGAACTTCTTTCGGAACAATTCCGATTATAGCGGTTTTGTTTGTTCCTATATGTATAAAAATGGGCTTTAATCCTCAGCAAATTATAATTCTTGTTGCCGCATCCGCTGCACTTGGTGATGCAGGTTCTCCTGCTTCCGATACAACTCTGGGCCCGACATCAGGACTTAATGCTGACGGTCAACACAATCATATATTTGATACATGTATCCCGACATTTTTGCATTTTAATACCGCATTAATATTATTTGCAATACTAGGCATATGGCTTTTCAAATAATCCGTTTTTAAGCAATAGCTTCAAATTTATCAGCTCTTGTTCTCAAGAGAGATACTGCTGCTTGAGAGTTCAGGAATGCAAGAGCACCCATAAAACTTTGCTTGCCGGATAAGCCTTCCCTGGCTTCAATCATGTTGTTTTGAATCTGAGAAGCTGTTAATTGTTCTTTTATAATTTTATTTTGAGTAATAGCTCCGCTGTATAGTTGTTTTTGTGGGAAACCTACTCCTTGTTCGTTTTTGTTATTATCAGCTTTTGTAATACCTGTGGTTTCTGCTTTTTCTGTTTCGACAACAGAAGGTGTTACCGGTTCTGAGGTTTTAGAGGCAATTTCGGCATGGCTTTCAGCTTTAATCATACTTGAAAACGGATTGTTACTGCTGACAAAAGATTCTCTTGCAATGTTCATAATGTCAGCCTGCAAATCCTCGGTCATAGCCTGAGAACGTTCGCGAACACGTTTAAATATCATGTTTTTTAGTGCATCTGCTTCGTGTTGATTTACAAATGAGTTCAATTGATAGTTCATAAATACCTCTTATAAAACTCTTATATTTATATAAAAACATAATTGTAAAGAAAATTGACAAATTCTTATATAAATTATATATAATTGTTACATAACTTAACAATTAATCATGACTTCGCAGACATGTCTGAAAAACAGCTAATTTGCTTGTGGATTCAAAAACATATATATTACAACGATTAATATTATACATTATTTTATACATTATTTATTTGTAATTTTAAATATTTTATTGTAAAATGAAATTGCTATTTATATTTCGGCTAGTGTAAAATCTTAACAGGAAGGATTTAACCGACCTGTTTTCTTTTTGTTTAAGAGATTTTCAGTATGTTTTGGTGCAAACGGTACAGAAAAGAATTTGTTGACAATGGAGTTTGTTTTATATAATATAAGTTTTGTTGCCGGTATAGCTCAACGGTAGAGCAACGGTTTTGTAAACCGTAGGTTGTAGGT
>JAEEHV010000010.1 GCA_016280955.1 Candidatus Gastranaerophilales bacterium | reverse complement strand
TAACACAACCCTATTTTAACACAATATAACCCACAGATATTTGTATGAGTAAAGATTTTTTGCAACTAAATAAAAGGTCAGCAGAAAACAAGATATAAAAATCAAAACAGAATATAAAACCACGATATTTTATATAAACCGATAATTTCTATATGAGCAATCAAAAGCAAATACCTAACATAACACGCAATATATCTTTTATTTAAGAGAACACAATACCAATATTTTGATATAAGCATTTCAAAAGTAGCAACTCGCAAAAACAAGCCACAGAAAAACGAGCCAATCGCCAAGCTCTGAACCTCTGGTGCTGTTAATGTGTAAAAATTTTCGGAAAAGTAGCACACAAGCACAAAAAATAAGGTCTTGTTCACAAGGTTTATATGAGAAGTAATAACCAACTTAGGTAGTAAAATAAAACAGAGTTTATTTTAACGAAAGATGAGCAGAAAAAGTGCCGAGAAAAACAAGGCTGTCGGCTATCCTGTAGCACAGGGTCTGCAAAAATGTAAAAATGGGCAGATGGTAAGCGTTGAATCGATGGGTTTGTGTCGCTCCACTGTGTGAATCTTCATATTTTTATAAGTTCGTAAAATATCAAGTTCTACAGTACCGACCACAGACCATTCCGACAGAGAGCAAACCGACCATAAACACCACGCAGAACGCACAGAAACACCCCAAATTTCCATTTTCACCCAAGAGTCGTAACCGTAACCGAGTACAAGGTAAAAAGGCAAATAAGGGCAAAATGAGAGTTTTAGCCGAGCCGAGCCAAGCCGAAAGTTGTACGAAAAGTAAGCACAATTTAAGAAGTTTTCAGATAAATAAAGACTGAAGTTTATATGAGCCAAAGATAACGAGATGTAAAGTCAAACAAAAGAAAAAGCACACAAACTATTTTCAGCTTGTGTGCAAAGAGTAAAATATTTTATTCTTTTTAGTTCGTCTTAGTAAGAGAAAATTTATTTGAAGTTCGTAAAGCAACATATAAACCCCAAAGTCTATCTTTTTCTTTATTTGTAAGTGGTATTAATACCGCCTCACCAGATTTTTCACCAAGAAAGTCAGCAAAAAGTTGTAACTCTTCAGCGTACAAATTCATATTTACACGAATTTCCACAACTTTAACCCACGCAAAGTCAACTTCGTTGTAACAAAAGAATATTTCAGCAAATTTTTCTATATCAAGTGTAACCGAAGTATTCTTAGCAAGCAATTTTGAAAGACCAGTTCTATTTTTGAAAACCGAGCCGTTTTCGTCAAAAAACTGATTTATAATTTGTTGTAACATAATAAAAATTTTTCCCTTCTCGTTTATATTTTATTTAATATCTTTATATTTGACAACCATTTCTTTTCATATAAGAAACAAGCAATAACAACACAGAGCCAAGCAAACACAACACAGAGCCAAGCAACTTCAACAAGTCAGAATAAAGAAAATTTTAAGCCAAATATAAAGAAGATTTTAAGCAATATTAACTATTTTCAATAGCTTCTTCAAAATAAGGTGTTATATATGTTTTATAAGAATAATAACAGAAACATATTTTTGCGTCAGATAACCCTAATTTTTCATAAACAATAACATAATCATAAGGCGAATTAAAATCTTTTTGCACACACTCGTAAGGACAAGTAAAATACCGACCATTTATAGTTTCAACCGAGATTTGTGTTTCACCATTCTTATCAACAGTTTCTATATTTTCAATTTGAATATAAGTAGCATTTTCGTCACTTTCAAGCGACTGGCTTGTACGAACATAAAACACAATCATAAGTAATGCAATACCTGCTATAACAAGATAAACAAATACCTCCGTAAAGTCATCCATATAAGAAACACCACCAACTCTTTCTATTTTTTAGTAGTTTCATTTTGAATAGTTTTTATATCGCCAAAGATTCCTTTATTTTTGTCATAAGTTTTTTGTGTCACAATAAAAAGTTTCACATACTCGAAGTACATATCACCCGTTGACATATTTGCAATAAGCACATAGTCAGAAGTAGCCGAAGTATCGAGTGCAAGAATATCTTTTTCAAAAGAACAAGACCATTCTTCTCCGTCAACTGTTGTAAGATAAAGGCATTCTACACCTTTTTCATTTGTTTCTATATAAAACGAAGAAACATTTTTAGTTCCCAATATACCAACTTGGTCACGATTTGCAAGAAACAAGCGTAACCCAGCACCTGCTACAACACCGAAACCAAAAGCAAAACAAAAAGATTTAATACCACGCAGAACAAACTCGCCTTTGTAATTCATTTTACCCGAATTTTTCCACAAAACCTTATCTGCAATAAACGAAATTAGAGCAATACCCAACGAAACACAACCGATAATAAAGTAGGTTAAATATTTGTCAGACATAATATTAGCTCCTTTCAACAACTAAATATAACACAACCAACAACTGAGTAGGAAGAACACAGTTTTAGCAGAAAAACAAAATATTTTCTACCAAACTTCCCACCACACCTCAGAGTATTTTTTGTAAGCAGAGCGAATAAAACTATCATCACCAGACACCCTACGAAGTCTTCTGTTTGCGTAGTTTCGTATATATTTCAAACGGCGTTGACTTGAACGAATAAGGCGAGGTTTTATAGGTATATCGTTGTAAGTATATACCTTCTTAACACAAGACGGTATAATAGTAACTTTTTCACCAACCACTGACATATTTTCAGCACGATATTTCCTCTTTTTGTTAGGAATACGAGCCAACACACGATGTACAGTAGGATATTTTTCAACAACTCGCTGTTCGGGTACAGCAACTAACTTTTTAGTTTTAACGAATTTGCTATCTTTTACCCAATACCCCATCTGGAAAGCGTAGTTTTTAACATTCTTTATACGCATATCGTTTTTATGTTTTGTTTCATAGCGTCTATTTGCACGAAGAAGTTTACGCTTAGAGCCATTTAACGCATATTTAACTTTTGACATAACACACCTCACTATGTTTTTTAATATTACTCTTTATACCAAATAACAAACGGATATTTTTCTTTATAGTTTTGTGATGCAATTTTCCAATCTGGTGCTTGTTCAAGTTCGTCTAATAAGTCAAAAACATAAATATCGGTTTCCTTTTCACCGTCATGCATATAGCCATAACCATCATTTTCGGTTATAGTTTCATTCTTATATACAAGGTCACAAAACTTGTCAAAAGTAAACACATCCCCAAGAGTTTCTTTTCTAATATCGTCAATATTTTTCATATCTAATACCCCATTCGCATATTCTCTAAAAAGTTCCGTTGATAAAGAAACACCCGTCAGCAATCTTTTCATTTATAACAAAGATATTAGATGACGGAAACATTTTATCATTTAAGGTCTTAGGTTTAGGAAAACCGTAACAGTTCGCAGGTGGCGTAAAGTTAGCAAGCGTTTTCCTATTACAAATAATACAAGAAAGCTTCTTATATGATTTTAATATATTTTGCAAGTCAGAGTCCGTACTCGATTTTGCAAACACATAACCATTTTTGTAGTCTGGATGTTTGTATATCATATAAAAAGCCTCCATTTAATTTTGATAATATTTATAAAGAAACTTAAATTTTATCTGAGTAGGAAAAAAGGTACACTGGTAAAGTGTACCTAATTTCCATTACGAAACATGACAAATGATATAAGGAGAACAAATACCAACCAAAACTTTTTTTGCTTTCTGTGTCAACTGAGAGTCACCGACTTCCCAATCGATGACTCGTAGCCAACACAAATTAGAAAACAGAAGGTCTTATATCCAATAATAAAGGATTAACTATCATTTTGGGAGACTGGCTTGAGCGAGAGTGCCTTCTACACCCAAGCCAATAAACTATGGGAAAAAATCAAATCTCTTTCCTTTTGACAAGATAATAACATAGATTTCATAATTTGTCAACCATAATATGAGATATTTTATCATAATCTGAGCAAAAATATTGAGTTTTTCAATAAAAAGTTATTTTAGCAACTTAAAGAAAAAGACAGGTTTTAACCCTGTCGCAATTTTTCTGAGTCCAATACACACAAACCGTAAGTTCGTCTAATATAAACTCGTATCTTTCGTAAGCCTTTATGAATAATTTGTTGCACACGAGAATTTGTAATACCAAGCATTTCTGCTATTGCGTAGCCAGTCTTACACATACCAAATCGAAGGTCAAGTACAGTTCGTTCCTTCTCGGTAAGAAAATTTTGTTTAGCCTCTTCAATATAAGCAATATGTTCTGGTATAAATTCCAACTCGGTTTCGTCTGTTGTAACACTATTTATCAAAGTTAGAATATTTTTAGGATAACCAAGCTTCTTCAACATTTTCGGTGTAACAGTAAGTTTTGAATAACGCATACTACCCAAACCTTTCTATTTCGCATATTTTATAATAGCGTCTACCCAAGTTTTCATAAGATATAAACTTTGATAGTGTAAAGGCTCTTCCCTATTTACCGATGGATACCATATACGAGGAGCCTGTCCATTAACAAGAAAACCGTACTGAATTTTTACAGTATAAAACTCACCACAAGGTCTTTTAAACTTAAGAGAAACAAACGGCAAAGTTCTGTCAAAATCTTTCCCCCTCAAAGCCCCAACCATAATTATAGGCAAGACTTTCAACAACACGAATCGCCATAAGTTCAGCATCAACTCGGTCAACACAACAACTGACAGAAAAGTTCTTTGAAATACCAGCATTATCAAGTGTGATTTCGTGTGATTTTAGTTTCATATGAAGTTCTTTTACCGATAAAGTTATAACTTTATTTTTATTCTTATGTGAACGAAGTATATATTTATGTGCAGAACAATATCCTCTTCGTTCTTTCCCTACAACAGTGAAAAGTTCCATAAACTAACCCCTTTACGAAAAGTTCTTAAGTAAATATTCCATAGCATCTTGGAAGTTTTTAACACGCTTAAGTCTGTTACCATAAGGTGTTTCAGCAGGTACTTCCTGATTATATGGATGGTCAACAAGTAAAGCTTGTGTTATCGGAGTAAGGTCTAACCAATCTTTTATAGTAGCTGGATTGTCCTCAATAAGAAATGTTTGTGTTTGAGTACACAACTGACCGATAACTGGTGGTATGAATTTCATAGCACCAATTTGTGGCTCACCACGAAAGCCAATTTTTTGAATTTGTCCAAGTCTTATCCTTGCTTTTTCTGGGTCAGCAACCAAAGTGTACGCACTGACAGTAAATTTATCTTTGAATTTCTTTAATGTTTCATCCTTAAATTCATAAAACGGAGCCTCAGCAAAGGTTTCCGTCATACCAAGTGCCTGAAATACCATTTGCCTATCACAACCATAGTCACCACCCATAAAATTATAGGTTATTACACCTTTTGGATTGAATGTTATACCATTTTTCTTTAAGGTCTTTTTAACACCTGAAAGCAGATTAACAACAACACCATCCATATCACAGAAAATATAAGGCTTCACCATTTTTATAACCTCCAGCTGAGTAATATTTTTATATAAACTTAAGCCAAGTTTTTAAGATTTTCATTGAAAAATACG
>JAEEHV010000081.1 GCA_016280955.1 Candidatus Gastranaerophilales bacterium | reverse complement strand
CACATAAGAAAGGTATAGTATAAAACCGCAACGGCCGTGATTCGGAAGCTAAACGTTAAGGCGTTAAGAAATTCGGCGGAGAAATGGTTAAAACAGAAAACATTATCGTTCGCCAGAGAGGAACCAAAATTCACCCGGGTAATAATGTAGGTATCGGTTCTGATGATACATTGTTCGCATTAATTGACGGACAGGTTAAATTTGAGCCTCACAGACGTGACAGAAAACAAGTTTCTGTTTATGCTGTATAGTTTTAAAATTAAGTAATAAAAGCCCTTTTTGTCACAAAAAGGGCTTTTATTTTATATGTAATTGCCCTCATACTAAAATTGTTGTATAATTAATTTTATGAAAGCCCTATATTAGAGGAAAATCAGATGAGTGAGATTTGTAAGAATTGGACACAATGGCTAAAGAAGAATAGATTTGCCGGTCAAACACCTGAAATGATAGAACAGACGACACGCTGGCTTGAGGCAGTAAGGGATGTAGTCTTGGTTTATGCTGATATACAGCCGACTGAAACTGTTTTGGACATAGGCTGCGGAACAGGTCTTTTGGCTTTTAAAGCACTCGAAATGCAGCAATGTAAAGGGAATGTTATATTTTCCGATATGTTTCAGGACTGTCTTGACGACTGTAAAAAAATATTGGATGAATCAGGTGTAACAGAAGGGTACGAACTTTTAAAATGTCCTGTTGAACATATAGCACTTCCTATGAGTACAGTACATAAAGCAGTTATGCGTTCGGTACTTGTCCATGTTGTAAATAAACAGCCTGCGATTAATGAAATATACAGGGTTCTGAAACCGGGTGGAAAATTTTGTGCTTTTGAACCGATTATTCGTTCAAATACACGTTATTGGGAAATATTGGATCCTAATTATATAGATGATTACGAAGATTTTAAACGTGTAGAAAATGAAATAATGGATGATCCGCTTGATTCGTTATGTAATTTTGATGAAAATACTTTGAGAACAAATTTGGAAATTGCAGGATTCAGTATTCCGGAGGTTAAGTTGCAGGAGGTTCGCTCAAGTTATGTTGTTCAGCCTGATATGGTAAGAGAATGGTTTGTAAATCCGCCGTCTCCGTCACAACCTTCAACAAAAGACAGATTCCTTAAATATTTTGATTTTCCGAAAGTTTCAAAGTATATGATACAGGTAGAAGATTATCTGACAGGAAGAACTTTATCTTTAAAAACTAATGCAGTATTCATTAATGCAACAAAATAGAAGATAAGAGATATTTTTGCCGCCGGTTAATCTGTGGATATATGTTTGTATTAGGGAGTGGTAAATGTTTGAATTTATAAAAAAAATATTTTCAAATAAAATCTCGGATGAAGAATTTGACAAATTGGTTGAAGAAAGTGAAGCAGTACCATGTCCGAATTGTGGGATTTATGTTTCCCGTGAAATATGGGAAGAGGAACACCAATGCCCTAAATGCAAACAAAAAGTTGATAATATTTCAAAAGAGAATTAAGGTAATTTATGAACAGACAAACAGCAATAATTATTCCGGCAAGGTATGGTTCATCAAGACTTGAAGGAAAACCGCTTCTTAAAGCCGGAGGTAAATATATTATCCAGTGGGTTTGGGAAAAGGCAAGTAATTGTAAAGGAATTGACCGTGTAATTGTTGCAACCGATGACGAGCGAATTTTTGGTGCCTGCAAAGAGTTTGGTGCTGAAGCAGAGATGACTTCAACCGAACATAAAAGCGGAAGTGACAGAATTGCGGAGGTTGCAAAAAGACATCCTGAAATCGGTTATATAATAAACGTTCAGGGTGATGAACCTTTAATCGAGCCGGCTAATATTGAGCTTGTCAGAAAAGGTATAGTTGAGGATAATTCCGCTGATATTTCAACTTTGGTGCGTGAAATTACTGATGAAGATGAAGTTAATAATCCGAATCTGGTGAAATGTATTTTTGATGTAAATAATTATGCAATGTATTTTTCACGTTCAAAAATACCTTATGAAAGGAATGTTGGAAAGGCTAAATTTTACGGGCATTTAGGTATATACGGATATAAAAGGGAAGCTTTATTCAAAATGACATCATTAGAACAGACAACTTACGAGATGGCAGAAAGTCTGGAACAATTGAGGGCATTACAAAACGGAATGAAGATAAAAATTGGCATAGTCGATAATGTTCCCGTAGGAATCGATACTATGGAAGATTTTGAAAAATTTAAATTAATTGTAGAGGGTGTTTGTAATATACAGGAGAGTGTATGAAAAAATTATTATTATTTCTCGGTTTTACAATGTTATTTTCAACCGGATGTATGAAGTATTCATATAATATTGATTTAGACGACAAAGGAAATATGACCGTATCCGAAGCTCAGGCTGTGAATTATGCGATGCTTGAGTCTTTCGGTGATGTTGCAAAAAAAGAATATAATAAGGGCATAGCACATGACAAGAAAGCTCTTGAAGAAAAAGGATATAAGGTCGAAGATTACGATGACGGGAAGTTTGTCGGAATTAAAAAAATAAAAAATTACAATGTCAGTACATATACGGTAAAAGATTTGCCGGATGGCTTTAAGCCGGTGCGTGACTTGCCGCCTGTAGCATGTCAAAGAGGATTTTTCAAAAACAAATGTTCATTTAACTTATCATACAATATATCCCGTATGGGAATTGAACAAAATGAAAACATCAATTCGACTGAAAATAATGTACTGTCAAATGCGGATTATATAAAAGCTGCCGGAATGTCGACGGTTAAAGGTTCTGAAATGGCTCCGGCTGCGGAATTAATAATTAAAATTCCTCACAAAGCAACAAAACATAATGCTCATAAGGTTCTTAGTGATAAAGAATATATGTGGAATTTAACCGATGATGATTTGTTTGAGATTAATCTGGAATATGAAAGAATTAACTGGCTTAAGATTCTTCTTGTATTTTTTGCAGGATTGAGTATTGTTATTGCAGTTGTTTTGTATAACAGAAACAAAAATACCGGCTGGTAATTTGTAATGAAGATTTGGGAGGTATAATTGAATCTAAAGACAAAAATAACCGAGCTTCATTATGATAAAAATGCCGGCGGACTGCTGTTCTCTTTGCTGAAGTTTTGCTCCGTATTTTACGGAACAGCAAGCAGGCTTAAAAATCTTTTTTATGACAAAGGAATAATTAAGCCAAAACGGGTGAATGCTTATGTAATATCTGTCGGTAATTTTACAACAGGCGGTGTCGGAAAAACTCCAGTTGTTGCTCAGATAGCAAAATATTTTGTTGAAAAAGGCGAAAAGCCGGCAATAATTTCACGCGGTTACGGCGGAAGATTGTGTAATAAAACCGTTCATGTAATATCAGACGGAATAAATCTTTATTACAAAGCCGATATGGCAGGTGATGAACCATACTGGCTTGCTGTTAATACTGACGGTTGTGCTGTTCTTACATGTTCAAATCGTTACAAAGCGGCAAAATATGCGGTGGAAGAACTGGGTTGCAGCAAAATTATACTTGATGACGGATTCCAGCACAGAAAACTTTACAGGGATTTTGATATTGTACTAACGGACTCGGAAAAAATGTTCGGAAACGAAAATCTGCTTCCGGCAGGACCTTTGCGGGAAGGAACGGAAGGATTCAGCAGAATAGACAAACTTGTCATTGTAAGCAAAAACACCGAACATAAAAGGGCTGAAAAACTTGCATCCATAATGCAGAAAAAACAGGGAGTAAAAACAACCCTGTGTAAAACAGAGCCGGATTATATATATAATATTGTAACAGGCGAGCATCTGGAAAAAGGTGCGGAGATAACTGCCGTTTCCGCTATCGGTCAGCCTGAACAGTTTTATAAATTTTTGGAAAGAGATTTTGTAATAAAGCAAAAACTTAGTTTTGACGACCATCATAAATATGCTCAGAAGGATATTGAAAACATAAACGGTATTATTGTAACAACGGAAAAAGATGCAGTTAAGCTTGCGTTACTCGACAGAAAAGACATTTATGCCCTCAAGCTTCGTACCGTTATTGATATGGAGCAGTTGTTTAATTAATCTGTCAAATTTTTTAATTGTAACAATTTCGTAACAATTTAGCAATTTTAAAAATATGAAATACTTATAAAGAGTATAGGAAAATATAAAACGAGAAAGAGGATACGGTACGACATCTGCTGCTGTATAGATATCGTATTGTAAATTTTTGTAACAATTTATACCAAAAACCTAAAGTTATTTTAGTATTTACCGATAACATTAGTAAGTAGGTTAGTATTGTTATGAAAACCGGAAAGGAGTAATTTATATGGCAGGAACAGTTGAAGCTAAGATATATAGTTATATCAGAGCTAACTTAAATGAATTAGTTAAACAAGAAAAAGCTGATGGCAAACCTTTAACTTATGATGGTGTAATGACTTTGATGATGCAAAACGGCAGTGCTACGCAGGCAGACTGGAATGCATATCATAACGAAGCCAGAGGCAAAATGTGGGAAGGAAATGATGTTTCCTGCTTGAAAAAATTTACTGAAGAAATTATGACAGGCGGCGGTAGTATCTCAAATACTGCTAATGCTTCAAAAACACCATCTGCAAGACAGACCGCTATGAATAAATCAGCAAAAGAAAATGCAGTTGTAAGCAATACTCTTTATTCAACAATAAAAGAAGCTAGAGATATAATAGCAAACTATCGGGAAAATCCGGATATTAAAAACCGTATTGCACAAAACGGACATTATGTTCTTGAACAATTCGGTGCAAGTAAATCAGTTGAAACTGTTCTGAAAGAAATGGATGAACTGTTGGCTGCTACTTCTGATTTAAAATCAAGATTTAGTAATGATAAATACTTTGCTTTTAAATTTACTGATATTACAGGACAGCCGTTTGACAAAGCTGCTGTTGAAGAATTTACAAAAATAGCAGATGCAAGCGCTCAGCAGGCAAAATTTGGAATCAGCGGTGTTACGGATAATGCTGAAAAATATACAAAAGCTTTTGCAGCAGTATTTGGACCTAAAATTACAAGCATAGTACAAAATGCAGCTAATTTTGTAAAAGAAAGAGAAGATAATGCTCTTAGAGATGCAGTAGGGACTGCTATCGGATACTTTGTATTCGGAGCAATAGCGAAAGAAGCTGCAGGAGCTTCCGCAACAGCAAAAGTTGCTACCGCAACACCTGTGGCAGCAGTGGCTTGTAAAGATGGTAGTGATGATGTTCCGAGATCTGATATTAATAATACACTCGTTGCATTCCAAATAAATATTATGAGTACGGATTCTCTGGCAGTTGCTATTGAAAAACTTACTCAGGTCGCTAAAAGTCAGGAATTCACTTTGAATGCTTTATTAGATGCATTTAACAAATTCCAGACAAAATTTGATGCAAAATGTGATGATGATAAAGACTTCCATGATCAGGTAATCAAATTGTTACAGGCTATTAATACAGGTATTCAAAAACTGCCGTCAGAATTCCAGACTTATTTTACAGATATGCTTAATGCAATCGGAGCTAACGGTGAAAAACTTGATGAAATAATCAAACTTCTAAATGTTTTGAATAATAATGCAGAAAAAATTAACACTTCTGTAAAAGATGCAACCGAAAGACTTCTTGCAGCATTGAAAAATCTTGATTACAATATGACAACAGGTATGACGGCAATTCTTTCAGCTATTACAAAGAATGGTGCATCTCTTGAAGCAATTAACGCAGCTGTTGCAAGAATTGAAAATATGGTTGGCGATTTGAAACAACTTACTATTAAGTATGGTGAAAGCGGTACTATATTAGGAAATGCAATTCTAGCTGCTATCGGTAAACTCGACTTCAGAGTTGATGTTGACCTGAGCGGTGTTGAAGCAATGCTGAAAGAACTTTCAAAAGGTCAGCAAAAAATTGATGCAAATATAAGCAACTTGTCAGCTAATATTCAGCAGATTGGTACCAATATTATCAACAAAATTCCAAAGAGTGCTCCTGATTATTCTAAGCAGTTACAAACAATCATTAGTTTACTCAGCAGCATAAATCCGGGTGCAGTTGACCTCAGCAAACTGGAACAACTTTTAGGTCAGGTTGTTTCCGGTGTAAACAACAATACCGATTTGCTGAAAAATATTTCACATCAAAATGATGTAATATTAGACTTGTTAAAATCATTTAAAGCTGATGTTGGTCGCAAACTTGATGGTTTCGAAGCATGGTACCAAAAGATTTATGAAAAGATTCCTGAAGGCGGAACAAATACATATAACATTGATTTGAACGGTGTACTTTATAAACTTGATGAAATCCTAAATGCAATTAAGAAAATACCGACAACAGATAAAATTACAGTTGATATTACAGGGCAAGTTACTTGTCAGTGCAACTGCGGTGGTGGCAGTAGCGGAGGCGAAGTTCACGAAGGTGTACTTGGAAACCTGGAAGGTATTCTCGGATAATCAAATCAGAAAAAATATATGCAAAACGGCGGTTCTGTTTGAACCGCCGTTTTGTTTTATTAGTTTATACAGAAAAATTTTATTCCTGTGGTTTAAAATTTTTCGCAGCTTCTCCTAAGTTGTATTGGTTATAAATACTTTTATATAAACTTGCTGCTGCCTGTGCATTATTTTTAGAAGTATATTCAAAAACTTTTTTATGTCCGTTTTGGTTTATTGTTCCGTCGATATTTCCTGTTATCGGAGTATCAGATTTGCTGAACATATCCGCAGCAAGTATGGTTGAAGCATATTCTCCGATATCAACTTTTCCGTCTTTGTTTATATCAAGAGGTTCGGCGGTAAAATCATTGTCAATTGCCATATTGTTATCTATATCTTTTACACTGACTTCTTTTCTTCTTCCGAGTTCTTCATAAGCCGCACCCATAAGAGCCTCTTTATCAACTTCGCCCGGTTTATGAATATTTGGCATATAACGGTATTCATATTCTAACGGCGGCAGAGAATTTAAGTATGCATCATGTGCATTTGTATAGTTTTCCAGTTTTTTAATATTTTCTTCCGCAGCAGCCGGTGTTCCGCTAAAATCAAGAATAGGTGCAGATGAAGCTGCCGGATTCATCATGTCTGCCGCAAGAGGTTGCTCGAGATAAGAATAATAATTATTAACCGCATTCCTTCCGTATTTTTCAGACGGGTTTGTAATATTTTTGTTATCGTAGTTCCCGTTTGCACCGTCAATTTTGGCTGAACCGTTATTAATTTCAAACATAGAATACCTCCACACACATTATATATTTATATAAAAACATTTATGGTAATAAAATTGCCTGTTTTGTAACAAATTTTAACAATAATAATTGTTTTGGGCACGATAGTAGTATAATATTTAGGATGGGAGATTAGGGAATGACAGAATACGTTTACATGAACGGAGAATATATAGAGGCAGATAAAGCCGTATTGCCTGTGCGTACGCATGCTTTTTTGTATGGAACATCCGTATTTGAGGGAATAAGGGCATATTATAATGCCGAAGAAAATCAAATGTATGCATTTCGTGTTCGTGACCATTACAAAAGACTGCTTGCAAGTGCAAAAGTTATGTGGATGGAAAGCCCTTATAATCTCGATGAATTTGAACAAATTACCAAAGATTTGCTGAAAAAGAACGGTTATAAAACGGATGCTTATATTCGCCCGACATTATACAAGTCTGCAATAAAAGTAGGCCCTACATTAACCGATAATGAAGATTCTTTTTTGATATTTACAACTCCGTTCGGAAATTATTTTGATTCGGACAGGGGATTAAAATTATGTGTATCAAGCTGGAGAAGAACTTCGGACAATGCAATTCCGCCAAGAGCAAAAGTCAGCGGTGCCTATGCAAATTCGGCACTTATAAAAACCGATGCTCATGAAATGGGATTTGATGATGCTGTTGTTTTATCCGAATCAGGACAGGTTACGGAAGGTTCTGCAATGAACATATTCTTTGTATTTAACGGAGTTTTGACAACTACAAGTATTACGGATGATATATTAATCGGTGTAACAAGAAATACCGTAATAGAACTGGCAAAAGAATCAGGCATTCCCGTTGCGGAGCGTCCGATTGACAGAACCGAAATATATAATGCTGAAGAATGTTTCTGCTGCGGTACAGGGGCTCAGATTGTTCCTGTTGAAAGTATTGATCACAGGGTTATAAGTGACGGTAAAACAGGAAAAATAACCAAACAAATACAGGATTTGTATTTTGATGTTGTAAGAGGTAAATCAGAAAAGTTTAAGGAATGGTGTACGCCAATATATGATTAAATTTTTTGGAAAATGCATGGAAAATTTATGGAAAAGTATCCTGTATTTGGCTGCAGGACGTTCAAGAATTATTCATGTTATATCTCAGGCGGCAGCAATAAGTTATGATTCTCTTATAATATCTCTTGTGATAGCATTTGTCTCAGCAGCCGTTATTGCAATACAGGTTTCAAAGCAATTTCTTATGAGTGGTGCGGAGGCATATATTGGCGGTTCTATAGCGATTGTTATGATACGTGAAATTGCTCCCGGATTTGTTGCGCTTGCTATAGGTGCAAGAGCAGGAACTGCGATATCTGCCGAAATTGCGAATATGCAGGTTACTTCACAGGTTGATGCAATAAAAACATTAAAAGTTGATCCTGTAGGTTTCTATTTTGCACCGAGAATTTTAGCAGCAGCAATAACCGTACCAATGGTTGTAATGCTTGCTGAGTTTGTTGGAATTATAGGAGGAATGCTGGTATCACATGCGACTATAGGTTTGCATCCTTCAAGGTATATACATTCGGTATGGCTTTGGTTAAATGCAAGAGATGTTTATATAAGTTTGTTTAAGGCATTTATATTCGGAACATTGATAGCACTGGTTTGTGCAACTCAGGGATATGAAACAAAAGGCGGTGCTAAAGATGTCGGTGAGTCAACGACAAAAGCGGCAGTCTTGTCGACAGTTTTTATGCTAATAGCGGATTTTTTGATAAATATTGTATTTTATTTGTAGAAAGGATATAAAATGTTAATCAGCCCAATCAGTTCAGTAAAAATAAATACTAATTTTAAAGCAGAAATAAAGCCAAGTGTATCATTAAAAGAAGGCTTTGATATGATGGAAAAATGTGCGGATTCAATGTCTATGAAGGATATGAATTCCGTAAAAGAATTTATTGACAGTCTGGTTAAAATTAGTGAAACGTCAAGAATTAGTGAATTTAAAATTGATGTAGATAAAAGACGTCCTGAATATACATATTTGCGTATAAACGGCAAAAGGGTGAATGGCGGACATAATGAACGTCAGACAAACCTTCTGGATTCATATATAGTAGTCCAGGGTACAAAAAATTATGCATCAAAACTAGAAGAATCATCTCCTTCCGTCCTTGATTATTTAAAATCTCAAATTGAAGAAACAGAGGAAAAGCTCTATCAACTTAAAGAAAGATACGGTGAAAGATTAAAGGCAGAGCTTCAGCAGGCAAAGAAAGTAATTTTTGATGATGTCAAATAAAATAAATTGCCTAACTTTAACTCTCATGCTATTATAGAGTTATTATACTGGGAGAGCTTATTTTGCAAGATACTAAAGATCAGGTATTATACGAAATGATATCAGAGTGGCTTTGCGAGTACCACTCAACAGACGATAATAAAGTAAAGGCAAGAACAAAGGCTCTTATCGTATCCCGTATGCTGCCGATTGTTAAGAGAATTGCCCGTACAATTGCAAGACGTTCTTATGACCCTATTGATGATTTGGTTCAGGCGGGCTCTATCGGTTTACTAAAGGCAATTGACAGTTTTTCATCAGGCAGAAATGATAATTTTAAGTATTATGCAGGTAGTCTTATTATCGGTGAAATGAAGCACTATATTCGTGATAAGCTGAATACCATTAAAGTCCCCAGACATATTCAGGAATTGTCTTATCGTATTAATTCATTTATCAGTACTTTAACGGCAGAAGAATTGAATGAATTAACAAACGAATATGTAGCAGGTGCATTAAATGTATCTCCCAAAGATGTTGATTTCGTAATGCAGGCAGACAGAAGAAAATTTACGGTTTCTCTTGATGGTGCTTATAAGGCGGATAATTATAACCTTGGTTATGAAGAAGTATTTGCTGATAATAATTATAAAGAGATGTCCGAGTTAGAGGATGCAAGATTAATTCTTGAACTGGTAATTGCAAGATTGCCAAAAGAATACAGAATACTTGTTGAATTGTATTACCATGACGATTTGAATCAGAAGGAAATTGCGGAAAGATTGAATATATCACAAATGCAGGTATCCAGAAAACTCAAAAAGGCTTTTGGAATTTTGCATGAAATGATAGCTGATTCTCAGTTGGGAAATTCGTTAATGGGGATTTAGGTTATGGATATAAATACATATATAATGATTTGGGTGTGTATTTTAGGATTGTGCATGGGGAGTTTTTATAATGTAGTTATACTCAGATCTCTAAGCGGCGAAAGTATTGTATTTCCGCCTTCAAAATGCCCGAAGTGTAATCATAAATTATATCCGTGGCATAATATTCCGGTAATTTCTTATATATTTTTAAGAGGCAAATGCCATTTTTGTAAGGAAAAAATCAGCATACAGTATCCGATTATTGAGCTTTTGACAATGATTCTGTTTCTGATTTCTTACTTGAAATTCGGTATAAGTTATACAACACTGTTTGTTATATTTTGGGTATCTTGTCTTTTAATAATGACCGTAACGGATATTAAAGAAAAACTTGTTGACTGTAACATAGCAATAATAATGGCAATAAGCGGTCTTATATATGCATATTTTCAGGGCGGTTTTCATGGTATTTTCCATGCTGTTCTTGGTGTGGCTGCAGGTGCAGTTATAATGGAGATTATTGCACGTTCGGGGTTTTTGATAGCAAAGACAAGGGCAATGGGCGAAGCTGACAGTTACGTAGCAGGGGCTTTAGGTGCCGTATTTGGTATTTTTAGTATAGTAAAAGTTTTGCTTATAAGTCTTTTTGCTTCAATGGTGTTTGTAATTCCCGTTTTTCTGTATAACCGGTTTAAACAAAATGACAAACTGACTTGTGTGTCATCACTTTTATTCATATTATCGGTTATTATTTTCAGATTTTGGATGCAAAATTATTATACCTATGCCTTTCTTGCGGTTACCGGTCTTTTGCTCGTATATAGTGTTCTTAAAGGTATAAGACAGGAGCAGAACAGAAATTATCTTCCTTATGTTCCTGCACTTACGGCTTCTGCATTGTATTTTATTTTCTTTTTAATGTAATATGTAATTAATTATGACCATATCATATCCTACACAAAACAGAAATTATTGTATTTTTAGTCCTAATGTGACAGAAAGGGCAAAAAAGGGTGGTGCAGAGCTTGAAAAAATCAGGCAGGAGCTTTCAGCTCCCGTGAATGATGAGCAGGTAACAGAAGACTTGTATATTTTGAATCTTATGCTTGATAACGGAGTGGATAAAACTAAAATTGCCGGCATGTATCCTGAATTATCAAAGTATAATAGTACAACATCACCCAATATTCAGACTTTTTTAGCGGGAATATACAGGAAAATAAAAGTTCCTGACGGATTTGGGCCTTTGGTTAAAATGTTAATACAAGACTCAATTAATCCTCCAAAAAATGCCGGATTTGATCCGACTGAAGAAATCGGCGGTGCAATTCTGGACTATCTGGCTTAATTAATAAAAAAATTAAGATTTTAATTAGTTATTTAATAAGCTCCAAGATTTAAAAAAGTATATTGCTTAATAGTGACGGTTGATGTTAAATGAAAGTATGAAGAATAAGCATATATTAATAATTATTTTGTCCGTTTTAATTCTGGTTGTGTTTAACAATGTATTTTTGTCTGCATTTACCAAAACAAATTCATATTTTCTTCAAAGAGATATTGTAAATAATACAGAACTTGCACCGCAACGGTTGTTTGAACGTACCTGGTGGGTAATAGGCAAAGAGTATTATGAACCTACACTTAATCATCAAAACTGGAACAGATGGAAAACCAGATATCAGGGCAAAATTAAAACTCAGGAAGATGCTGAAGTTGCAATCGATACCATGCTTGCAAGTCTTAATGAACCATATACACGATTTATGCCAAAAAAAGAATTTGAAGATTTGACAACATCAATATCTTCAAAAATATACGGCATAGGTGTAAACATCTATAATAATTCGGGAAGAACAGAAATTTTTAATGTTATGCCCGGAACTCCTGCTGATTTTGCACAACTAAAGAACGGTGATATTATTACTGCCGTTGACGGTAAGGATATTGCCGGCATGAATGTGTCTGATGTTGCTGCTATTGTCAGAGGACCGGAAAACAGCATAGTAGAATTAACTATTTTAAGGGACGGTAAAAAATTTACCAAAAAAATTAAGCGAAAAGAAATTAAAATTAAGTCTGTAAAAACATCTATTCTTGATAATCATATAGGATATATCAAAATAACAAGTTTTATGAGCGGCACAACTCCCAACGAATTTATAGAAGCATTGAATACTACTAAGGATGCTGATTCTTTAATTATTGACCTTCGCGGAAATACCGGCGGATTGCTTGACAATGCTGTTTTTATTGCAGACAGATTTATAAATTCAGGAACTATTGTAGATATAATATACAGGAACGGATATAAAAAATCCATAAAAGCAAAGGACGAAGGGAAACCTTTGGATAAGCCGGTTGTTGTATTGGTTAACGGTATGAGTGCAAGCGCAAGCGAGATATTGTCAGGAGCATTAAAAGACTCTCACAAAGCAACATTGGTCGGTAATAAAACTTTTGGTAAGGGTTTGGTGCAAAAAATTGTTCCGCTGCCAAACCAAACAGGTGTAAATGTAACTGTTGCAAGATATTTAACTCCAAACGGAACCGATATTAACAAACTCGGTATTCAGCCGGATATAGAAGTCGGTTCGGATATTGATTTTCTTATCGAAAATAAAGTCGATGAACAGCTGGAAAAAGCTAAAGAATTATTGAGTAAAAAGTAAATGCAGAGAATAGAGGAAGAATTAAACAAATTAAGGCAAGCCGGCCAGTTAAGGAAAATTCCTGATATAACAGAAAAAAGTGACGGGAAAATTGTTACCGGCGGTGTTGAATTTGTGAATTTTGCTTCTAACGATTATCTTGGGCTAAGTACAAAGTCCGAGTTGAGAGAAAAGTTTTTAACTGATAATCGTTCATTAATGTCAGCTGCATCAGCCAGATTATTGACTGGCAGTTCAATTGAATATAAAGAGCTTGAATCGACTGTAGCAAATATATTTAATAAAGAAGCTGCTTTAATTTTTAATACCGGCTATCAGGCTAATTTAGGTGTCATATCAGCTCTTATCGGAAAAGGTGATGTTGTTTTTTCTGACAAGTTGAATCATGCAAGCATCATTGACGGAATGCGATTATCAGATGGAGATTTCTTCAGATATAAACATTTTGATTATGACAGTTTGGAAAAACTTCTTCAGTCAAAGAGGGGTGAATATAAAAGAGCAATAATAGTATCTGAATCCGTATTCAGTATGGATGGTGATATTGCGGATATAAACAAACTTGTGGAATTAAAAAATAAATATAATTGCTTGCTGATGATAGATGAAGCACATGCGTTTTGCTGCTGCGGAAAAACTCTTGCCGGATTGAGCAGCGGAAAAGATGTTGATATAATTACCGCAACATTCGGCAAAGCGGTCGGTTCTTTCGGTGCATTTTGTGTTTCAAACGGTTTGATTATTGAATATTTAATTAATAAAGCACGTTCTTTTATTTTTTCCACTTCAATTCCGCCTGTAAATATTGCTTGGTCAAACTGGCTTTTAACAGAACAAAAGGATTTTGTAATAAAACAGAAGAAAAAACTTGAGCAGCTGGTAAAAGCCGTACATGCATCTTTAAAGCTGCGAAGAATAAATACACCTTCTTCAACTCATATTATACCTGTAGTAATAGGTGATAATGAAAAAACTCTTGAACTCTCTGAAAAATTAAAGGCTATGGGATATTATATCCCTGCAATACGTCCTCCGACAGTTCCGGCAGGAACATCAAGACTGAGAATATCTTTAACGGCAGACTGTAAATTAGGTGATTTTGAGCAGGTTTTAGAGAATATAATTAGTGCTTAGTATGTCGGTTGTTGAAAATTTGTATGCTTCCAATGTTCCGGAGAAATATGTTGGCGGAAGTCCGGCTTTTTCTTTTAGTGAATTTAAAAAGATTTCTCTGTCAGGCAGCTGTTCCCATACAATCGGAAGATAAGCAGCTCTTTTGTTCCTGTCGGATATAATTATTCCGTGCGGATATATTTTAGACAAAAGATCTTTTTCTCCCTTAAAATCAATTCTTTCAATTTCAGAGAGTAAAGAAACAGAAAAATCCAACGAATTTATTTCTTCGGCAGTTACCGGTTCAAACCTAAAGTCTTGAAATGCTGCATTTTGAGTGTTATCTATAATGTCTGCTATCAGAGGTTTTTTTGGATAAACCGAACCCATACATCCTCTGAGCTGATTGTTAGATTTTATTGTTACAAAAGATGCCCCGAGTTGTTTGAATACGGTAGGAACTTTTTCCGGTAAAGCCGGTTTTTCTTCCAATGTATTTATTATTGTTTGCTTAACTGTATCTAATATATATTTTGAATAAAAACGTTCAATATAATCATTTTTTGAGCCGGTATATAAGAACCAGGCACCATATCCTACAACACGTTCTTTACTGTTATTTATATCTCCGGAATTGTACATTTCCGTACGAATCATCGAGCAGGAGTTGTTGTCAGCAAATTCAACCAGTCCCTTTATGCCTGTAATTCCGCAAGCTTGTTCGGGAACAAGACATTCGTGTTTCCCTGTTTCAATAATTGTTGCCGTATAATTATCTATTTGTCTGCATTGTTCTTGCGGAAAATAATGGCTTAAATCCGATGATATTACGAAAGCGGAATTTTCCCAATATTCAGCAATAATATCTGCAACTAATCTGTAATCACATTTGCCGATTAGCATTGGAACTATTTTTAATCTTCTTCCGAGTTTTTTTAGATTTTTAACAAAGTCGGCTGCATTTTGCCTTTGCGGATAAAAAATATTTTGCAGAAACGGAAGTTCAACTTCAATTGCATGCTCACCGTTAAATGGTTCATCATCAATTGTGCAAGGATATTTGTCAACAATTTCTTTTATCAGCCTGTTGTTTACTTCAACACTGCCAAGCGGTGTTTCAAAATATGTATATTTAGGCAAAACTATGTTATTAAAATTATTGTGGTGAGAGGGGGCAATTATAAAAATATTTTCAGCCGCTTCCAAATGCAAAAAACCGCTCATTGCTGCATGACCTGAAAAGATGTATCCGGCATGCGGTACAATAATAGCTTTTGATTTAAATTTTACATCCTCTTGTTCTTGCTTATACATTTCCAGAAGATTATTTAAATCTTCGGAAGATGCCGGATAAAAACTTCCTGCAAATTCAGCTTTTTTATTCATAAAGTTATTATATGATAATATAAATTTGTTGGCAAAAAATTTTTAATTAATTATAGAAGTATTTCCTTATACTTTTCGACATTTCCTACAGCTTTTGCTTTGGGTATGAATTCTACATTATAGTTTTCCGCAATAAATTTAATTCTTGGAGAGGCTGAAATTATAATAATTTTTGTTTTGTAATAGGCAGGCAATTCTTTAATCTGTTCAACAAGCCACTCTCCTGCCAGTTTAGGGGTATAGTCTTCTTCCATTTGTAAATCGGTAAGAATTATGTCATACGGATTTGTATTATTTTCTAAAATTTTAGAATATGCTTCTCCGGCAAAGTCAGCAGTTTCAATTATAATTTGACTATCTGCATTCTTTAAAGCATTCGAATGAAAATCTCTCCAGCCTGATTGATCATCAACAATCAAAATTCGTTTCATAAGCCCCTTTTCATGTTAAAAGAGGTCAAAATTGACCTCTTGAATTTTACGTTAAACAATATTTAAACTATGCTTCGTCATTTTCTTCATCATAAATCGGATAAACATAGTGTTCTCCGCAGTTCGGACAAACAACTTCCTGTTGTTTTCCTTTTTCCAGCTTTGCAACTTCAAACAATGCTTTGCAGCCGGATTGTGTACATCTTATAGCCCAACTTGGTCTGACTAATTTTGCCATTTTTTATCTCCTATAATGTTATTAAATTTAATTTTAGAATGGTTTTGTTTGTCCCAATTTTGCTCTCAGTTCTCTGAAACGCAGAATGTCATCATTAGATTTCGGTGTTTCTCTGAACAATGCCTGAGATGTAGGATGAACCATTAAAACGTAATCCATATGAATCTCTAAAAAATCATATCTTTTTGGCGGTTGATTAGAGTTTTTAGGATATATTTCCACATTTGTAACCGCTAAGAATCGGCGTTCTTTATCATTCAAAAGGTCTGTCAGTTCTCTGTTTGTATCAGTATATTTCGAAACATGAACGGTTCCTTTTATATCATGATCAGTGGTTAAAATAATTACCTCTATAGGTATAGTATCTGTATTTTTTGCCATTGATTTTCCTCTCTTACTTATTTGATTTTATAATAATTTTGTTAATGTGTCTAGTAGTGTCAATAATATGCAGATATTTTATCATTAAAATTTTCCTGCATATTCAAGTTTTTCGGCACTGTAATTTATCAGGTATTCTATTGCATCACGAGGTGTTTCTGCAAGATAATATAATTCGGCAGTTTCGGGTTTTGCAAACTTATATTCGATAATATTATCAAAAAAAGCTGCCAGATTATTGTAAAAACCGTTTGTGTTAAGAATAATTATAGGTTTTTTATTATATCCCAACTGTTTTTGCACAATCATTTCAGAAATTTCTTCCAGTGTTCCGAATCCGCCGGCAAGTGCTATTACTCCCTCGGAAATCTCGTCCATTTTTGCTTTTCGTTCTCTCATTCCCGATGTTAAAATAAATTCCGCACAATCTTCCGGATTGCCGCAACCTAAATCGTAAAGTCTTTGAGGCATTACACCTATAATTTTTCCACCGTTATTTTTAACTTCCGAAGCACAAGCATACATCATGCCCAAACGACTTCCTCCATAAACTATATTGAATCCGTTTTCTCCGAGTAATTTTCCAAGCTCAGAAGCATCTTTATAAAAACTTGAATCCAGTTTGTTTGAGGAAGATGCAAATACACAAATATTAGTCATTAATTAAGTTTTCCCCCTATCAGATACCAATTGGAGCAACACAGTCCGGTACCTGTTCTTGAACAGTCTTTATCCTGTATTGAGTTTTGTTTATCTTTACAAAACGGTTCAAATTTGTCTTCATATATATTAAAACCAAAGACATCTTTTCCCCAAACATTAGGTCCGACTTGTCCGTTAACATCATACATTAACAACCCTAAAATGCCATCTTGCGGCTGATCATAAAATTTGTATGCTACAGTTGCTTTTTTATTTGTTTGCTTGAAGGTAGAAAATCTGTAGTCTGTATTTGGATAAGCACCGTTCATATATGTAATTTTGTATGGAATTATATCTGTTTTAACTTCAGGTTTTATAGTGTTTTCAAATGTATTGTTGAAATCAAAATTTTCGGTATCTTTTTGTGAATTAATTGTGTAAAAAATATTTGCAAAATCGCCCTGAACACGTTTCCAGTTAGATACATTTTTTGCCTGCATTGTATCATCAAGGGATAGCGGTGCAACTAAGAAAGCTACAATCAAAAATATTACAAATAATATTGAAACTTCAACAATCGTGAAGGCAGTTTTTAATTTTGAATCTATGATTTTACTATTGTTTTTTTTATTTGATTCCATACAAAATTTCCTTTAATTATATTATTACGTTTACTTATTACGGACGTTTATCCTGCAATATCAATATTTTTCTTTTCCTTAATCAGTCCGTCATAAATCCATTCGGGAATAAAATTTTTACCAAGAATTATCTGTCCGTTCATTATGTTAGGTGCGTGAAAATCAGAGCCGCCCGTAACAATAAGTCCGAGATTTTCTGCCATAGTTGAAAAATATTCAACAATAGCAGGAGAATGTTTTCTGTGGTATGCTTCAATCCCTCTCAAACCGCAATTCATCAGCTCCTTAATGAGTTTTTCTGCAATATCAATATCGTAGGGATGAGCTATAACCGGAATTCCGCCGGAGTCATAAATTACCTCTACTGCATCAAACGGTGAAACTGTTTTACGTTCAATATAGACGGGAGAGTCTTTGTGAATATATTTGCTGTATGCTTCCATAACATTACTCGTTCCGCCGACATTTGTTATTGCTTTGGCAATGTGCGGACGTCCTATACTTCCGCCTTCTGCAACCATTTCTTTTACATCTTCAAAAGCAATTTTTATACCTTCTTTTTTTGCCAATAGTCTTAAAATTTCTTTTGTTTGTTTAATACGTGCAGTCTGTTGAGCTTTCAGCATTGCTTTAAAATCCGGTTTTGTAGCATCGGGAAAATATCCCAGAATATGAACTTCGTAATCTTTGTAAAGAGTATTAACTTCAATACCCGGAATAAGTTTCAGGTTTAAATTTTTCGATTCAATATAATCTTTTGCGACATTGTATGACAGAACATTGTCGTGGTCGGTTAAAGAAATGACTTCTAAACCGGCTTCATTTGCCAAATCTACAATTTTTTCCGGAGAAAAAACACCATCTGAATAATAGGTGTGTATATGAAAATCACCTTTCATTATACACCTCCGATTTTAGGTTTTATGATGTCATTCGGATTCCTCATAATTGCCTCTTTCATTATTTTCATTATTTACAGTAACATTAATTCTTTTTATCTGAGTTGATTTTGTTCTGTCAATAAGAACTTCAACTCCATTAATTTGGGCAATTGGCGATTCCGAAATTTCATATCTTTCCGGTAAACTCGTGGAAAGACGTCTCAGTGAGGTTTCAAATTCCATACCGATTACACTGTCAACCGCGCCGCAAAATCCGGCATCAGTAATGTATGCCATTCCGTTATATATTTTTTCATCAGCTGTAAGAACATGCGTATGAGTTCCAAAGAAACATTTTATTAATGCATTATCTTCTGTATTATAAGTATTAGCTAAATATTTTGAAAAACAAATTTTTTCTGCTGTTGCTTCTGCATGAAAATCTATAATAATGTGTTCTGTACCGGCTTCTTTTAATTTATTAATCTCATCAATCACAACTTGCCAGGGGGAGTCAATCGGAGGCATGAAAACTCTGCCCAATACATTTATAACTGCAAGTTTTTGACCTTTAACTTCAAATATCTGCGAACCTCTGCCTTTTGTTCCTTTCGGATAATTTATAGGTCTGATAAGGTTATTTGCTTCATCAATGTATTCATAAATATCTTTTTTGTCCCAGATATGGTTTCCTGATGTGAAACAATCAATTCCTGATGAAGATAAATCATCATAATTTTTCTTTGTAAGTCCAAAACCGTGTGAGGCATTTTCTATGTTTACAATAACAAAATCCGGTTTCTTTTTTAGTGAGGCAATATATGACTTTACGGCAGTGCGTCCTTGTCTGCCGGTTATGTCACCTAGAAATATTAGTTTTATACTATCTTGTTCGTTCATATTCATTTGTGATTCGTGAGCCGTGAATCGTGATTCGATTTTAAATCAATCCCGATTCACCATTCACGATTCAAACCCTATTTTGCTATTTCTGTAGTTCTGAATTCTCTTACAACAGTAACTTTAATCTGTCCCGGATAATCAAGTTCATCCTCAATTTTCTTTGCAATATCTCTTGCAAGTTTTTGGGAAGCCAAATCATCAAACATTTCAGATTGAACAATTACTCTGACTTCGCGACCTGCCTGAACTGCAAAGGATTGTTTAATGCCTTCATATCCGTTAACGATTTCTTCTATTTTTTGCAATCTCTTGATGTAGATTTCCAAAGTGTCTCGTCTTGCACCCGGACGACCTGCGGATATGGCATCAGCTAGTTTTACAAGTACCGCTTCAATTGTATTAGCTGTAACATCATCGTGGTGAGCTTCAATTGCATGAATAACTTCTTGTTTTTCACCATAACGGGAAGCAAGTTCAACACCAAGCTGGATATGAGTTCCTTCTTGTGTTTGGTCGACAGCTTTACCTATATCGTGAAGAAGTCCTGCTCTTTTTGCAATATAAACATTTGCTCCGAGCTCTGCGGCTAACATTCCTGCAATATGTCCGACTTCAAGAGAATGTTTTAAGACATTCTGACCGTAGCTCGTTCTGTAATATAATCTTCCGAGGTTCTTAATAAGCTCTTTGTTCAAGCCCATTATGCCCATGTCGACTGCGGCATTTTCACCCTCTTTCATGATTTTCTTTTCAACTTCTTCTCTTGACTTTTCAACCATTTCTTCTATTCTTACGGGGTGAATACGACCGTCCTGAATAAGTTTTTCAAGAGCAAGTTTTGCAATTTCACGTCTTACAGGATCAAAGGAAGAAAGAACTACTGCTTCCGGTGTATCATCAATAATTAAATCTACACCTGTCAATGTTTCTAATGTTCTGATATTTCTGCCTTCTCGTCCGATTATTCTTCCTTTCATCTCATCGTTTGGAAGTGATACAACAGAAACAGTTGATTCAACAACCTGTTCAATCATACATCGCTGCATTGTTGTCGTAAGAATTTCTTTTGATTTTTCTAAAGCATCTTCTCGAATTTTAGCTTCATTTTCTCTGATTAACTGCATTTGTTCCTGTGCCAAATCACTTTTTAATTGTTCCATCAGCATCTTTTTTGCATCTTCAGCACTTAAACCGGAAATGCGTTCAAGCTCAACTGTTTGTTTTTGAACGATTTCTGCAAGGAAGTCCTCTTTTTCAATAAGCTGTTCTTTCATTTTGTCGAGTTCAACTTCTTTGTCGGTTACTTCCTGAATTTTATTTTCCAGAATATCTTCTCTTTTGCTTAATTTGTTTTCAATTTGTGCGAACTCTCTTCTTCGTTCTCTTTCATCTTCGTTTAATTGTTCTCTTTCATTATGCAAAGCTTCTTTTGCTTTTATTAAAGCCTCTTTTTGCATAATAGATTCACGTTCTTGCAAATCTTTTTTTGCAATGTCAGTCTGGGTTCGAAGATCTCTGTACTTCAAACCGAGTACAACAATAACAGCAACCAAAATAACGGTCACTACTATTGCAGCTGTGAGCATTCCGTTCATGCGGCACCTTTTCTCTTTCTATTTTTTATATATACACGATGTTCGGGTACATATAACCTACCCGACAACTATTAATATTCTCTTAATAATCTTTTCTATCGCATATATCTTCAAAAATTTATTATCTACTACTAATAACATAATAACATATATTATTTGTTTTGTATATAAAACGGTAAATATATGTTAAGGGGTAAATATATTAAATGGTAAATTTATTTTTTTTAATGTGAGTATATTATTATTTCAATTTAATCCTGTAGAATCACCTACCCGGTTAATAGTTTTGGTATGACAATTTAGGTTAAATATAATTATTAAATCTTTTTCATACTTCCAGCTATTCTTAATTCCAAGAGCCATTGTGGCTCTTTTTTTTCGCATGAGCAAGTTAAATCAGCAAAAAGTAAAGCGGGGGTATTATTTTACCATCCCGCTAAAAGCTCTCTTTATATCCAATATGTTTGTTTAATGTTATTTATTATTCCATTACAGCTTCCCAACAATCTGAGCAGATTGTTTCGTGTCCTGCATGTTCTCCAAGTTTACGGTATTTCCAGCAACGTTCGCATTTTTCGCCTTCTGCTTTTGTAACCCATACCGTTATATCATTTTCGGTATATTCATTCAGGGTTTCTTCCGGTTTTGTATCTGATACATAAGCCTGAGAAACAATGAATATATCTGCAATATCTGCTTCGTTAGTCTTCAGAAGTTTTGCATCTTCTGATTTAATATAAACAGCAACTTCCAAAGAACTTCCTACTGTTTTTTGTGCTCTTAATGGTTCAATAGCTCGTGTGACAACTTCTCTTGTTTTCAGTATTTTTGTAAAATCTTCTTCAAGCTGCGGATTATCCCACTCTTTATTTACCCCTACCCAGCCTGCAAGAAGTATGCTTTCCAATCCTTGTCTTTGGTTTAGAGGAGTGTTTTGCCACATATCTTCTGCCTGGAACGGCATAACCGGAGCAACCATTCTTACCAATGCCTGATAGGTTTCATAAAGAACTGTCTGACAAGCACGACGAGAAAGTGATTTTTTACCTGCCGTATAAAGACGGTCTTTTACAATATCAAGATAGAATGAACTTAAATCTACTGCAGCAAAGTTTTGAAGACATTGGAAATATTTATAGAATTCATAATTTTCAAAGGCTTCGGTAACTTCCGCAATAACTTTATTAAGTTTGTGAAGTGCAAATTTATCAATATTTTTAAGTTCATCATATTTTACATAATCGGTTTCCGGATTAAAGTCGTGAATATTACCCAGTAAAAATCTTGCTGTATTACGGGTTTTCTTAAAGATTTCCGCAAGTTGTTTAACGATATTATCACCGATTTTGGTATCATTTCTGTAATCAACTGATGCAGCCCAAAGTCTTAAGATATCAGCACCGTAGTTTTTAATAATATCATCCGGCCTGATGTAGTTTCCTAAAGACTTAGACATTTTTCTTCCGTCCTCACCGAATACAAAACCGTGTGTAAGAACTTGTTTATATGGTGCAATTCCCTGAGTCGCGATTGATGTAAGAAGTGAAGATTGGAACCATCCTCTGTGTTGGTCGGAACCTTCAAGATACAAATCAACAGGTGTATGACCGAGTTCTTCTGCTCTTTTTTCAACAACTGCTCTCCAGGAAATACCGGAATCAAACCAAACATCCATAATATCTTTTTCTTGTCTGAAGTGAGTTTTACCGCACTTCGGACAAACAAATCCTTGCGGAAGCAGTTCTTCTGTCTTACGGTTTACCCAAGCATCCGAACCTTCCTTTTCAAAAATTGATGCAACATTCTCAATTGTTTCATCAGTGCAGATAACTTCTCCGCAATCTTCGCAATAGAAAATCGGGATAGGAACACCCCAAGCACGTTGACGAGAAATACACCAGTCTGTTCGCCCTTCAACCATGTTACCGATTCTGCTTTCACCGCTTGCCGGAATCCATTTTACTTTATGAATTTCTTCCATTGCTTTGTCACGGAATTTATCTACCTTGACGAACCATTGCGGTGTTGCCCTGTAAATTACCGGGTGCTTACATCTCCAGCAATGCGGGTAACTATGAGATATTTCATTTTGGTAAACGAGAGCACCGCAGTTAATCAGCATATCAATAACCATATCATTACCTTTGTAATACGGAACTCCTACCAATTCCGGAATTTGTCCTTCTTCTGTCCAACAGCCCTTTGCATCAAGCGGTGATAAAACTTCAATTCCGTATTTACATCCGACTTCATAGTCTTCAAGACCGTGTCCCGGAGCGGTATGTACAAGACCTGTACCTGCATCTAATGTGACGTGTTCGCCCAAAATTATTTTTGATTTTCTGTTAACAAGCGGATGGAATACTTCCATTAATTCAAATTCCTGACCGTCTGCAGTTTCAAGGAGCTTAAGCTCGCTTTCATCCCATTCGGCATCTTTTATAAACCTTCCGAGAAGATCTTTTGCTACAACATATACATCACCCTTATATTCAAATAACTGATATTCATATCTCGGATTCATTGATATAGCAACGTTTGAAGGAATTGTCCAAGGAGTTGTTGTCCAGATGATTGCATATATCGGTTTTGTATTATTCGGAATAATTCTTAAATTAATTCTTTCCGTTGAGTCTTCATCAAATCTGAACCTTACATATATAGATTTTGAAGATATGTCTGCGTATTCAACTTCTGCTTCAGCTAATGCGGTTTCGCAGGATGCACACCAGTAAACAGGTTTAAGACCTTTTTCAATGTAACCTTTTTTGTACATTTCGCCAAAAACTCTGACTTGTTCAGCTTCATATTCGGGCTTAATTGTAAGGTATGGATTTTCCCAATTACCAAGAACACCTAATCTTCTGAAAGCAGCCTCCTGACCTTTCAAGCTGTTTGCGGCATACTCTCTGCATTTTGCTCTGAGCTCTCCTTCGGTTATTGCGTGACGTCCGCCTTTAATGTTTTTAACAACAGCATTCTCAATTGGCAGACCATGAGCATCATAGCCGGGAACATACGGTGCATAAAAACCATTCATTGATTTATACTTGATAATTATATCTTTTAAAATCTTATTTAATGCAGTTCCGACGTGAATCTTATCTGAGCTCAGATAAGGAGGTCCGTCGTGTAAAACAAAAGAATTTGTTTTATCTTTATTTTCATTGATTTTGTTATAAATATCATTTTCTTCCCAAAACTTTTGTGTCTGAGGTTCTTTGTTAATAGCATTTGCCCTCATTTCTAAAGTAGTCTGAGGAAGATTTAATGTTTCCTTATATTCCATTTTTTTCTCCAATTGTTCCATAATATTATAACCTCTTTATCCCTTTGCGCCTTCTTTGTATTCATCAATATTTGAAACTGTAGCCAATTTCATTTTCTTTGCTTTTATAAAATCACTCATTTTGTAATAATCAAACTGATTTTCCCATCTTGCAATAACAACTGTTGCAACACAGTTCCCGATTAAATTAACGGTTGTCCTGCCCATATCTAATATTTGGTCAATTCCCAAAAGTATTGCAACACCGATTATTGGAATGCCAAAACTCGTTAGTGTTCCTGCAAGAACAATAAGTGAAACTCTCGGAACTCCTGCAATACCTTTGCTTGTAAGCATAAGAGCAAACATAATAACAAGCTGCTGCTCAAATGTAAGCGGATGTCCCACAAGCTGGGTTGAAAATATAACAGCCATTGCAAGATATAATGTTGAACCGTCAAGGTTAAACGTGTAACCTGTCGGCATTACAAAACCTACTATAGATTTTGGCACACCGAATTCTTCCATAATTTTCATAGCTTTAGGAAGTGCGGCTTCCGAACTTGCGGTTGAGAATGCCAAAAGTGCCGGTTCTTGTATTGCTTTAAATAATGCCCTTATTGATATTTTTACAATTTTACACGCAGCAATAAGTACAAAAATGACAAAGGCAGCGAGCGCAACATATAATGACATTATTATTTTCCCGTAGTTCCAAAGTATTACTAAACCGTTGGAGCCTATTGTATATGCAATTGCACCATAAATACCAAGCGGAGCAAAATACATTACATATTCGGTAAATTTAAACATTATTGTTGCCAGTGAATTTAATACGTCAACGACAGGTTTTGCTTTTTCACCGACCGCACAAATAGCGAGTGCAAAAAATATACAAAATACAACAATTTGCAACAAGTTTCCTTCTGCCATAGATTGAAAAATGCTTGTCGGGAACAAGCCCAAAAGTAATTCTCCAAAAGAATTATGATGAGTTGTTGCAGCGGACTGAACGATACTGTTTAATCCGTTATGGGCAGCTGATATATTTCCCATTCCTACTCCGGGTTTGAAGAGATTTGCAAACCCTAAGCCTATAAAAAGAGCAATGGTCGTAACAACTTCAAAATATGCAATTGTTTTTATACCTAGTCTGCCAAGGCTTTTGACATCACCATGACCGGCTATACCAACAACCAGTGTAGCAAACAACAACGGGGCAATAATCATTTTTACCATTCTCAGGAAAATCTCTGCAAGAACGTGCAGTCTGACTGCAAAGTCCGGAAATAACCATCCTGTAATTATTCCTAAAAATAGTGCGGTAAATATTGCTAATGTTAGTTTTGATTGTTTCAAAATCTTTTCCCTTCTGTTTATTAATTATACTATAAACATATAATTTTAGTATTTATCAAAAAAGAGCGGTCAAATGAATTTCATTTGACCGCTCTTTAATTTCTTTATAATAATTAACCTCTGGTTTCAGATAAATATTTTTCCATTGCTTCTTTGGATATTTCTACTGTATCTTCAAGTAAAGTACCGGCTATTGCTTCAGATTGTTGCTGCATTTTTAGTAATTTAATTTGGTACAAAGCTTCGGTTTCCATAACCTTTGCTTCTTGTTCTATATAATCTTGAATTTGACTGCTTGTTCCGGTTATTTCCATAATAAAAATATCCTTCCGTTGATTGCGATATTTATATTATTACACATGTTATATATTTTTTCAATACATATATAATAAAAATGATGTATATGCATGAATAAAATTTGAACAAAAGTTTATAAAAAAATCACAAAACCGTCTTGAAATATGGGTTTGTTTGTGTTATAAATTATTAAAACATGGGCGATTGGCGCAGTTGACTCTGCCGAGAAAAATCCGAACCATTGAGGATTTTTTGAGAGGTAGCACTTGAACCAACAGTCCAAACAAAATAAGGGCGATTGGCGCAGTTGGTAGCGCACTTGAACGACATTCAAGGGGTCACAAGTTCGAGCCTTGTATCGCCCAGTCTTTTTTCAATCAGGTGTGTGTGAATATATGAAAGGAGTTTATTATGAGAATAAATCCCGTTCCAAATTACAATTTGTATTCTAAAACTAATGTGCATTCTTCAAAAGTTCAGCATCCGGCTCAGACATCTTTCAAAGGCTGGAAAGGAGCAGGTGTTGGTGCCGGCATCGGTGCTGTATGGGCTGGTGCAATACTTGCTATGACAGCAGTAGGAGCACCGTATTTACTGCCCTTAATCGCAACTGATGTCGCTATCGGAGGCATAGGAACAGGTGCCATTGCAGGTCATTGTATGCAAAAAGAATTAAAAGGCGATGATAAAAAGAAATAAATTTATTAAAAGTAACAAATTTATTTTTTCAGCAGTTTTAATACAGTGTGATTACATTTAATCCTGCATACAATATTAATTTTAAATCCTACAGGCATGAAATACTGGATAAATACGGTAATGTAATTAATCGTGCCGATACTTGTATGTTCAGATGGGATTTGGATTTTGATTATTTGATAAATTTTATGGAGTATAAGTATCGTGATGCTGATAAGGTTAATATAATTGCTCATGCTTGTTCTGACGGTGAAGAAATTTATTCTTTTATATCAAAATTGATTGACTCTTTGGGGTTGAATAATGCCGAAAAATATTTGCCTGTTATGGCAAGAGATATTGAACCGTTGCATATTGCATTGGCAAAAAAAGCTGAATACAGAATTTCCCCGCAGGAGGAACCCGCAATAGATTATTATCTTGGTGAAAACTTTTTTAAATATTTTAACTATATATCACCAAATATTATCAAACCTGTTTCAAATCTTAGTAAATATGTAAATTTTGCTCAGTCGGATATAATGGAAGATGCAAAAACACTGGATTTTAAAAATACCGTTTTACTTGCAAGAAATTTCTGGCATTACCTGGGAGATGACAATATTTACAAGCTTGCGAGAATTTTATCGGAAAGGATGGACAAATCTTCTACACTTGTAACAGGTGGTTATGATCAACGGTATGGTGTTGAAAATGTATTGCTGGAATGCGGATTTTGCAAAACACGATTGAATCATGTATTCGAAAAGATATAAAAAATCCTTCCTGTTATAGGAAGGATTTTTTTGTTATTTTACAACGATGTTTACCAATTTTTTCGGAACTACAATAGTTTTTACTATTTCTTTTCCTGCGGTAAGTTCTTTGATTTTGTCAGTAGAAAGTGCTATTTGTTCAAGTTCTTTGTCGCTTGCACTTTCATCTGCTTCTACTTTATCTTTAACTTTACCGTTGATTTGAACAACGAGAGTGATTTTGCTTGCTTTGGCAAGGTTTTCATCCCATTTGCACCAGCTTTCATCGTGAATAGAATTCGTATGTCCGAGTTCGTGCCATATTTCTTCTGACATGTGGACTGTAACCGGTGACATAAGTTTTATCAGGGATTCTGCTGCAAAGCTGAATACATTTTTATCTTCCGCAGTGAAATCTTTTTTCTTTCCGAACCACTCATATATTGCGTTTGTTAACTCACGATACTTTGATATGACAGTATTAAACTGAAAGTCATTTGCTATATCATTAGTAATTCCTTTTATGGCAATATGAACAGTTCTTACAAGGTCGTCATTTTCTTTTGAAAGCGGATAAGTCAGACTGTAATCTTTGCTGATAAGTCCTTTTCTTACTCCGTCGCTGACAAGTCTCCATACACGGTTAAGGAATTTATAGCATCCTTCAACCCCTGCATCTGACCAGTCAAAGTCGCGTGCCGGCGGTGAATCGGAAAGAATAAATAACCTTGCGGTATCAGCTCCGTAGTTTTCAAATATTTCGTCAGGATCAACCGTGTTACCTTTTGATTTTGACATTTTTGAGCCGTCTTTAAGTACCATACCCTGCGTTAAGAGATTTTTGAACGGTTCATCAAAGTCTAACAATCCGCAATCCCTAAGTGCTTTTGTAAAGAATCTTGAATACAGCAAGTGTAAGATTGCGTGTTCTATTCCGCCGACATATTGATCTACAGGAAGCCATTTATTAACTAAATTTTTATCAAAACATTTTTCGGAATTTTTTGCATCAGAGTATCTTAAATAATACCAACTTGAGCAGACAAATGTGTCCATAGTATCCATTTCTCTTGTTGCATGACCTCCGCATATCGGGCAAGTAGTATCTTTAAATGTTTTTGATGTTGTAATCGGCGATTTCCCGATAACAGAAAAATCTACATCTGTCGGAAGCATAACCGGAAGGTTTTCTTCTTTTTCCGGAACGATTCCGCATTTGTCACAATAAACGACAGGAATTGGAGCACCCCAGTATCTTTGACGTGAAATCAGCCAGTCACGCAATCTGTATTGTGTTTTAAATTCACCAAAACCGCCATCTACCGCTTTTTGAGTAATTGCTTTTTTTGCTTCGGTATTTTTCATTCCGTTAAATTCGTTTGAATTAACTAAAATACCTTCTTCAACATAAGCTTCTTCTGAACAATCCGAAGGATTTTCAGGATTTTGTATAACAACCTTCATTGGTAAATTATATTTTTTAGCAAAATCAAAGTCACGGGTATCGTGTGTAGGAACTGCCATAACTGCACCGGTTCCATATTCGACAAGAGCATAATCCGCAGTCCAGAGAGGGAATTCTTCTCCCGTAAACGGATTTATACAATGTGTACCAAGTGGCACTCCTGTTTTAACCCTTTCAGTTGAAAGTCTTTCAATTTCTGTCATTTTACGGGCATTTGCTCTGTATTCTTCAACCGCCTGTTTGTTTTCCGGAGTTGTAAGTTTTTCGATATCTTTATACTCAGGAGCAACAACAAGATACGTTATTCCGTGTACCGTATCCGGTCTTGTTGTATATACAGGAACTTCAAGTCCTTCTATTTCTTTCACCTTGAATCTGAAAATTGCACCGTGAGATTTTCCAATCCAGTTAGCCTGCATTGTTTTAACATTATCACCCCAGCCCGGGAGTTTATCTAAATCCTGAAGCAGCTGCTCTGCATAATCAGTAATTTTAAAGAACCACTGTGACAGGAATTTCTTTTCTACAACAGAATCGCATCTCCAGCATTTTCCGTCAATTACCTGCTCGTTAGCAAGAACTGTTCCGCATTTTTCACACCAGTTAACGGCTGCTTCTTTTTTGTATGCAAGTCCTTTTTTGTATAACTGTATAAACAACCATTGTGTCCACTTATAATATTCCGGTTTGCAGGTTGTAACTTCTCTCTGCCAGTCATATGACAGTCCCAGCATTTTTAATTGTTTGGTCATATAAGCAATATTTTCGTCTGTCCATTTAGCCGGATTTGCACCGTGTTTCATAGCCGCATTTTCAGCCGGTAAACCAAAACTGTCCCAACCGATAGGATGAAGAACATTAAATCCCTGCATTTTTTTGAACCGGGCTATAACATCTGTAATTGTATAATTCCTGACGTGTCCCATATGCAATTTGCCTGACGGATACGGGAACATTGATAAAGCATAATATTTAGGCTTATCACTGTCATCCGGTGTATAGAAAGCTTTTTTTTCTTCCCATATTTTTTGCCACCTTTTTTCTATTTCTTGCGGAAAATATGCTTCTTTCATTAATAAAATTCCTCCATTGGGGTAAATATCATTCGCTCTTTCCCCTTAATAAATTTTATCATGAATACAAAATGACTATATTTTAGAATGTTACGAAATGTAACAATTTAGCTCAAAATATTAAAGTTTGGGAACAAAATTGCCGTAAATCATGTCAAAGGGACAATACAAGGAACAACATCTATGGGAATGGCGGCATCGCAAGCTCGCTTGCTAACAATTACAGCACGAATGCACGACGTAGAATACCAGGCACAGAGTATTCAGAACGCCAAGAT
>JAEEHV010000080.1 GCA_016280955.1 Candidatus Gastranaerophilales bacterium | reverse complement strand
GTGTACATTTCGGTCACCAAACACAAAGATGGAACCCTAAAATGAAACCGTATATTTACGGTGCAAGAAACGGTATTTATGTAATTGATTTGCGTAAAACCACTGATTTACTGGATGAAGCTTATGCAATTGTAAGAGAATTTGCAGCAAGAAATAAAAACATCCTTTTCGTAGGTACTAAAAAACAGGCAGCTGAAGTTGTTGCTGAAGAAGCAAAAAGAGCAGGTGCATACTACATTAACAGAAGATGGTTAGGCGGTATGCTTACTAACTTTGAAACAATCAGAGGCAGAGTTAATAAACTGAGAGAACTTGAAGATTTTATTAATTCAGGTCATGCTGAAAAATTACCTAAAAAAGAACAGGCACAACTTAACAGACAATTAGCTAAGTTAAGCAAAACTTTAGGCGGTATCAAAGAAATGAGAGGTTTACCTGATATTATATTTGTTGTAGACCAGGCAAAAGAAGATATTGCTATTGCAGAAGCTAACAAACTCGGTATTCCTGTTATCTGTTTAGCTGATACAAATGCTAACCCTGAAGGAATTAACTACATCATACCGGGTAACGATGATGCTATCCGTTCAATCCAGTTAATTACTTCAAAATTAGCCGATGCAGTTCTTGAAGGCAAACAGCTCAGAGAAAACAAAGCTGCAGGAAACAAGGCTGAAGCAATTACTGCTGCTGATGCAGGAGTTACTGAAGCTGAAACAGCTAATGTATAATTAAAACTCGTAAATCGTGAGGCGTGAGCCGTGAATCGCACTTATAAAACAGAATCACGAATCACAACTCACGATTCACATATAAAATGAAGGAGAAAATAAATGAATATTACAGCTACTATGGTAAAAGAACTTCGTGATAAAACCGGTGCAGGTATGATGGATGCTAAAAAAGCTTTAGTTGAAGTCGATGGCGATATGGAAAAAGCTATGGAAGTTCTCCGCCAAAAAGGTATATTATCTGCTGATAAGAAAATGGGCAGAATTGCTGCAGAAGGCAGAATCGCATCTTATGTTACTGACGGAATCGGTGCTATGATTGAAGTTAACTGCGAAACAGACTTCGTTGCTAAAAATGCTGAATTTATCGAATTAACAGAAGGTTTGGCAGAACTTGTTGCTAACTCAAATCCGGCTGACGTTGATGCTTTATTAAACACAACTTGCCCAAAATGCGGTAAAATTGTTGCAGATGCAATCAAAGAAAAAATCGCTTCTATCGGTGAAAAAATTACCGTAAGAAGATTTGTAAGATACGAAGGCAACACTTCTACATATATTCACAACGGTAAAATCGGTGTTCTATTGTTAACAGATGCTAAAGATGAAACTTTAACAAAAGACATCTGCTTACACATCGCGTCTTCAGCTCCTGAATTTGTTTCAAGAGCTGACATTCCGGCTTCAGTTATTGAAGAAGAAACAAGAATCGAAATGGGTAAAGAAGACCTTCAAAAGAAACCTGAACAAATCAGAGCTAAAATTGTTGAAGGACGTGTTAATAAGTTAATGGCTCAAAGATGCTTAATCGAACAACCGTTCGTTAAGAATCCTGACCAGACAATTGAACAACTTATTACCGGCAAATTAAACATCGTTAAGTTTGACAGATTCGTTCTTGGCGAAGGTCTTGAAAAAAGAAACGATAACTTTGCTGATGAAGTTATGAGCCAGCTTAAAGGTTAATCGTTTAATCATTAATAATAAAAAGGGAATCCGCACACTGTTGCAGATTCCCTTTTTTATACATCAGGGAATTAAGTTTTGTAAAATTTAAATTTTTCCAAGTCAATTTTCTCAGGACATGAGCATTTATATATATAAGGAAGAGTATATAACTATGTCCGAGGAAGAAAATCAACAAATTGACAGCGATGAAATAAAAACTGATACACCCAATCAAGAGGTTTTGCAGGGTACTGTTTCTGTTGCTCAAAATACAAGCTGTACTGTTGGTATTAATATTCCGGAACAAACTGTTACCGGTTGTTTAAACTATTCTGCAAAAAATTTAGGAATCAGCATTGAAACAAATACCGCAATAACAAACAAAAAAACAAATTTATCAATATCCGGTAATTATAATATAAGTGAGGACTCTCACGAAATATCTTCTTCCGTAAACATAACACACAATGAAAACGGAAACACATCAGGAAATATAGAGGGAAGTGTAAGCATTAATAACGGTAACACAACCGTTCAAGCCAACGGAAGTTTGTATCTGGATGAAAATGAAACTCTTTCACACAATATTGACACTGCTGTGCAAACAAGCCTGGGAAATACAGAACTCTCTGCCTCACTACACAACGACAGACAAGATTCTAATATAACAATTACGGGCAAACGTCCGTTATTAAGACGTAATAATAATCCTAACAGCAGTGATGCAGATTATCAGGAACAAAAAGAGGGACTTGAACAAAGCGGTGATTTATTCAATATTTCATCAAAAGTCGGATATTCAAATGAAGATGCAGGTTTTTATACATCAAATTCACTGCTGGCAAATTTGGGAAAAGACTGTTTCCTGAACTTAAAATATGATAAAAGCCGGTTTCAGGATATGGGCTCATTAACAGCCGAGATAAAAGATTTTGATTTTTCATACAGCGATGAAATAAACAAACCAAGAACGGAAGAAGATATAAAAACACGAACTCAGGGGATTGATGTTACTTTAAATCGCAAAAATAGCATGTATTCACTCAACATGAGTGTTGATACACAATTTCCGACAGATAAAAGCCCTGAAAGAAATTATGGTTTCGGCGGAAAAGTTACATTAAACAGAACTGAGTATGGTGAATTTAACCCCGGTTTTAACGGTGAATTTGCAGCATCTAAGACACAGCAGGGATACAAACTTGAACTGGATGGTGCATACAACAGGTATGGTAACGGCGAAACAACATTCAATGATTATATGATAGATTCAAAAACATCACTGGAAAAAAATAATGACGGAACGAATCTGGAAACAGGCTTATACGGAGCCTTACGATTTAATAACTGCAGAACAATAGTTGAACCTAAATCAGTTTTTGAATTAAACAAGGGGAGCGACGGAGAGGTAGTTAAGAAATACACAAACGGTCTTGGAATTTATCAGCAAGTCGGTAAAAACTTTGGCGATGCTTGTATTTATGCTAACGGTGCAAGAACAATTATTAACGGCGGAAATGAAAAAAGTTATACACAGTTTATCGGCGGAGTGAGAACAAGAGCAACCGACAGACTGACATTAAATGCAGAAACTCAATGGAAAAGCACTGAAAACTGGAGCGGAAACATTGGATTCAGTTACAGGCTCTAAATCAATCTGCCATATATTATTCTGTCGATTCCGTTAAAATCTTTTATTACATTTACTTCTTCAAAATATTCATTCATAAAAGCTTTGACCGCATCGGATTCACCGATTCCGAGTTCAAAAATCAGCCATCCGCCTTCATTTAAATAATCCGGTGCTTGCAAAACAATTTTTCTGTATAGCTGAAGTCCGTTTTCCTCCGCAAAAAGTGCAATTGAAGGTTCATGTTTCAGTTCGGGTTCAAGCTCGGTACCAATAGGAATATATGGCGGATTTGATATTATCATATCAAATTTTTCATCTGCACGGATTTTGGAATACAAATCCGATTTTCTGAATACGGCACGATTATTTATACCCAACCTTGTTACATTATCCAATGCAATCCTGAGTGCATCAGAAGAAATATCTACTCCTAAAACAAGGGAATTTGTCCTTTTTGCAATCGTACAAGCTATACAGCCTGAGCCTGTTCCGATATCAAGTATATTTTTTAAATCATTGTCTTTTATTAATTCTATTGCCTTTGTTACCAAAAGTTCTGTTTCCGGACGGGGAATCAAAACATCAGAAGTAACTTTAAAAAATTCACCCATAAAATAAGATTCACCAATTATATACTGTACCGGGGTTCTGTCAGCAAGCCTTGCCTCAACTTTTGTTTTAAGTATTCTTATATGCTCATCCGTAATCGGATGCCTGAGCACCTCATCCTTTTCTGTATAATTGCAGAAATGCTCCAGAAGCATTTTTACTTCCTTTTTTGCTTCCCGTTCTTCTATTCCGGCATCAGTCAACATTTTTATAATCGTCTGAATGTTCATTTAATATTCTTTCTATCTCATTTTTTAAATCTAATCTGGAAAGTTCTTCCGTATTCTTTTTTTCTATATTATATTTTTTGCACAATCTGTCATAATAATAAAGTTGTTTTTTTGTAGGAGACTCTTTTGACATTTTTACCTCCTGCAAAAATTTGCGTTTTTTCTTATCAAACTCTTTTTGTGCCTGAATCAGAGGTTTTTGCTTTTCTTTGTATTCATAATATTTTACGCACTCTTTTATATAATCTTCCGTATCTTTTAAAAACTCGGCATTATCAATTACCTCGGCAAGGAACGGAAACCTTGAAGCATTAAGCTCCAGATAATATTTTTCATCCTCTGTGAATTTTTTTAAAACACCTGAGACACCTAAACTTAAATTCTGTTTGGTAAGTGCTCTCAAATAGTTGCAGACTGCACTTTTTTGAGTCTTGTCAAAGTTTAAATAAATACGGTTTTTTATCTGATACATAAAATTATTATACTAGCAAAAATTATTTTTACGTATTTTGGGGTAAATATAAGATATTCAAGAAAGGTTTTACCGGAATGCAAATTACTCCAATTAATGAAAACAATACGAATTTTCAAGGGTTACATGTATCAAAACAAGCTCTTAAAATAATGGGAACTTCTCGCCGGGCATTATTAAAAAATCCTGCAATAAAAGAAGCGGCAGATAAATTTGAAGTCTTAGTTAAACCAAGCAGAGAAACATACACAAAAGAAATATCCTGGTCAAATGAAAAAGAATTTGCTGTTATATTATCAAGTTCTGTTGGAATGGTTGCCGGAGCACTTTTTTCGCTTACCGGCTGGACAATGTTTCCTCTTGGAGTAGCTGTTGGCTTAGTTTCTGCATACGGACTGGTAAAAGGTATCAGTCGTCCTTACAAAGAAGTAACAAATAATATGATGCTTATACAAGGCGGAGAGAGATTTGAAAATGGGAATTTAGCAGGAATAAAAACCGACCAGTATGAGATAGAATCAACAACTGATTCTTTGCCAAATCTTGTGAGATTGTTAAAATACAGAATCTATGGTTCAAAGAGTAAAAACATAGATGCTGATAATCTTTTTACTTCTCAAAATTATCTTGCAATGCTTGATGAAAATGCTATTGGAAAAGGTTCGGCAGATTTTCTGCATAAAAGAATTAATGATAAAGGTGATACACTCCTAACCCAATTCTTTGATATCTATCCCGAAGAAAATCCAAAGGCTTACGACCAAATAATAAAAAGGTTAAAAAAGATTGATGGGCTTGATTTTAACCAAAAAGGTGCTTTAGTAGTTTCTTGTTTGGAAAAAATAATAAATTCCGAAAATGATAAAGTCCTGCCTCTTATTAAAGATTTCGAATTTAATTATACACCTGAATTAGAATATGCATATCAAAATATAAGAAATAAAAAGTTTAAGGAGAAAATCAAAAATTTAAATATTAAATTCCCTGATATTTTAGAAGCAGTAAGATTGCAATCTCATGATGCTCTATACAGGCTTGAAGGACAACTGGATTCACCTTTGTGTAACAGAAAACAGCTTGCCCGTGAAATCAACAAGGTTTTAAAAGAACTTAAAGATCCGAGTTTTGAAGGTTATTTTAAAAGTATTTATCTTAAATATATGAATACCGGTGAAGCAAATTTATTAGACTAAAAAAAAGAGGTTTTAAAACCTCTTTTTATTCCTTTTTTCTCTTTTCTCTTTTTCCGCCTGACGGGGCATTTTTATTTAGTCAGGATGTACCGCTAGCATCCTCGCAGAAGGTCTTCGACAGTAAACCGCCTGCCTCCTTCACCGTTCGTAAACCGCATTAGTTCTTCTTTTAGCGTTTCACCATGTATCTTTAACGGGTTCGTATAATAACTTCGCATCCGTTCATTTTTGTAATTATAATCAGTTTCCGGCTCTCGCTCATTTTTAATGAGTGTAAACCTCTTCTTGGCTTTTTCAGTCATGAAGCATCCTCTCGTTTTTATATATTTATCTCTTATGTATATATAAAGCATTTCTTTTTTAAAAAATTGCCTTTTTTGAGACGTTTTGTTAAGAATTGTAACATTATGTTATTTAAAAATCGAATTTGTAAATATTTCGCAACATTTTGAACGTTTTGTCGAAGAAAAATTATCCTTATGATACACTGAAAGTATATGGGATTATGAGCAAAATCACAGTATATCATCCCATATAACCAACTAAAAAGGAATAGTAATTATGGATATATTCTCAGTATTTACTCTTTTGGGCGGATTGGCATTTTTCCTATACGGAATTTCTATTATGTCATCAGGCTTGGAGAAAGTTGCCGGCGGACGCTTAGAGCAATTATTAAAGAAAATGACTTCTAATCCTGTTAAAAGCTTTGCTCTTGGAGCTTTTATTACAGCAGTAATTCAATCATCATCTGCCGTAACAGTTATGCTTATAGGGTTGGTTAACTCAGGTATAATGACACTTTCCAGAACGGTAACCGTTATTATCGGTGCTAATTTGGGAACAACAATTACGGCATGGTTGCTGAGTTTAACAGCAATACAAGAAAGTGCCGGTTTCTTCTTTAAATTGCTGAAGCCTGAAACATTCTCTCCGGTTTTAGCCTTTATAGGCATAATCATGCTTATGGCTGCAAAAACAAACAAAAGAAAAAATGTTGGAACAATATTTTTAGGATTTGCAATATTAATGTACGGCATGGGGCTTATGTCCGGTGCAATGGCACCTCTGGGAGATATGCCAAGCTTTAGAAATGCAATGATTGCTTTCAAAAATCCGCTTTTCGGATTTGCAATCGGTATGATTATAACAATGGTTATACAAAGTTCTTCGGCATCAATAGGTATTTTGCAGGCATTAACTTTGGCTACATGCGTTTCCTGGGAAGTTGCAATTCCTATTATTCTGGGACAGAATTTAGGTACATGTATTTCCGCAATACTGGCAAGCATTGGTGTTAACACGAACGCAAAAAGAGTTGCCGGTATTCATGTTATTTATAATATTCTTAGTGTAGGTGTTTGTTTCCCTGCGTTTATTATAATCAATGCACTCATTGATATTCCTTTGATGCATACTAATATTAACCCGTTCGGTGTTGCAGCATTCCATACCGTATATAACATATTTACCGCAATTATGCTATTACCGTTTTGCAAAGTTATTGAAAGGCTTGCTATTAAGTTTATTCCGGAAGGAAAAGACGAACAAAAAAGACAAGTTTTATTGGACGAAAGGCTTATCCTTGCACCTACATTTGCTGTGGCAGAATGTTACAGACAGTCTGTTAAAATGGCGGAATTGGTTGAATATAATTTTGTATACTCTGCAAAACTGCTTAAAAGCTTCCACCAGAAAAAAGCTGATCAAATCAGAGAAAACGAAATTAAAATTGATACTTATGAAGATAAACTGGATTCTTTCCTGCTAAAACTTTCAGGAAAAGAACTTTCCGAAGAAGACAACAACCGAATATCACAATTACTTTTAATAATAGGTGATTATGAAAGAATCGGCGACCACGCAACAAACATTCTTAAAGTTGCAGAAAAATTTAAGGAAGACGATAAGAAACTTTCAGAAGATGCAATAGAAGAATTAAAAGTCATTGTTAATGCTGTTTCTGAGATATTCACAATGTCATTTGAAGCATATAAAACAGATAACGTTGCTCTTGCAAGAGAAGTTGAACCGCTTGAAGCCGTTATTAAGAAAATTGTGCGCAAAGTTAAAAACCATCACATTCAAAGACTTAAAGACGGACTTTGTACGGCAGAACTGAGTTTTATGTTCTCTGATTTGTTAAACGATTTCAGAAGAATTGCTGCTCACTGCGGAAATATCGCTACAAGTGTTATTCAGCTTTATGACAGCTCTCTTGATAAACACGAATACAACCACAGAAACAAAGATGAAGATATCGAATTTGTAAGCAAATATCAGGATTACAAATCAAGATACTCCGTATCGAAAGACAAAACCGCTACTGATACAGTCAGTGTATAAAAATATTACACTAAATATTTGTTACCATAAAAAAAGAACTCCTTTGCAGGAGTTCTTTTTGATACTGTTTGAAAAATTATCTCTTTGAGAATTGGAATCTCTTACGAGCTCTTTTTCTGCCGTATTTCTTACGTTCTTTAACTCTTGCGTCACGAGTTAAAAGACCTTCAGCTTTAAGAACATTTTTGTATTCTTCATTAGATTTAAGTAATGCTCTTGAAATACCATGTCTGATAGCTGAAGCCTGAGCAACGATTCCGCCGCCGATAACTTTAGCTCTGACATCGTATTTTTCCTGATTTTCAGTAAGAACGAGAGGTCTGTATATCATCATTTCTACTGAAGGCATGTTGCCGATATAATCAGCTAATTTTTTTCCGTTAACAAAAATTCTGCCTTTACCTTTAACAAGCTTAACAACTGCGATAGCGCATTTTCTTCTGCCTGTTGCCATAATTTCTTTAGAATCTGCCATAATTACTTAGCCTCCTTTTCTAATAAAATTGGCTTTTGAGCAGCATGAGGATGCTCAGAACCACAGTAAACTTTCAACTTAGTAAATTGAGTGTCGCCCAAAGTGTTGTGTTGTAACATACCTTTAACAGCTTTTTCAATTAACTTGGTTGCATCTTTTTCACGAACTTCTTTAACGGAAGCTGCTTTTAATCCACCCGGATAACCTGTGTGGTGGTAGTAAATTTTATCTGTTTCTTTATTACCTGAAACCAACACTTTCTCTGCATTGATAACAACGACAAAATCACCTGTATCAACGTTTGGAGTGTATTCAGGTTTATTCTTACCTCTTAATATATTAGCAATTCTGGTAGCTAAACGACCAAGGATTTCACCTTCTGCATCGATTAAATACCATTTTCTTTCTACTTCAAGAGGTTTTGCTGAATATGTTTTATTTAACATTTTTCTTGTTCCTTCTTGTTTTGTACTTCGTGAATAGTGAATTGTGAGCCGTGATTCGAAGTTATAAAATCGATTCACGTTAATATATTTTCACAATCAGTATTCCACTTTTACTAACGTTAGTCCGTACGGACTTACTGTTTGCCCCGCCTTACGGCGGTCATGTGCTTCAAGGACTTCTTTCATATGCTCAACGGGGAGTTTATGACCTTCTATCTCAAGAAGTGTACCGACTATAGCTCTTACCATATTGTAAAGAAATCTGTTTCCTTTAAGATGGATAAAAACTCTGTCACCTTGTTTTTCAACTCTGGCTTCGGTTAATATACAAACTTTGCTTGGGTTTAGCGTTCCGGAGCTTTTAAAACTTGAAAAATCGTGTTCGCCAAGAAGGAAGTTCAAAGCGGTTTGCATTCGCTCTACATCCAATTCATACTTTACTCTTAAGATATCACCGTCAAATGCTTGCTTATAACGTCTGTTTATAAGCTCGTATCTGTAATATCTGGACTTTGCAGACTTTTGAGCATGGAATTTATCGGGAACGATTCTCAGGTTATTTACCGAGATGTCGTCGGGCAGTATTTCATTTATATGATAGATAAAATTTGAAGCAACAATTTCTTTATCCGTATCAAAATGAACTACTTGTCCTAATGCATTAACACCTTTATCGGTTCTTCCGGAGAAGATTGTTTTAACCTGTCGGTTTTGTTTATTTATTCGCTTTGCCGTAGTGTTCGCCATTTCTGACTTTGAGTTAGTAACTTCGCTATTTGGCTCATTACGTTTACCCCCACACCGGCTAACACGTATCAATGTACTAATTGCCTTTTCCAGTTCGCCCTGTATTGTGGGTTCATCTATCAGTTCGCCGTTTTCATATTGAATCTGGCTGCCTGCATAATTTTTACCCCTATACTGAACGTCAAGTGCGTATCGCATTAACTATACCAATTGAATTAATGCCATCTCGCTTGCATCACCTCTGCGAGGCGGAAGTCTGAATATTCTTGTATATCCGCCATTTCTTGAAGAATATTTAACACCTATTATGCTAAATAATTTTCTTAAAACGGTTTGAGGTACTAATTTTTTACCTTCCAGCTTGATTTCAAATACTTCACCGGTTGCAGTATCAATAAATTTTCCGATTTCTTTATCGTAAATATAACGTCCGGCAAGTCTTCTTGAGTTCAAATCACCTTTTTTAGCCATAGAGATAACATTTTCAGCATATGGTTGGAGAGCTTTTGCTCTTGCCATTGTTGTTTTAATTTCTCCATAAGTTAAAAGTTCGGTACATAATGAACGCAACAGAGCCTTTCTTTGATCCGGTGCCTTACCAAGCGTATGTTTTTTTGTTTGGTGTCTCATTTTTTTGTCCCTTTATTGTCTTTTACTATTTATTTTCTTTTAGTGAATCGTGACACGTTAGTCGTGATTCGCATTTTATTATTCTTTGTTTGTATTTTCCGATTAACGATTCACGACTCACAATTCACGCAAGACGTTAAACGTAAAATCAGGAAACTATGCTTCTGTTTCGATAATCATACCGTCTTCAGTCATTTCAGGGTTCGGAGCCAGGCTCAAACCAAAATGCTGAAGTCTTTCGATTACTTCGTCTGAAGATTTTTTACCGAAGTTTTTGATATTTAACAAATCATGTTCTGATTTCTTTAAGAGTTCAGCCATAGAGTTTATGCTTGCTCTTTTTAAGCAGTTATATGCTCTGACTGATAATTCCAATTCATCAATAGAGATTGAAGGTGCATCGTCTGATACAACAACTTCTTCATCTGTATCAGATATAATTGCTGAAGATGATGAAATTGTATCTTCAATTTCTTTGTGAGATGAATTTCCGGTGATAGATGATATCTGAACAAAGTGTTCAATCAATAAATCAGCAGCCTGAGTTAATGCAGTAGTAACATCTAAAGTACCGTTAGACCAAATTTCCATAGTCAATTTGTCATAATCAATACTGTCACCAACACGGGTATTTTCTACTTCGTAGCTAACCCTTTTGATTGGCATAAATGTTGCATCAATCGGAAGCATGTCGATAGGAGCTCCTGCTTTGGAGTTTCTCGGAATATCATTAGCCTGATATCCTTTTCCTGTTTCAACAATAATATCAGCATGGAAAGAACCGCCATCTGCAATTGTACAAATTAACCAGTCAGGATTTACAACCTTAACTCCTGCCGGAAGCATTATGTCACCGGCTAAAACCGGTCCCGGTTTATCCACATCTATTCTTAATTGTTGAGGCTCTTTTGAATCAGTCTTAATTGCTAATCCCTTGAGGTTTAACATTACGTCTATAACGTCTTCCAAAACACCCGGAATTGCTGTGTATTCATGAGTTATACCTTCTATTCTGCAAGAAGTAACAGCTGTTCCTTCAAGGCTTGAAAGTAAAACTCTTCTAAGAGCATTACCGATAGTTGTTCCAAATCCTCTTTCCAACGGTTCAATAGTAAACTTACCATATTGCGAACCATCAGAACTGGTCATTGTATTAACGGTTTTAATTTTTAATTCCATATTATTCTCTCCTATCAGCTTATTTTGAATAGTATTCTATAACGAGTTGTTCTTTAAAATCAGGATCTAATTCTTCTCTTTGAGGTATTCTTTCGAATGTAATTTTCAAAGCATCCTTGTCCAAAGTTAACCAGGCAGGAACACCGGAAAGATCAATTGCACTCATAACTGTTTTAATAAAGTCGTTGCTTCTTGCCTTGATGGTAATTACATCACCTGCTTTTACCAAGTATGAAGGAATATCTACCTTTTTACCGTTAACTAATGCATGACCGTGGTTAACGATTTGTCTTGTTTGTTTTCTTGTAACACCAAGTCCTGCTCTGAATAAAACGTTGTCTAATCTTGATTCAAGAATTTGAAGTAAGATAGTACCTGTAACACCTTTTCTTCTTGCAGCTTCGTGATAATATTTAGCAAATTGTTTTTCGCTTACTAAATATGTAAATCTGATTTTTTGTTTTTCACTTAAGTGAATAGCATATTCAGAAGGTTTTTTTCTGTTGGCACCGTGTTGTCCTGATGCTGTTTGTCTCATTGAAGATGTTAATTTTCTGTTAGATAAATCTTTAACACCTTTGTTTCTGAATAATTTATTACTTGGTCCTGTGTATCTTGCCATTTTATTTCTCCTTTTCTTTTGTCGGGCATCTATGGTTTAAGTCCTTGGCGAGAACTCAAGCCCCGGCTTATTAATGGAAAGTTGATAGTTGAAAGTGGAAAGTTTATTTCATTCCGTTAAGTGTACTTTTGTTCGATTAAAAATTTTAAAACAACTTTCAACTTTCCATTTTCCACTTTCCACTCTAATCTGCATAAAGCGTACTATACACGACGCTTTTTAGGTGGTCTGCAACCGTTGTGAGGAATTGGTGTTACGTCCTTGATTAATGTAATTTCCAAACCTGCTTGCTGAATAGCACGGATTGCTGTTTCACGACCTGAACCAGGTCCTTTAATGTAAACTTCAACCTTTTTCATACCTTGGTCTATTGACTTTTTAGCAACTGACTCTGCTGCAGACTGTGCTGCAAACGGAGTACCTTTTCTTGCACCCTTGAATCCGGAAGCACCAGCTGTTGCCCAAGCAATAGCATTACCCTGCATGTCTGTAGAAGTTACGATTGTATTATTGAATGTTGACTGAATGTGTACAACACCCTGTAATACATTCTTCTTTTCTTTTTTCTTTGTAGTTTTTGGTCTTGCCATTTTTTTGTTCCTTTATGTTTTTACTATTTATTTTCGTTCTAAGTTATTAATTAAACTTTGAACTATTGCTTCATGCTCCGTTGTCGTTCATTCTATTTTGCTTAGCAAAATTACCATTCACTCAACTCCGCATTACTTCGGCATTCCGTTTCGCTTATGTTTCACTTCAGCCTACGCAAAGTTCAATTATTTCTTCTTACCTGCAATAGGTCCTGTCTTTTTACCTCTGCGGGTTCTTGCGTTAGTCTTGGTTCTCTGACCTCTGCAAGGAAGTCCTCTTTTGTGACGCATTCCTCTGTATGAGTTGATTTCCTGAAGACGTTTGATATTCATTGTAACTTCACGTCTTAAGTCACCTTCAATGTTGTATTCAGATAAAGCATTTCTGAGTTCTTTAATATCTGATTCTGTTAAATCATCTGTTCTCAAGTCAGGAGATATTCCTGTTACTTCAAGAATTTTCTTTGCTCTAGCAGGTCCTATACCGTAAATATAGGTGAGAGCAACTTCTAATCTTTTGTTACGAGGTAAGTCTACCCCTACTAATCTTGCCATGTTTTTTTCCTTTATTTTTCTACTACTTATATTCTTTTTGTGTGAATCGTGAGTCAAAACTCGTGATTCAATTTTAAAAATTTTTATAATGTCGATTCACGAATCAACAATACAAACTTACCCTTGACGCTGTTTGTGCTTAGGGTTTTCACAAATAATGGCAACTCTGCCTTTTCTTTTAATTACCTTGCACTTGTCGCACATAGGTTTTACTGATGTTCTTGTTTTCATTTTTTGTTTCCTTATTTATTTTGTTACTACTTATATTTTACTTTTGTGAATCGTGAGTCGTGACTCGTGATTCGTGATTTTATTTTAGTCTGAAAGTTATTCTGCCCTTTGTTAAATCATAGGGTGTCATTTCTACCTTTACTCTGTCACCCGGAAGAATTCTGATAAAATTCTTTCTGATTTTTCCTGATATATGAGCCAAAATCTCATGTCCGTTTTCAAGTTCAACCCTGAACATTGCGTTCGGCATGGATTCCAATATCTTTCCTTCAATTTCTATTACGTCTTTTGCCATTTTGTTCCTCTGTTTCGGCCAATAATTTTGACATTATATGTCATTATAAATAATCATATTTGCTAAATCTGTGAATGCAAGCGATTTTATTTGCTTTTTGAGGAGATGTTAAGTTTTATTAATGAGTGTTTTTATAAAATTTGGTAATATACAGTGCTGTAAAGTTATTTATTTTTTTATACTTGTAATCTTACAAATAAAAGCTTTTATACGATTTTATAAAACGTTAAATGTATTATACATTTATAAAAACATTCATTGGCATGGAAGACTAAATTAATTGTAATGCGATAGCAGGCATCTGATTTGCTGTAGCCAAAAGTGTTGCACAAGCCTGCTGAAGTATCTGATATTTTACATAATCACTTGATACCTGAGCTATGTCCGCATCCCTGATTGTCGAAATTGTTGCAGTCATACGGTTTTGATTTACTTCTGCCAGCTCTAGGGCACATTCCAGTCTGTTTTGTGCCGAACCGATTCTTGTCTGATATGCGGAAACAGTAAAGAGCATGTCATCAAGAGCATCCAAACAGGCAGGATTTGTAATATCCCATTCATCAATTTGATTTATTCCCCGCAAATTCATTGATGTATCAACCGTCATACGAGAACTCTCGGAACCGTCGATTCCTATCTGCAGATTTATATTTTTAGGAATCACATTTCCCTCAGAATCATAATGTCCGAAAAGTTTTATACCGTTAAACTCGGCATGGTCTTTTATTCTTACTATTTCTTCCGCCCGCGCAGAGATTTCTCCCTTTATTGCCCTAACAGAATCCTCGCCGTACGTGCCGTTTGCTGCCTGCTCACACAAATCTCTTATTCTCATCAAATGATTTCCGATAAGTTCCGCATTGCTTTCAGCCGTTTCAAGCATACAATTACCTATGGAAATATTGTCCTCGGCAACATTCCATGAACTGAGTTTACTCTCTAAACTTTTTAGAATAGCATAATTTGCCGGATTATCTTTTGCATGGTTGAGTTTAAATCCGGTAGTTAATCTTTCTATAGCCTGATTCAGGCCTTTTGTTGCTGCCGTCAGATTTTTTTGAACAATCATTCCGGCAAAATTCGTTCTAATGCTTAGCAATTTTGACACACATCCATATATACGGGGGAAAATAGTTAAAAGAGTAAACTTTTCGGGGTAAAATATCCATATTACCCGTCATTGCATGTTCCACATAAAATAATAACACTAACATCATTACCCTTAATATTTTACAAAACTTAATATACAGACAATTTCTGCAATAAAAAACACTTTTTATATATAAGTAAGAACACGGGATAAGTTTAAACTTTTGGGAGAAATAAATATGGGGAATCTGAACGTAAGCGGAAGAGATTCAGCAACACAGGCAAAAATCGATGAAATGTGGCAAAAAATAGACTCTGCAAATACTGCCTCAATCAAAGAAAAATTATCAGAAATTATTGCAAATAATGAAAAAGACAAAAATCCAAAGCAAAAGGATTATGTTACAAATACAGAAGATAATTTATTTTTAAAAGAATATATTGAAGGACGTGCTGAAGCTGAAGGTATTCAAATTCCTACGGGATTTAAAATCAAAATCTCAAATTACAATGACAAAGAATATCGTGATATTTATTCCGGAAATTTGCTGAAAGGAAGCATTGGCGGAATCCAGTCAGAGCAATACTGGAATGATATTAAAACAGACTTTTTCAATTTTATACACAGAAAAAATGACAGCTACAAACCGATTGAAGAATACTGCAAGGAAAAAGGATTAAACGAAGAACAAACCGAAAAGGTAAAAGAACTGTATCTGTTTCACGATGTAAGAGTAAATATATTTAAAGCCAGAATTAAAGATATGTTTACACTTCTTTCCAAAGACAAAAAGGATGTTGAAAAAAGAGTTGAACAAATGCATATATCCGATGAACAAAAAGAAGAAATTATGCAGGTTAAAAACTTCTTAGACAGGTATTACAAAGTTGAAGCCGAATATGACGGAAAAACTTATAATTTATTAAATCTTTCACAAGAAGACTTAGAAGAATTAAATGAAAAGTCTCCTGAGTTAGCAAAATTTTTGGAAAAAATCCGGCCTGAAATAAAAAAACATTCTGCTACATTTGCTCAAAAAGAAATGCAGTCAGAGGAGCTTTCGGATGCCGGACAATCTTCACAATGGATTGCATGGCCGCTCATGCTGGCACTTGGCATTGGTTTAGGCAAAGGTTATTTTGAAGGCAAGGCAATGAAAGAGGGGATTAAGCAATCAGAAAAGTTTGCCGAGTTTATACGTAAAAACCCGCAAGAAGGTCAGGCAATTCTAGACAAATGTGTAAAAAAATTCAATAAGCTTAATAAAAACGGCACAATATACACAAAAGACGGTGAGCTCGCCGGAACCAAGCTCATTGAACGATATATGAAAAACATCGGCTTTGAAGGCGGTGAATTTATTGTTCAACAAAAGGCAATACAATCTCAGGGATTAAAAAAATGGGTTAACCCGATTACGAAATTCAAAAATACAAGAGGAGCAGCATTAACTGCATTAATCTTGGGAACAATGTCATTAAGTATGGATGATTGTTTAGGAGCCGGCAAAGACTTTTTCCAAGACCAAAATAACTTTGGTTTTGCAACAGGTTTAGGCTTTGCCGCTGCAGGAATTACAGGAGGTATATTAAGCAGTGCCGCATTTATTCCGACATTTCAGGGTGTAGTTGATTATTTGAGAGCAGATAAAACTCTGAGCAAAATGGGGATTACACCAAACAGAAAAATGTCTGAAAAATTATTCACAGAAAAAACCATACAAAAAATGAACAAAATTCCCATAATCGGAGGTAAGCCGGTAATTGGTCTTGCAGTAGGCGGATTAATGACATTACTGGGTGTTACACTTGCATCAACATCTTCCGGCTCAAGCTGGACTTCGATGGCACTTACCAGATGGCTGTTAGGTAAGAACGGTGATGAACTTGAAAAGAAAAATATAATTGATGCAAAAGATAACACTTTCGTAGCAACAGACAAAAACATGATGGAATATGACGCATACAAAGGCAAAGCAAAAGGCATAACCTACAGCATTCCGACAGGCGACTGGTTTATAGGTACAACGGGCGGAGTTTTGAGAGCATTTACACATTCAAATCCTGTTATTCAAAATACATTCACAACCCTTCAGGGCTGCTCCGAAACTTTAACAGCAAGCGGATATCAAATTCTCGGAGATCACACAAGAAACTCCGCAATCAGAGAACAAAAAGAACAACTTGTAAAATCTGCCAAAGAAAATAAATCAGTTTAAAATCAGCATTAAAAAAGCGGCGGATTGAATCAATCCGCCGCTTTTTTAATTTTGTTAACTAAATTACTTAGCTAATTTCTTGATAGCAAGAACAAGTCTTGATTTCTTTCTTGCAGCTGTATTTTTGTGCAAAATACCTTTTGAAACAGCTTTGTCACAAAGTTTGTAAACTTCAGAAATTGAAGCATTTAAAGCATCACTGTCTTTACCTTCTGCTAATAATAATGCTTTTTTCATTGCAGTTTTGATTTCGGATTTAACTGCTACGTTTCTTTGTCTGTTTGCTTCTGCTGTAAGAATTCTTTTCTTTGCTGACTTAATATTTGCCATTTGTATTTCTTCCTTTCGTACTTGGCTGTTATTTAAAGTTAATGACTCTTTAAATTAAGCCTTTTCACTTGAGGATAGTGAGTATCTTTATTATTACACAAGAATTTTTATTGTAAAGTATAAATTTATACATTTACCATCTGTTCTTTGAGCGCGGCAACGGTACTGTCAAGTGATGCTTTATCAAAAATATTATAAACATTAGCATCAGGAATAATTTTTTTATTAAGTCCTGCAAGCACCTTGCCCGGACCGATTTCAATAAATGTATCCACACCTTCTTCCGACATTTTTTGAATAGTCTGAGTCCAATGAACGGAAGAATAAATCTGCTTAGGCATTTTTGCTCTAAAGTCTTCCGCATGTGTTGTAAGCTCTGCATCAACATTTGTTATTACAGGAATTGAGGAATCGTTCAAATCAGCATCTTCAATAAATTCCGCAAAAACAGCTCCTGCCTCCTGCATAAATTTAGAATGAAATGCCCCTGAAACAGCCAACGGAACTACCCGTCTTGCGCCGTTTGCAAGAACATAATCACCTGCCGCTTTTACGGCATTTTCATCACCTGTTATAACAACCTGAGCAGGAGAATTGTAGTTTGCTACATCAACATATCCGATTTTTGAACCCTCGGCAAGCCCTGCTTTTAAAACTTCATCTGCTGCATTAAGAATTGCAGCCATGCTTCCGCCTTTAACCTCTCCCATGAGCTCTGCCCTTTTTTGAATAAGTCTGAGAGTAGTTTCAAGACTCATTACACCTGATGCAAACATTGCACAATATTCGCCCAAGCTGTGCCCTGCGGTATAGTCAGGAACAATATTTAATTCCGTACGCAATGCTTCCATGAGAGCAATTGAGGTTGTTACTATGCAAGGCTGAGTATTTACTGTTTGTTTTAAATCTTCCTCTGGACCTTCAAAACATATATTTGATATACTTCTGCCAAGCGTACTGTCTGCTATATCATATATTTCTTTAGCAGCTTCATAATTTTCATATATATCTTTTCCCATTCCGACTGACTGTGAGCCTTGTCCCGGGAATAAAAATGCTATTTTTTTAACCATTATTTACTCTCCTTATTAAATAATCTTTTTTTAAATCTTTCCCATTTTCCGGCTATTTTCTCGCTCCAGTAATTATAATCTCCAAAAACATCCCTGTAATATTCTTCACCAAGTTCAGTAATTCCGAATGTTCTTTCTTTTAATGTATGACCGATATTCAAAAATCCTGCCGTAGCAAAACTTTCTATTGTATCGCCTCTGCGTTCGTCTACCATTTTTATGTCTTTATAATATCCATTGCGTTTTTTTACGGCATAACCCAAAACATTCTTAATATTTTGTCTTGAAGCACTGTTCCATAAATTTATCTTTTCTATACCCGGCATACTTAAATCCCTTTCTTATAAACATCTTTTTCAGGATAATATTTTCTCTGAACACTTTTATATATATCACAAAGAGATTTGAAATGTTCTTTTTTCACAATATTAAAATCCGGTGTAATTTCAAAATCCATCTTTCCTGACTTATAAGGATTTGCTATATTTAAGTTTCCGGAAGGAACTTTTACAGGTTCAATTATATTATGTGAATAAGCTCCTGCCGTTATTGCAGCATGAATATAACTTTTTACACTCCCTAATCCCAATAAGCAAATTTTATGTCCGTTTGGCATATTTGTTCCCCGTAATATATTATTTGTAATCACCGTGTCTTGTAACAATTCTTGTTACATAAATCTGCTCGCAGCTGCCATTTCCGTTATCACCATGATAACCTGGTTCGTTATCATTTCTTGCGGTGCTGGATATACCTTCTTCTACACGACCGTCTTTTCTGTAATATTTATACTTTATAAGATAGCCCTCTATGTACACGACATCTTTATTTCTTAACCTGCTGATACCTCGGCGAACCTTACTGTTAGCAGGGCAAAGATGATTATTTGTAAAATAGTGTGTCGGTGTTTTATCCTTAAAATATTTACTGCTGATTTTTCCCCAATTTCTGCCGCTACATGACCAATATGAAATTGTTCCCGCCATACGAACTTTTATAACTTTAAAAACTTCTTTATGCCTAAAATCACCAAACCCTATTGAAACATCATACGGTTCTACAGCTGCTCCGTATAATTTCATTGGTCGGTAATGGTGCTGATAAACTCTGCCGTATATTTTATAGCTCGCAATCGGAGTTATTATTGCTTCTCCGCCTTTAATTTTTTGTTTAAACTGCATCGGTTTTTCCAGCGACTCCTGAATCGGCTCGGAAAAAGGCTCCATATCAACATTTTTCAGAACGGTATTGTCAAAACTGAAATGCCGGACAATCATAAAAATAATTATTACGGCAAATATTATTTTAAAAATCGGAATTTCCGGTTTATCCGGTTCATCTTCAATCTTTGGTAATCCGTTGCCTCTGTATATATCCTGCATAATTTATATGCTCCCCTTTTTAGCAAATTCCTTCACGAAGTCTGACAACAGCGGCACCCCATGTCATGCCGGCACCAAACCCGCAAAGAACCGCAGTCGAAGGAAGTTTTATTTTTCCCTGTTCAACACCTTCCGCTAATGCAATCGGAATAGAAGCAGCTGAAGTATTTCCATAATATTTAATATTTGAAATGACTTTTTCATCCGAATATTTAAGTCTGTTTTGAATTGATTCAATAATTCTCTGGTTTGCCTGATGCGGAATTAAATAATCAATCTCCTCAGATGTCATTCCTGATTTTTCTATACAGTCAACAACATAAGACGGAACGGTTGATACGGCAAACTTATATACTTCTTTGCCATTCATATGAATAAGACCGTCACCGACCGTATCTGCCTGTTCAACCAGAGGACAGTTATTTGCCGGCATGTTTGTATATATCATCTGTCCGATTGAACCGTCTGCACTGATATTTATTGATAAAATATCATCTACTCCGTCATCGGAAGCAGTAACAACAACCGCACCCGCACCGTCACCAAACAATATTGAAGTACCTCTGTCTTGCCAGTTTGTAATTCTTGAATTGTTATCAGCCGCTACAATAAGAATATTTTTATATATTCCCGTTCCAATCATACCTCTTGCCACCTGAAGTGCATAAATAAGCCCCGAACATGCAGCTGTCATATCAAATGCGGGAATTGTTTTTTTGATACCCAATTTTGCCTGCAACGTACATGCAAGTGTCGGATATAATTGAGGCGGAACGGATGCTGCTGATATGATACAGTCAATGTTGTCAGCATTAATACCTGATTTTTCTATTGCCTGTTTTGCTGCCGCAAAACCCAAATCAATTGCCGTTTCATTACCTGAAACAACCCGTCTTTCTTTTATACCTGTTCTTGAATATATCCATTCATCTGATGTTTCATATAATTTAGTTAAATCTTCGTTTGTTATAACCGTGTCGGGAACCGAATATCCTATCCCTGCAATTTTTAACGGTATAAAATTATTGCCCATTAAATCTTCCTCTTAAAAAACATATATCCTTTTGCACTTATAAAAATTATACCATGAATAATTTTGTGACAGATTAATATGTGCCGATAAGCATTAAAAATCTTGCATACAAAGTGTAACATATATTGTTACATTGTTACAATTATGCAAGCGGCATATAAATTTTTACACAAAAACCGCATTCGTCATTTGAATATAATCTGATTTCACCATTCATCGCTTCAACCAATCCTTTAACTATAAACAACCCCAAACCTGTTCCTCTGGTTGTTCTGGTTGTAGAATCATCAAGACGTACAAATTTATCAAATAAAGTTTTTAATTTTTCTCTCGGAATTATATCGTACTCATTCTTAACACTGACAATTAATTTATTACCTTCGGTTTCGTAATCGAGAGTAATAGGACTTCCTTCCGTTGAATATTTTATTGCATTTTCAATAAGGTTAACAAAAACCTGCTCTATTCTGTCGTTATCCGCAACAATTTCTGTTGAACAGTTTTGGACATTGTTAATAATTTCTTTTCCGGAATCATTTTTTACAAGAAGTATTGAATTTTCAATAACTGTATTTATTGGAATGTTAATCAGATTAAAATTAAGTTTTGCCCCCTCTATATCAGGAATGACAAGCAAATCTTCTATCATTCGTTTTAGTCTTTCGGACTGACGTTTTATAATCTTAAGAGATTTTTGTCTTGTTTCTTCATCAATTTCAATATCCTGACGCAAAAGCCTTGAAGTATAGCCCTGAATGCTTGTAAGCGGTGTTCTGAATTCGTGAGAAACCGTATCAATCATATTTGAACGGAATTCATCAAGCTGTTTCAGTTCTTTATTCTTTTTATTTATCTGCACATAAGATTTATGAATCTGATTTACCATTCTGTTAAATTCTGTTCCCAAAAATACTATCTCAAAAGGAGTAAATATATTTGTTAAAAGTCTTATTCTTCTTGCATAGTTACCTTTGGATATTGCAATAATTGCCTTGAAAAGCTGACGAATATTAATATACAAATACGAAGTGTACAAGCCTACAACAAAGAAAATTGCAAGCATTGTGATAAGAATTGAAAGTATAATTCTGTCACGGTTATAGTCAATGGCATTCTTTTTGATATCTTCTGTTGTATTAACAATAATCAAAGCATTCGGATTTGTCTTTTTTAAATAAACAAGCGGTTTATTTTTCACTTTACCGAAAATAACCGGCACATTTTCTTCCAATCGTTTTGGAAGCTGTGCCACACTTGCATTAAAACCTTCTGCTGTGTAATTGCTGGATGCAAATAGTTCGTTTGTCCTTCCGTCTAAAATATAAATTTGTCGTTTATCTTCGGTTAAAGTTTTAAACCAGTCTTTTTTTAAATTCTCCAGATCAAGAATTGCAACAATATATCTGCCGTCTTTTAACTGACGGTTAAATACGGCATAGTCACGTACATTATAAACCTTATACTGCTCCAGCAATTCTGCCGAATCAACAATTTTCAATTCCTTATAAAAAGGCATACTCTGAATTACCGAATCAAGATATTTCTGCTCCTGACCGGAATTTTTATAATAATCAAGAGTATATATTATTTGATTCAGTTCGTTGTTGATTGACTGTTCAAAAACATCAATTTCTTCGGAAACAATTTTTGATATCATAACCGCAGCAGCTCTGAGTTGTGCCCTGTTTGATTGCTGGTTAACATTATTTATAACAAAACCGCTTATTGTCATCGGAATTAACACCGCAAAAAAACTGACAACAATTATTTGCTCAGCAATCTTTAAACGACGTTTTGAAAAAAATTGAACCATAGAGTTATTTTAACATAAAATTATCAGAAGTATTTATACAAAAAAACCAAAAAATACTGCAGTCACAATTCCCATAATCAGACAATAATACCCGAAAATTCCCAAAGAAAACCTGCCTACAAACTTTAAAAAATACTTTATGCATAAATACCCTACAATTGCCGAAACTATTGTTCCGGCTATAATTGCAATCCAATTATAAGTAACAACTTCAGCAAAATCGAGCTTTATAAGAGGATACACCATTGATGCACCCAAAATTATCGGAATACTCAGAAGAAAAGAGTATCTTGCAGCAACAGTTCTGTCGTGTCCGCTCAATAAGCCAGTTGCTATTGTCAGCCCCGAACGTGAAAACCCGGGCAATGCCGCCAAACCTTGTGCTACGGCAATCAAAATTGAACTTGTAATTGATATGTCTTTTTTATCTTTTACTCTTTTGCCGTACCATTCACTAAATAAAAGCAAGCAACCGGTAAAAATAAGAAGTACACCTACTACAGCCGGTTTAAACACAAGTAACTCCGCAACCTCGTTTAGCGGAAATGCAATCAAAACAGTAATAACAGTACCCAATATTATATATACACCTGTTTTAAAATCTTTTGAGGAATAATCTTTGTTCTTTAGCCCGGAATAAAGTGCTTTCAAGATTTCCATTATTTCTTTTCTGAAAAATATCAAAACAGCAATCAAGGTTCCGAGATGAAGCATAATATCCAGAAAAACTTCCTGATTTGATTCCTGAACAATTTCTATCCCTTTAAAAACTTTATAAAAATTTGAAGTAAAAACCAAATGAGCAGAACTTGAAATTGGTAAAAATTCACTTAAGCCCTGTACTATTCCCATTAAAACAGACTGTATTAAATCCATTTAACCCCCTTCTAAAGATTAACCTAAACGATATTTACCCCCTATATTTACCCCTTTACCCCTGCTCCTGCCAGTATGAAGCACAGGATGTTGAAGTTTCCCAAACAGAGATTTTGCTTGTTTGCGGAATACGTTGTTTCATTTCAGTATAAATATACCTTGATAAAACCTCGCTACTTGGGCTTATCCCTTTAAACTCGGGTAATTCGTTAATATCTTTGTGATCAAGATAATCAAGCACTTCTTTTAGATTTTTCTTAATATTTTTATAATCTACAAGTATATTACTTTTATCCAGCTCGGTTCCCCGAACATAAGCTTCTACCAGCCAATTATGCCCATGCATGTTTTCACATGCACCGTCATAGTTAAGCAGATGATGTGCAGCTGAAAAATACATTTGTGCTTTTAATTCAAACATAAACCCTCCAATATACTGTAAATATTTACAGGTTAATTAATTTAACAATTAATTCATATACAAAATATATTACATAAATTGCCACTACTCCCATAAGAATATAGAAAAGAACGTTTATTCTCCGAGATTCCTTAATAAGTTTATCTGCTCTTTTACTTATTTCTATTGTTTCCTTAAGTGACGGATTCAACTCCTGAGCTTTGGCAAAATCAGCTTCCGCAAGAGAATTTTTCTTAATATCTTTATAGAAATTTCCTCTTACAAGATAATAATCAGCGTTTTCCGGTTCAAGTTCTATCGCTTTATTTATACAATACATTGCTTGCTCATAATTTTTAGAATATTTATAAATATATGCCATTGAAGAATATGCACTTGCAACATCTCTATTTCTTTCAATATCTTCTCTGGCGATTTGCATAACCAGTTCCGCATATTTTTCAAGTTCTGCCTGATATTCGTTTTTTTCCTGCATGTAGTAATAGCACATATATGCTTCTAGATAATTTATTGTAGTCCGCTCTCCGGCATCAATTTTTGCAAGAACATCATCCAGTTCTTTTTTTTGTTCCTGCACATATTCATTCAATATGTCATCAACTTCATTATCCATAAAAACCCTCTATCTATCTATTTATTGTACAACTGCCAAATTTTTTGATGTATTTTGTATTATTTCCAACAACTTATTAACCATCAGTTCTTCATATTTTTGGGCATTTTCCTTGTTATCGGCTTCAAAACGAAGTGTAAATACCGGCTCTGTGTTGCTTTGTCTGATTAAAGCAAATCCGCCGCCATCCGCAAATACTATTCTCATTCCGTCAATTGTAATTATATCAGCTATTTTTGTTCCGAAGAAATCGGGATTTTCAGCAATTACTGCCTGAAAACTTTCTAATGTCGGAGCTTTTAAAGAATTCGGACAAGCAAGTCTTACTTCCTGAGAGCTATATACTGATTCAAACGGTTTCAGAATGTCTGAAATTTTGAACTCCGGATTAAGTTTCTTTTTATTTGCAATTATTTCTATAATTCTGCAACCGGCATACACTGCATCATCAAAACCGTAATACCGGTCTTTAAAGAAAGTGTGTCCGCTCATTTCTCCGGCTAAAACAGCTCCTGTTTCTCTCATTTTTGCTTTAATGTAACCATGCCCGGTTTTGCACATGACAGCAACACCGCCCATTTTTTCTATTGTATCATATAACACCTGTGAGCATTTTACTTCCGAAACGATAAACGGTTTTATTTCTTTATCTTTATATTCTTTAATAATATCCTCCGCATAAATAAGAAGCAGCTTATCACCCGTAAGCGAATTTCCGTTTGAATCAATTACTCCTATTCTGTCACTGTCCCCGTCATAAGCAATACCGATATCTGCATTATTTGCAACTACAGCCTTTTTAATATCATTAAGAGTTTTTTCATCACTCGGATTAGGATGGTGGTGCGGAAATCTTCCGTCCGGGAGAGAGTATAACTCTACAACTTCACATCCCAAAGCTCTGTATAATCTCGGACCGACAATTCCTCCGGTTCCGTTTGCCGAATCCACAACAACTTTAACCCCTTCACCAATTCTTCCGAATCTGTTTTTCATATCCTCTATATAATCAGGAATAATATCATATTCAACAAGCTGACCGAACGGAGATGGCGGTATCTGAAGTTTGTATTCTTCTTCCGTCAGTTCCTTAACAACTTTTATCTGTGCCTCGCCCAAAGTTTGTTTTGCATAAGTCATTTTAAGTCCGTTATATTGGCTTGGATTATGACTTGCGGTGATAATTAAAGCACCCGTTACAGGAAGATATTTTGTTATAGCATGGGGCAGCCCGGCTGCTTCGGAATAATATCCTATCGGTGTAGGTGCAAGCCCCAGATCAACAACATTTGCACCACAGGAACGAATGCCGTCTATTAAAGATTTTGAAAGTGACGGAGAATGCAAACGAGCATCTCTGCATACCGTAATCCATATCTCTGAAGGAATTCTCTTAGATTCTCTTGCAAGATACTGAACAAAACCACGTCCCGTATAATAGAATAATTCCTCTGTCACATCTTCACCGTATATTCCTCTGATGTCATTTTTCCCAAATGCTGATAAATTTAACATTTTCTCTCCTTTTATATAATCCGAGCATATTTATTTGCTCGTTATATTCCTCATTTTCATTATTTGCCTATTATTTTATTAATCTGATTAATTATTGTTTTGCGGTATTCATCCATATAAGACCTCTCAGGCTGTGGTTGGAAAGACTCTGACATAAATAAATCACCTGTCAGCATCTTCTGTTTTGCCGTTTTTTTAATCGGATGAAATTCAAAATTTTCAAATTCATAAACCGGTTTGTTTTTCTTTTCACCCGTTTTTATAAAATTCAGTCTGAGCATAATCTCTCTGCCGCCCTTTGAGCGCAGAAGATTGTCCGGTGCTTTTGCATAACTGATACTGTTGTTTTTAAATTCCTTTACAACGGCATCCACATAAGGTGTGCGTGTTAAACCATACAATTCAAGTGCATCCGCTTTTGCCAGCCCGATTTGAGTTGCACCGTGCAGATTTTCTATTATCGGAACATCAATTCCTGTTGCAATATAGCCTAGCCCTTTATCATTGTATACTGAACGGGTTAAGTTAATCTCCCGGTAATCTTTATCTATTTTAGTAAGAGCTTCCGTTAACTGTCGTTTTCCTTCTTTATCTCGTTCCGTTTGTTTTCTTATTAATTTTCTGGGCTTTTTCAAACGCATACGCATATTGGTTATAAAGTCCTCGTTCAGCCAGCCTACAAACTTTGAGTTTAATTCTTTATATAACTTTGTATTATTAACGGGATTTATAAAAGTGTACTGTTCTCCCGCACCATTCCTTACACATATACTTACTTTAAAAGTGTGACCGAAACCTGTACTGTCATAGCTATTTACCGGCGATAATTTCATATGTATTTTCCCTTTTTTACTCAATAAAAATAATATCACAAAAAACCAAGCATATAAATGCATAAGACGTGTACAAAAATATGTGTTCATATTTCTTAACAATTTCATCCAAATAAACGATAGAGATTTTTTGAAAAAAAGATAGAATAAGAAATGACATGTTAGGACTAAAGGGATGGAACAAAACGCATCATCATATAACAAAATAAAACGCGTTAGCAACGAAGAACTTGCCCAAATGTGGGAACAATACTTTGCTGACCACAACAATAAAGAACTTCGTGATGCACTTATTCTGCAATATATTTATCTGACAAAATATGTTGTAGGTCGTGTTAAAGTTTCACTCCCGCCGACTTTTTCATTTGAAGACATTTCTTCTTACGGTGTTGAAGGTCTAATTGATGCAGTAGAAAAATTCTCACCAAAAATGGGAGCAAGATTTGAAACTTATGCACTTGTTCGTATAAGAGGAAATATTATTGATAAAATCCGCTCTCAAGACTTCCTTCCGAGAAGCATACGAAGAAAGATTAAAGATGTAAAAGAAGCTCAGGAAGAACTTAAAATAAAATTTGGACGCACAGCAACCAACAGCGAGGTAGCAAATTATCTCGGAATAGAAAAAGAAAAGGTAGAACAACTCCTGTCAGAAGACACAACCGTTACATCAATATATGACAAAAAGGGCTCCAATGACGGAGATATTGAGATTATTGATACAATTCAGGATTCACATAATCTAAACCCTCACGAAGAACTGGAAGAAAAAGATGTTAAAAAAGAGCTGGAGGATGCTTTGAAAAGATTACCCGAAAGAGAGAGAACAATAATGGTTCTCTATTATCACGAAAACATGACATTAAAAGAAATCGGTGAAACAATTAACGTATCAGAATCAAGAATCTCGCAGCTCCACGCACAGGCTATTATGAAACTTAAAAATCTTTTGAGTGAAAATCGCTCTGAAAGATTGAAAAGAAGTATTATATAATCAAACTATCCTTTATATCCTTCAACATTATTTTTATACCAGATTTCCAGACGTTTAAAAAGTTCCAGAGAGTTTTTTGCTTCATCCAGAAAATATCCCGGTCTTCTTGGGGTACCGTCTTTGTTTAGCTGTCCTATAACGGCAATTTTCATTCTGCCGTTTCTGATGCTTGATGTATCGAACCACCAGCTATGCTCATCTGAAGTTTCTTCTATGTTTTTAACTATCCTTTTAAAAGTATCTTTATCAGAACCGGTTAAACTGTTTTCCAGCTGTCTGAATGCACCCTCCTTAAAAAACCTGCCTTTAAAATTCGGCACACAACAATAATTTTGTACAGAATCAATCTTCATTGTACACACATCTCCTCACTTGTCTTATTATAATATAAAAAAATAAGGTAACTATATACAATGTTACAGTAATTTTGGCTAAAACATCACAGTCACCTATTTAATACCTATTTCTATTCACGAATTTGTAAATATTTATTAAGTTTGATAGCAAACAAATTTTTTAGATGTTTTTATAACTTTAGGAAAGGTGGCAAACATGGAAATAAATAAGGTTGATAATACAAGTTTTGGTCAGATTAATTTAATAAGAGTTCGCAAAAGTGCATTTAAAAATCCTGATAAATTACATCAATGTTCTGTTGAATTTGATAAAATGATTAGCAAAATTGAAGGAGATAAAATAGGAAGTACAACATTTGGATATTACTTAAATCTTATTTTACATAAATTAGGTAAAAAGGCTACAACAGGTTCTGAAATACTAGGTCGCTTTAATTTTAGGCCCATTGATAAACCTTTAGAAAAAGGCTATCATTCATTTGTTTTATTTACAGGGGAAGATAAAGAAATAATGTGGACATTTGCATCAAGAGAAAAATCAAAAGAGTTTTCTAAGAAAGCAAAAGAAGAAATTAAATACAAAGATTATAAACAAGATGGAAGTTTTAAAGATTTTATTGCAGGATATAAAAAATATACTAAAGCGTATATTAGTCGAATCTTTGAATTGGTATCTGAACAATCACAAAAAATGTTTGTAAATACGAAAGTTCATGAATTTAAGGTTGAGGATTTAAAAGAACTTGAAAGTATTCAATCAAAATTAGGACTATAATAGATTTATATATTTTGTTTTGAAGGACGGATTAAGGAATGATTTTCTTTAATCCGTCCTTCTATATTTCACAAAAAAGTAGTTTGTTTAAAAACTCCAGTATAATATATTAGAGCCGATAGTTGAATGTAAAGAATTGTGTCTCAAAAACAATTAAAAGCAACTCTACTCAAGGGCTGTGACCGATTCTGACAGGCCGAACCGCTACAATAAAAGTATGAAGAACGATAGATTTATTCAAAAACTTAATAGTTTCAAGTGTTTGTTCGATTTGCAAAAGGCATTTCCGACAGAAAATGCTTGCATAAAGTTTTTGGAACTAATCAGATGGAATGATGAAGTAGTAAGTCCTTTTGACGAAACCTCTAAGGTATATAAATGCAAAGATAATCGTTACTACTGCAAAAACTCTAACAGATACTTTAATGTTAGAACCAGAACTCTTTTTGAAGCATCTAATATCTCTCTGAGGAAGTGGTTTATGGCTATTTACTTGATTACTTCTCATAAGAAGGGTATTGCATCGCTTCAACTTCATAAAGACTTACATGTTACTCAAAAGACTGCATGGTTTATGTTACAAAGGATTAGAAAATGCTTTGAGTTTGAAAACAATAACATTCTTAACGGACAGGTTGAAGTTGATGAAACTTATATCGGTGGTAAGAATATTAACCGCCATAAAGACAAAAAGGTTGAACATTGTCAGGGAAGAAGTTTAAAGGATAAAGTTGCTGTTTTAGGTATGGTAGAACGTAAAGGAAAAGTTAATGCAAAAGTTGTTCCAAAAACTTCTGCCGATACCCTTACAAAAGAGATTATCCGTTGCGTGAGAGATTCTGCAAATATCTATACAGACGAATATTTAGGATATAACCGTATATCTCAATTCTACATTCATGCAATAGTCAGACATAACCTAAATCAATATGTTGACGGACTTGCCTTTACAAACAGCATTGAAGGCTTTTGGTCTTTGGTTAAAAGAGGATTAATCGGTATTTACCACTTTACAAGCAGAAAACACTTGCAAAAATACTTAGACGAGTTTGTATTTCGTTTCAATACAAAGGATTATGACGAAAACGAAAGGTTTACAAGACTCTTAACAAATATGACGGTTAGAACTCGTTACCAAGATTTAATCGCTGCTTAAAATTTACAAACTTAATTCCCATCTAAATGGTGCTACAATAAGTTCTTTGAAACGTTTTACGGCTTCTGCATAATTAACATCTTTATCCCAATCGGCTAAATCTTGTTCTTTATATTCAATATAGGAATCTTTTTCCTCCTGTGATTTTAAGGAATAATATTTTCTATACATTTCTACCATATAGTAGAAAATTTTATGCTCATTCAATTCAACCGATTCTGTTAAAATTTTGTTTAAATCTTCATTAAGTTGTTTAATATCCATAAGTAAAAATCCTCTTTCTTTAAAGTCCTATACTTTAATATAAAAATTCAGATAGATTTTTTAAGTTTACTGTAACATTGTATATAGTTACCAAAAATAATATTACCATTGTTTTATTACAGACAATTTTAATTTCAATGTGTATATATTAATCTCTTTGTGTTATCATAAAATCCGAGGGAAAAACATGCTAAGAGAATTTTTACACTCCAAAATACACAGAGCAACCGTTACTGACGCAAATTTAAACTACGTTGGTTCAATCACGGTTGATGAAGAATTTTTGGAAAAAGCCAATATTTTAGAATGGGAAAAAGTCGAAATATTAAATATTAATAACGGTGAAAGATTTCAAACCTATGCACTAAAAGGAAAAAGAGGTTCGAAAGTTTTTTGCTTAAACGGTGCGGCAGCAAGAAAAGCTCAGCCTGGCGATAAAATTATTATTGTTACTTATGCACAACTTGATGAAAAAGAAATTAAAACCCATAAACCGACAATAGTTCAGGTTGGCGAAAATAATGAAATAATCAGTTAAAAAATATAACGGAAACTCCCCCTCGCCGACGGGAGAGGGTTGGAGTGAGGGATAATTTTAGTTATGGATATGCGTCCAAAAAGTACAAAAAAGAAAAAGAAATTTATCGTTGATACTAAAAATATGGGTGTCAATATTGATAAGAACGAATTTTATGAAATAATACAATCAAACTCCGCACATCCGGAAAAGGGTTTACGTTAAACTTAAGTATTTATAAACCTGAAAAATTCCTTTAAAAACCCGTTAAATCCGTCTTTCCATAATCCTGCCGTACCTTTATAATAATCCTCATAGTCGGATATTATATTTTCCGGTAAATCCTTTCCTGCAACCAGAGTTTCCGCTATAAACTCGAGATAATCATTTTGTTCTTCCCGGTATTCTATGTCATGATATCTGAAATCTTCATCCGCTTCATAATGCACAAGAGCATGATAGGCACATTCAATATTCTTGTCCCTTGTATCGGGAAATAACTTTAGAGCCTCACGCACACAACGTCTTTCTGTCAGAACAGAATATATAAGTCTGCCAACAAACTTCCTGTTATTCAGGATTTCCATTTGCTGCTTTTGATTATTAAGCGAGTTCAATTATTTTTGCACTCCTTTTTTAATACGGATCTACAATCTTTATATCAAAATTCAAATTTTTGGGACCTAAATTTGCATCATATTTTAACTTTGGTCCTTCTGACAAATCTACAGTGTTGGGATCTTTATGCTGCTGCGGCTCCATATATTCTGCAAATCTGCGTTTTGACTGAATCAAATTCTGTTTTTGCGATGGTTGTTTATTGCACGATGTTGTGCAAAGAATTAATATTGATAATAAAAGTATATATGCACACAACTTTTTCATATAAAGACCTCGTCTATAAATATTATAACAAATTTTTTCCGATTTTTATCATGCTAATGAATTAATTTTTCGAAATTGTTTTAACCAAAAATAGATTAGGATTCAAGGTAATTTTACTTTTTATTTTTATTGGTTAATTTTATGCTAAAATAGTTTAGGTATTATAGTATTTTGGAGAAGCTTTTATGTCAATTTTTATAATGATAATCCTGTTAAGTTTGTTAATTCTGGTACACGAAGCAGGGCATTTTATTGCAGCAAGGGCATTCGGAATCAGAGTTGATAAATTCGGTTTTGGTTTACCGATTGGACCTACACTATACAAAACAAAAGTCGGAAACGTTGAAATACTTGTTCATGCAATGCTGCTGGGCGGTTATGTTTCATTTCCCGATGATGAAAAAGACTGTGATTTACCGAAAGATTCCCCTGAGAGATTTGTTAATAAACCTGTTTGGCAGCGTGTTATTGTTGTATCTGCAGGTGTAATTGCAAACGTAATTTGTGGTATTGCTCTTGTCATGCTTGTAGCAACTGTTTCAGGAAAACTTCCTTCCGGAAATTACGAAGTTTATTCGGGAGAAATTAATGCCCCTAAAGATGCAAGCATCAGGCAATCCGGATTACAGGCAGGTGACAGAATACTAAAAGCTAACGGCTGCGAAATTAACAACGTTTATTCGTTTGTTACAATTGTCAAAAACAGTGCAAAACACAACGGACTTATAAAAAAAGAGATTGTTGAACAAAATTATACAAAACTTAAAGAACTTAACCCCGGACTTGTTAAAGATGAAGAAATTCCGGAAGGACTGGCAATAAGACTTCCGTCCGCACAGGCACAGGAAGTTATTACTCTTGATAAGTATGCAGCAAGAGGAGCAAAATACTATAAGTCCGAAGGTGAAAAAATTGATGAAAATCTTTCGGAACTTGTAAAAACAGTAGATGATAAAACAACTTATATTTCAGACGGAAAACATACATTGCATGATTTGGCAAAAGCTATTTCAAATGGTAAACATCCCGTAAATATTATTGTTGAAAGAAACGGTGAAGAAATCGCACTTAATCCGATTTATCCTGATGAAAAGGGGCTTATCGGTCTGGGACTTATGACAAAAAAAGTTATGGTTGAAACAAATACACCTTCATTAATAATAAAAGAAAGCTGGAGCTATCTCTGGGATAATACTTATATGATGATGTATTCTCTCGGACAGCTTTTTACCGGAAATATACCGCTTAAAGATATGCATGGTGTTGTTGCAATTACAAAAATCGGCGGAGATATGATTGACAAAGGAGGCAAAAGTTCCGGACTTCTGCTTGCGGCACTCATTTCAATGAACCTTGCAATTCTTAATATTCTGCCTATTCCGGCTCTTGACGGAGGACATTTAATGTTCCTTACAATAGAAAAAATTATCGGCAAACCTGTTGATGAAAAAATTATTGAATTAATTTCAACCGTTTTCTTCTCTCTTCTGATAATATTGATGATATTTGTTGTATTTAACGATATTATTTTAATAACGGGAAAATAAAATAAGGAAAGTTTGTATGAATAACATTACTATTGATAAAGAAAAGTGTATACAATGCGGATTATGCGTGTCAGATTGCGTTGCAAGATGTATTGAATTTGATGACGAAAATTATCCTTATATGAAACGACCGGGAAACTGTCTGGGCTGCCAGCACTGTCTTGCAATTTGTCCAAAAGGAGCTTTATCATTTAACGGCAAAATTCCTGAAGATTCGGAAGACTGCTCAACAAAAACTATTCTGTCCTTAATCAAATCCAGAAGAAGCATAAGGCAATATAAAGATGAGGAAATATCCGAAGAACTTTTTGAGAAACTCAAAGCAATGTTTCCATACATACCTACAGGATGTAACTCTCACAAACTACATTTTTCTATAGTAGAAAAGAAAGCCGTAATGAGAGCTTTAAAAGAAAAAGTTAACAAAAACTTTTTAAAACTTTTAAATAATAAAATTCTCTCTCCTGTTGTTAAACACTTTGAAGTTTACCGTGAATGTTTTGAAAAAGGAGAAGATATTGTTTTCAGAGATGCACCGCACATGATTGTCGTATCATCACCATTATCTGCACCCTGTGCTTCGCAGGATCCTATAATTGCATTAAGCTATATTGAATTATATGCTCAAAGTCTGGGTTTAGGTACATGTTGGTGCGGATATGCAGAACTTTGTATAAAAATATTTCCGGAGTTATGCGAAATCCTTGAAATACCAAAAGGATACTCTCCGATTTATGCAATGCTGCTGGGCAAACCTGCGGTTAATTATCAGAGAACTCCGCAGCCTGAACCTTACAAAATATCAGAAATCAGGGATATTATACCAAAAGATTCCTGTATCTGGTGCAAAACAAAACGCATAATTACAAACTTTCTCAGGGGATAGCCTGACTGATGTTTTATATATTATATTTCGCTGTGGTATAATTTTGTTATGAAAAAAGCGGCAATTTTGTACTCTGATTATAATTCAACAATTGATGCGATAAAATACCGGCTCTCCGATTGTTTGACAGATTGTATGACAACTCCGAACAATATGGAGCAATATGATTTGGTTATTTTATCAAATTACAAAGGGAATTATGACGGAGAAGCTGTTGCCTGCCACCATTCACTTTTGCCTGCTTTTGATTCTGAAGAACCCGTAAAAGATGCTGTCCTTGCGGGAGTTAAAGTATCAGGTATTACAATTTATTTTAAAAAATCAAAAAAAATCATAGCACAATACCCCGTATTTATAAAAAATAATTTACACTACGATGAAATAAAACAGGAACTAACATATCTGGAGCAGACAATTTATCCTGTCGTAATTGAAAAATTACTGAATGGGGAGGTTTTTGAACCTTCTTCATTAAATAATACCGGAGGCTGCAGCGGAAATTGCGGAGGGTGTCAGGCATGCACTCATTAAACGTAATGATTGTCGGTACCCAAAATACTGTTCTTATTAATGAAATACAAAATTCAAAATATCTGAATAAGCTGTATATTACTTCAGACGAAGAAATAGATGGTTGCATTGCCGTTAAATTTAACACCTTCAGAGAACTTGCTCAAATATGCAAAGCTCTGCAAGTTGATATTGTTCTTGTTAATGATGAAAGGTGGGTTTTAGAAGGTATTACCAATGTTATGAAACGATTTATGATAAATTGTTTTGCAATAACACCGGACTGGACTGATTTGGGATTGTCACATGATTATGCAAGAAAAATGCTGATGGAATATGATATTAATGTTCCGCCAATTATTAATTTGCCAGTCGAATTTCCTGTTTTGGTTAAAGGAAATGGTATTTTGAAAAAAGCAAATTCTATACAGGACATTATTGATATAAGACAAAACATTGCAAATACAAGACCTGAAATATCAAAAACAGTATTTTTGGAAAAGTATCTTAACGGAACAAAAAGAACAATTGTATCGCTATATGACGGAAAACACCTTTTAACTTTTCCCGAAGACGGAATTGACAATAACAACTTGCATGATTATTCAAAAAAACTGGAAACATTGCTTAATAATGAAAAAGCAAATTTTGTCGGATTTTTTAATTCGGAAATTATAGAAGAAGACGGAATATTGTATAATACCGGTTTCCGTTTTGGATTCAAAAAGCCGCAAACGGAAGAAGATTTGTTATACATTTGCCTTTCTGCCACATATCAAAAACTTAATGAGATTAAATTTTATAACAGTCCGTAAAATAAGATTAATCTTGCTTATTTTTATACAAATTTTCTCTGAACTCTTTAATCTCTGAAGCCTGCTCTTTATAATTCCCGTCAAATAATTTATCTATATTTGAATTCAGAAGGGTAACAACATCCCGAATATTATCCTTGTTCATAATAACCATATCATTAGCCATTTCAACATTGGACATCGCCAGTCTTGTTGTATCTCTAAAGCCTGATGCAGCTAGTTTTTGAGCAAGCTCATTATTTTCTATATTCTTACACAAAGCTTGTGCAATAAGCATTGGAGCATGAGATATCAGCGCAACGGCTTTGTCATGTTCCTGAGGTGTTGTTATTACCGGAGTTGCACCCAGTTCTTCTATTACTGTCTTAAGGAGTTCATAATCCGCATGATTTGTATCCTCTTTCAATGTAACAGCCCAAACCGCTCCCTGAAATAAATCCGGAAATGCATAAGCCCAGCCCTGATGCTCCGTTCCTGCCATTGGATGAGACGGAATAAATTTAAAATTATATGTCTTTTTGGAAACAAATTCCTTTAAACTGCATACATCAGTAACTACAGTATTTTCATCCAAAATTCCGTTGAGTCTGTCAAGAACTTCAAGTGTAGCATTCATCGGAGTGCAGACAAAAACAAGATTACACCCCTTCAGATTTTCATAATTGTTTGATACGTTGTACTCATTTACACTTCTTGATATTCCTACAAGTTCATACTTTTTGCCTTCAAGAAGATTCTTAAAAATTGAACCGCCTATTAACCCCAAACCGACAACACCGATTTTCATACTTAACTCCTCGCCCTAAACACCCTCATTATAAAATTACAAATCCCTGTGATGAAATTGTTTTTTCCCTTCGGCATAATCCTTAACAATATGTCCGTTACCTTCTATATTGTATTTGTATATTGTTAATCCTTCAAGCCCTACCGGTCCTCTTGCGTGCGTCTTATTTGTAGAAATTCCGACCTCCGCACCAAAACCGTATCTGAAACCGTCTGCAAAACGGGTTGAAACATTATGATATACACCCGAAGAATCTACCGAATCCATAAATATTTTTGCATTATGCTCATTTTCCGTAATAATTGATTCCGTATGCCCTGAAGAATATTCATTTATATGGCTAATTGCATCCTCAAGAGAATCAACCTCTTTGTATGAAAGAATTTTGTCCGAATATTCTTTGTGCCAGCTTTCCGGATTATATATAATTTTAATTCCGTTCTGTTCCAAAGCATCCGTCAGTTCTTTTTTTCTGCCCCAATTCTTGTGTACAAGCAGTGTCTCAACTGAATTACATGCACTTGGGTATTGGGTTTTTGCATCTGTTACAACTTTTTTGGCTTTTTCAAAATCAGCACTTTCATCTATATATATATGGCAAATGCCGTCTGCATGCCCTAAAACAGGGATTTTTGTATTCTCTTTTATGAATTTAACCAGATTATTTCCGCCTCTCGGAATAATAAGATCTATATATTTATCCTGTTTAAGCATTTCAGCAACATCATCTCTTGTAAAAACTTGAGTTAACACATTTTCCGGAAATCCGGGTGTTTTATTCAAACCATCCTGTATGACGGACATAATTGCTTTATTTGTATTCAAAGATTCTTTACCGCCTTTAAGGATTACTGCATTTGCTGATTTTATTGCAAGAGCTGATATCTGAGCTATTACGTCCGGACGGGCTTCAAATATTATACCCAATACACCGATTGGACAAGAAACTTTGGTTAACACCAACCCTTCATCCAATTCCCGTTTTAAAAGAACTTTTCCGATAGGGTTATCGAGGGCGATAATATCTCTTATGCCCTGAACCATATCACGCATTTTATTTTCATCAAGTTTTAAACGATTAAAAGTTGATTTTGTAAGCTCACCTTTCTGAACCAAAATCTGAGCCTGTTCCAAATCAATGCGGTTAGCATCAAAAATCTTTTGGGAATTATTTTCTATATTGTCAGCAATATTTATCAATGCAAGATTTTTTAATTCACCGGAAATTGATGCAATTTTTTTGGATGCACATTTAGCCTTTATGGCAATTTCCGTAAAATTATTTTCTGCCATTTCTATATACCTCGCACATAGCACGGTATTTCAGACGACGCAAATTAATCATTCCTGAACACTTTTTTTTAAATAACTGCATTTTTAATGACTGTACCGGACATTCATCAACTGCGTGCGGCTGTTTTACTACAAAGCCTGACAAATCCATAAACGGTACACTGTTTCTGTAATCCATAAACGGGTTTCTTCCGAATGTTTCTCCCATTTTTACTCCTGTAATTGTGATAGTTTTCTAACTCTCTCTATGTATAAATTCTATACAAAAAGAGCTGCTTAAACAACAATTTGTTAATTTAAGTTACGGAATTTAAAAAATTGAAAGACATAATCCCAAAGTAAGCAGTAACGAAAAGTACATCATCAGGTTTCTTGACTGGTACATTCTTATCATAAAACTTTCTGCATGAATTTCTTCTATATGTTTCATATTTTCCATCGGAAAATGAAACCATTTTTTTTCGGGAACAGAATCCGTATCAGCAGAATAATCTGCCATCGATTTATATAAATCTACAGCAAGCGGAATTGTTAAAAACGTAAGCAAAACCTGCCAGTCTGAAATATCAAAAATACACAAAAGAATCGGAGCAAGATATGCAGCTATTAACAAAAACTTTAATACAACGAGTGATTCAAGCTGAGAATTAAAAGAGTTTGCTACCGTCAAATGACCTTCCTTCAAATCAAAATCATAATCCATAACCGTATGAATGTATAAAAGTACGACAGTCATAAGCATCGTGGGAATCGCAAGCACAAAAATCTCCCAGGATATTGTTTTTGTCATAACATAATAAACACCGCCATACAATATCGGTCCGTATGCAAGAGCTACTGCAACCTCAGATAGTTTAATTTTGGACATAAACGAATACAAAAGAACAATCATGCCGGCTGCTGCAGTGTAATACAATACAGGCTTTCCGCATTTTATAAAGAAAAATAAGCCTGCCAAACCTGCTAATCCGAAGTATAGAAATGCGGTTATTAGAAATTCTTTTTCACTTACAACACCCGATACCAAATATCGGCACTTCGTTTTCTGAGTTGATTCCAGATACTCTTTTTTATCAAAATTAACCTGTTTTATAAGTGACTTATAATCAAAATAATCATCTAAAATATTTGCACCCATATGCACAAGGCAAATTGCAAAAAGAGCAATTATCCCGTATAAAATATTACCGGAATCAAAAATAGCTGCAACAAATACAACCAGCCATGAAAAAATTGTCATTGGCAGCGAAAAAACTCTCGAACATTCAAATAAAATAGGAATATTTTTAAACATAATTATATTCTAGCATAAATTAAGCAAAAAAGTATCGAGAGCTTTGACACTCTCGATACTTTATATATGGTTTACTCTAATCTTTACCTTCTTTTTAGGTTGTTAAGTAACCTGTCCTGAACGGATTAAATAATAAATCCGATTGTTTTGCTGTTATTGAGCAACAGCCCATCTTGCTGCAGGTCCGTTCGGAAGAGCATATCCACCTGTAAGAACTACACCAAATTGGTCTTTGATTACACGGTTTTCTTTTATACAAATATCTTCAAGTTTAGCGCTTCCTTGTGCTATATCAGCTCCTTGACCAGCAGGTTTTTTAGCACAGTTTGATAAAATGTTTGGTGATTTGTTACCGTTTACGTCATATACGATTTTAATACCGTCTTTTGCAGTACTACCGTGGCTACCTGTAATAACTGTACTCATAGCATTCGGGTTGAAAGAAATACAAGCACCGTCTCTGAAGTAGATTACAAAGTTGGTTGTATTAGTAGAACCATTTTGTCTCCAGCCTTTGCCTGTACCACTTTTACCTACATCAACAGAAGCTCTTGTTGTAATCAAACCATACAAAGATTGTTGTGCATTACCTACTTCGTCAGTAGTCTTTTTTTCATTAGTAACAAGACCTGAATAATCAAATCCTTCTAATGCTGAGTTCATTTGAGCTGCTTCAGTCAATGTGTTAATACCTTTTTTAAGTCCTGCGATTGATTGTTGTTCATTAGTGTTAGTCATTAATGCAGGAAGTGTTAATGTAGCAACTACACCAATGATAGCCAAAGTAATCAAAACTTCAGCAAGAGTAAAACCATTCTTTTTCATCATAAAATTCCTTTCTCTTCTTGTACAAACCAAGTATATTACATTCTTCTGTTTTTATTTTATCAAATATGATATTAATTGTCAATAAAGTGTAAACTTATATGTATAGATATTACAACTGTTACAACATTATAAAAACTTTTAACATTATTTTGCAAAACTTAATATTTCGGGTAAATCTATTCCGAATAATTTACAACCTCATATCCGAGGCTCTCAATATTTTCTTTCAGTTTTTCATTTTGGGTGATTCTGTACTCGGTAAAATGGTTATCTATTGTTCCGTCTTCGTAGCGGCAAGGATGAATAAGTGCTTCAGCAACAATACCGGATTTATTTTCAAGAATCTTTAAGCCGGAAAAAATTGTCAAATTATCCATCATGGAAGTATATCCCACACCGAGAAGATAGTCGTTCGTATTAAGACCAAACCTTTTTACCACAGGACGATTTATATGTGAAAAAACTGCCAAAAGTGCAATTTTTATCAGATTTACAAAATATTTTTTCTGAAAATGTACGGCTATATCAGGAACAAAATACAATTTTTCTCTTTGAGTCCGGACCTCATTTATCCCGTATTCCTTTGCCAATCTGCAAACCAGTTCAAATATCGGAGGAATTGCATGAGTATGAACATGAGAATCTATATGCGTGATTTTTATTCCGGCATCTTTTACTTTTTCTATCTGAGCTCTGAACTCTCTTTCAAGTTCATTCATAAATTTTGTATTATTAAGACTATACGATTTGAGTATAAGTTTCAAATAAGAATTTTTAAAAATCCCGTTAACATCAGTCAGCTCCTCAAGCTCTTTGCACAGAGATTTACCCTCAATAATATTAAGATGTACACCTATTCCCAAATCGGGACATTTGGGGATAATTTTATCAACGGCTTGTTCAAAAGCTTCACCGTTTGGAGTAAGACTGGTGCTTTTTAAAAGACCTTTTCCGTACCCTTCAAGCACTGCCGTATTATAAGCAGAACTCATTCCGAAATCGTCTGCGTTGAGTATAAATTTTTTATCCGCCATAAAATTCTCCCAATTATTAATTAAATATCAGCCACACTTCTAATATTATAATTTTTATTGTATTATATTTTTACGAGGAATACAATGAGCGAAAACAAATCAAGACTTGCAATAGTAATTCCGTGTTTTAACGAGGAATTAATACTTAAACAAACAACAGAAACACTTTTGAATGTATTGAACGGAATTATAGATAAAGGAAAAATATCTGCTGACAGTTATATTTATCTTGTAGATGACGGTTCAAAAGATTCTACGTGGGAAATTATTGAAAATCTGCATTCCGCATACGGAGAAAAAATTAAAGGTACAAAATTTATCAGAAACTACGGAAATCAAAAAGCACTTATTGCAGGACTGCTCGGAGCAAGAAATATAGGATGCGACTGTATCGTATCAATAGATGCCGACTTGCAGCAGGACGAAAATGCTATTGAAACTTTTATCGATGAATTCCATAAAGGTGCAGATATCGTTTCCGGTATCAGAAATGACCGGAAAACTGATTCTTTCTTTAAAAAATATACAGCTCTTTGTTTCTATAAACTAATGAATATATTGGGAGTTAAAATTCCGCCAAATCATTCTGACTTCAGACTTGTTAGCAAACGCGGACTTGATATCTTAGCCCAATACAATGAAGAAGGCTTGTTCCTTAGAGGATTTTTCCACGAAATAGGGCTGAAGACATCTTATGTGCATTTTGATGTAAAACCAAGAGCTTTAGGATGCTCAAAGTTCAATTTCTTCTCGCTGACAAGCCTGGCACTTAACGGTATCACCGCTTTCAGTATTGTTCCGTTAAGAATCATTGCCGCATGCGGTGTAATAACAATGCTGGGAAGTGTTTTGCTTGCCCTTGAAGTTCTTGCGGAAAAATATATATTCCATACCACACCCGGCGGCTGGGCAACACTCGTAATTCTTATGGCATTCTTCGGCGGACTGCAAATATTCTGCCTCGGAATAATCGGCGAGTATCTGGGACAAATTTTTAATGAAGTAAAAGCAAGACCAAGATACATAAAAGAAACAGAAATATTATAAATTTTTCTTATTTAATTCTTTTAAGTGATGATAAGAAATTGTAATTTATTACATCACCATCAACTTTGGTTATAAATACCTGAGCTTTATCTTCGCCGTTTTTGAGCTTTGGAATCATAGAAAGTTCGTTCGCATAATAATTACTGTCATTTCTGGCGCTGATAGAAATTTTTGTTGCCAGAGTATTCAGCGAAAAATTCCTCAAAAATCCTGCAAAACCCTTTGATTTCCCCGAAAATTTTGTATATATTCTGAGAGATGCATCGTTTGTGGATAAGTCATATCTGCCAATTATAAATGTTGCCAGTTCATCAGCACTTGACTCAATTTTCATACGTTTAATAACATTGTCTTCCAGCTGCATTTCACCCTGTATTTCATTAAATCTGCCCTCAGGGATATTAACCATATCAAAGATTGTTGTCGGTGATATCATTGCCAGCGGGTTTCTGAACAATGATGCAACATTCAAAATATATTCTACATATCCTACCTGCTCTATTGTACCGTTATTTATCTTAAATTTGATATTACCGTTAAGTCTGAATGTTTCGTCAGTATTAATTTCTATTAAACCTTTTGCTTTACCGCTTATCTGACGGGGCAATCCGAGCATTGCCGAAGCTATTTTATCGGAATCAACATCTTTTATTCCCAGCTTCAAATAATATTTATTATTTACCAAATCAGCTCTGGTTCTGAGTGTTGAAAAACCCTCCGCTATATCAAATCTGTTCGATTTCAAATTAAGTACACCGTCTTTATCAAGTGTCATATCCGCATGCAAGTTTCCGAAATTTATTTCTTTATATTTGCCTTTAATCAGATTCAGTCCGCATTTTTCAACCACTACAAGACCTTTTGTAAATTTTAACGGTTCATCTTCTTCATTTTCAGTACCTTTAGAAACCAATGCACTTTTTGCGTCCTGCACTTCCTCTCGGGCAGTTTGCTGCTGCTGAACAAGAAATCTCTCCACGTCAACATCATCCAGTGTCAGATTAACATCCCTTACCATAATCGGCAAAAGCAGCTTATTATCGGCATGTCCGTTTAAAGAATAGCTTGTCCTTTTATATCTGCCGTTGGATTTTAGTATTATTTTGTCATCCTTTGCGAAAAGTTCCGCTGATTTTATATACATTCTCTGTGCGGGAACAAGAACTTTGTCAAATTTAAAATTTCCATCAAGTTTTGCATAATCTCCATGGTTATCCATGTGCATTTTTCCGGATACATAACCTTTTTTGAATATTTTTTGGCATGCCAAAAAGTTTAAAAATTCACTTGGAAGTTCTCGGGGCATGTTTATATTCAAATCAAGAATTTTCATATTATCAGCCATGTCAATATTACCGTCAATCTGTACAAGCGGTGTCATTCCGCGCTTAAGTTCTTTGGTTATATGATAATTTATTGTATTAATTTTAAGAATGTTCTTTATAATACTCAGATCAACCTTAAAAAACGTTTTGTAATCCTTGAGTACCATTGACTGTTCCCCGAACTTGAAACCGTGGTTTTCCTTTAGCAAAAAGAACCACAAAATATCCAAAGAACCGTTCTTTGATTTAATTAACAGTTTTGACATTGAATCTCCGACAAGCTGAATCGGAGAACCAAGCATTTTTGAAAGATAATTCTTAAAAAAGTCATTCGTTACAAAAATATCCGAAAAAAGAACAGTATCGCAAGTATGCTGATAATCTTTAACATCACCTTTCATTGAGAGGGTGTTGGTTTTCTTGTTGTTATAATATCCTTCAAAATCATCTAATTTTATATCTTTATCCCCTATCAGAACATTACCCTTTGTAATTCTGACAGGCATATTAAGGAGAGGTTTAACCTCTAAATAAACATCGTTTATGCTGACAGTTCCGTTTAGTACATTTTTAACGAATTTTACATCAAAGTTAACACTTCCCTTTATATTTTTTACCGGCTCAAGCATTTGTCTGCCGTTTGCCACAATAAGATTTGAACTTACTATATCCGCAATGTCATCTGCATTAAAATTTTTGGCTGAGATTCTGAGTTCATATTCTTTTTTTCTCGTCAAAAAAGCATTTATAACAATATTTGAATCTTCTATGGAAATAGGAAAATCTTTTATATATGCAATACCATCATCCATAAAAATTCTGTTTTGGTCGTTTGCTGAAACTGATATCTGATGCCCGTCTTTTTCAAGCATTAAATCAAAATCAAAGTGCAAAAATTTTCTTGCCTGTGTTCTGTCAAAGACTGCATGCTTTGCTGTAAAATCAACTTTAAAATCAGGGTTGTCATATAATATTCTGCAATTTTTAACACCCAGCAAAATATTATACATGTCAAATGTTATAAAAGATGATTCTGATTCTTTTTTTTGCTCTTTTTGAGGAAACAGACCGGACAAATTGTAAACATCTGCAAAAACATCTTTTGCCAAAACTTTTCTTACTATAATACGTCTTTTGTATAAATCTCTTAATGATAAAAGAATATCAATATCAGCAAGTGTCAAATAATTCCTGTTATTTTTATCTATTGCAAATTTATCAACCGTAAAGGAAATTGTACCGCCTGTTTTTAGTTTTGGATTCTGAATTGTAACATCCGCATTAAGAATTTTGCTCGCTTCTTTTTGGGCAAAATTTATTATTACAGGATTTGAAACCAAAGCAGGAATGCACCACTTATATGAAGCAAACGCAAACAGTAAAAGTGTAAAAACAGTTATGCTTGTAATTTTCAAAATTGTTTTCAAAGCGATTCTCTTCATAATAGAAAATTATAAAATAAAATTTTTTCACGGTAAACAAATTTAATTACATTTAAAGGAAGTTGTTCCGTTTAAATAAACTAAATATATGAGTTAATACCTTGATAAATATTATATAATATGCTGGTTACAAAAAAAGAAAGGAAGTATTATGACTTTTGGAAATCAAAACGGCACACCTTTGGGAAATCCCGGAGCAGGTTTTAATAACGTTGTTCCACCCGAAGTATCAGGTAAATTTAACTGGGGAGCTTTTCTGCTCAGTTGGATTTGGGGCTTGGGAAACAAAACCTACATAGCATTAATTGCTCTTGCATTAAGCTTTATACCTTTTATTGGCGGACTTGCCGGTTTTGCGTTTTGTATCTGGCTTGGTATTAAAGGTAATGAGCTGGCATGGCAAAACAAACAGTTTCCGAGTGTAGAAGCATTTCATGAAAATCAGAAAAAATGGGCTATTGCCGGTATTATAGTTTTTGCTGTTTTATTCCTGCTCGGAATTACTTTTGGTTTCCTGCTCGGTTTTGCAGGAGCCATGAAGGGTAGTTATTAATAATTAACAAAACAACTTTAAAAAGAGTGACTTGCAACAAAGAGCCAAAAATGCACAATACAAGTGCATTTCCTGACAGACAAGTCACTTCTTTTTTATGCTATAACTTGATTTTTTATAAATTTATATATTCCGTATTTGCATTTTAAGGTTTTTATAGTAGAATATTAATGTATTTTAGTGTGTTAGCATTTTGGAATTAAGGAGTCAAACTTATGCGTGGGGAAAAGAAGGAACTTAGAAATAGCGGAATTTTATCTCACATTGAAAACAAAACAGCAGATTATGAAAACCGTATAGCTCTCGGTATCAGAAGTCGTTACGGCTGGAAAGAGCTTACGTACAAAGGATTGGGTTTATTCTCAAGAAAAATAGCAAAATACCTGATAGAAACACTTGATATCAAAAAAGGCGAAGGTGTTGCTATTCTTTCGGAATCAAAACCAGAATACGGAGCATGTGTATTTGCATCAACTCTTGCTGGTTGTGTAACAATTCCTCTGGATATAAAGTTATCACAGTATGAACTTACAAATATTTTATCAGACTGTTTACCGACCGTAATGTTTGTCTCACAACATTATTTGGATATGGCATTAAAATTGCAAAAGGATATTCCTTCTATCAAACATATTCTTTTGACAGATGAAGTATTTTATAACTCGGAAGTTACAAGTATTTATGCACTTCCTGAAGAATACAATGCAAAATGGAGACAAAGAAGCTCTAAATCTACTGCATTAATCATTTATACATCAGGTACAACAGGCGCTCCGAAGGGTGTTGAGATTTCATTCAAGAATGTAAATGCACAATTAGAGTGTTTACAGGATCCGCTTCATGAGATTTTACCGGACGGAAGAAAGATTACAATGCTTTCAATCCTTCCGATGAACCACCTGTTTGAAATGACAGTAGGTTTCTCAATGTTTTTGAACTTTGGACATACTGTTTACTATACAACAAGTCTTAAACCGAAAGATATTACCGATATTATGAAGGAAAAAGGTGTTGAGTTTATGATTGTTGTTCCTGCATTCTTAAAACTTCTTAAAGCAGGTATCGAAAAAGAACTCAAAAATGCACCAAAAATTGCACAATGGATATTCGGTGCAATGTATCATTTAGCAAAATTTATTCCTTCTTATGGTATTAAAAGATTATTATTCAAGAAAATTCACGATAGTTTTGGCGGAAAATTCTTTGGATGTATTGCCGGCGGAGCTCCGCTTGACTTAGATGTAGGTGAATTCTTTGAAAGAATAGGTATAAAGGTTTATCAGGGTTACGGACTTTCCGAAACAAGCCCTGTTGTTTGCGTAAACACTGATAAACGTTATGACATGGCATGCGTAGGTGTTCCGCTTAAAAACTATGAAGCAAAAATTGATAAAAACACCGGAGAACTTTTACTCAGAGGTCCGTCCGTTATGAAGGGATATCACAATCAACCGGAAATGACTGCAGAAGTTATTGATGAAGAAGGATGGCTGCATACAGGCGATATTGCAAGACTGGATAGTACAAACCACTTGTATATTACAGGCAGAATCAAAAACATGATTGTTTTGAACGGCGGTAAAAAGGTATTCCCTGAAGAAGTAGAAGCAGTATTAGAAAAGAGCAATTATGTTGCTGAAGTTTGTGTTCTCGGCACTTCAAGAACATTTGGTGCAAAAGACGGTACCGAAGAAGTTACGGCTGTTATTGTTCCGAAATCAGAACTTTACAGCAGCTATTCGGAAGAAGATATTGAACGCATGATTAGAGTTGAAGTTAAATCACTCTCTGACAGATTGGCTCAGTACAAACGTCCGACAAATATCGTAATCACAAAAGACGAACTTCCGAAAACTACTACAAGAAAAGTTAAAAGAAAAGAAGTAAGAGAACTTATCAAACTGTAAATATTCAAAAATATTATGTAACGGGATGCAATAAATATTGCATCCCGTTATTTTTTAGCAAAAAAAATTTTTAGGTGTTTTGATACCTATAAAGAAAGGAACAAATATGAACAACATTAATACAAATTACAATCCAATGACATTTAAAGGTTTAAAAGTGAATGGCATTGTCAGTACGGAAAACGTTACAAAACTTGGCGAATTCGCTTCAAGAATTGAAAATATAAATTTTATCAATTACCTGGAAAAGCGTTATGAAACTGATGTAGTAATCAACAATGAAATTTCAAAAATGCACTTTTCACATAAAATTTATGGTGATTTGACGGAAGCATACGGCGGTGGCGAATTTTTGCTTGAAAATGTTTTCCGTGATGTAACAACAGTTATTGACAATATAAAAAAAGCAATAAAAAAAGCTGAAAAAGAATGGAACAAAGAATTATTAGAAAGAACTTCAACAAAAAGGGGCTGCTAAAATTTTATACATTTGTTTATATTTGAACCTTTTTAAATTCTCATAATTATGTTTGTGTTATTATAAAATAAGAAGTGAGGATATAATTATGACAGATTTAAGAGATAAATATGAAGTCGTTATCGGACTAGAAGTTCATGCTCAGTTAAAAACAAAATCAAAAATTTTTGCACCGGATTCAACAGAATTCGGAAGTGAGCAGAACTCTCACACCAGCGCAATTACTTTAGGTATGCCGGGTGTTTTGCCTGTTTTGAATAAAGAATGCGTTAATATGGGTATTTTGTTAGGACTTGCACTTAACTGCGAGATTCCTAAAAGATGCAAATTTGACAGAAAACAATATTTTTATCCTGACCTGCCGAAAGGTTATCAGATTTCACAATATGATGAACCGATTTGTGTAAACGGCTGGTTAAATGTTAAAGGTAAAAAGATTGGTATAACACGTGCGCACCTCGAAGAAGATGCAGGTAAACTCGTACACGTCGGTGCAGCAGGTATCAATGGTGCGACTTATTCACTTGTTGACTTAAACAGAGCAGGAACTCCGCTTTTGGAAATTGTTTCCGAACCTGATATGCGTTCCAGTGAAGAAGCAAGAAACTATATGGAAGAACTTCGTAACATAGTTCGTTACCTTGGTGTTTGTGACGGAAACCTTGAAGAAGGTTCAATGAGATGTGATGCCAATATTTCTATTATGCCTAAAGGCTCAACAAAATTCGGCACAAGAGCCGAAATTAAAAACGTAAACAGCTTCTCTGCACTTCAGAGAGCTATTGAATACGAAATTGACAGACAAATCGAAATCGTTGAAGAAGGCGGCGAAGTTGTTCAGGAAACCCGTCTGTGGGACGATAACATCAAAGAAACACGTTCCATGAGAGGTAAAGAAGATGCCCACGATTACAGATATTTCCCTGAACCGGATTTGATGCCGTTGGAAATTTCAAGAGAATGGGTTGAAGATATCAGAAAAACCATGCCGGAGCTGCCTGAACAAAAAAGACAACGATACATGGGTTTGGGTTTGAGCGAATATGACGCAAGTGTAATTGTTGAACAAATGCCTCTTGCACTGTTCTTTGACAAAACTCTTGAACTGGGTGCTAACCCTAAGACTGCAGTTAACTTCATGATGGGCGAAATTGCAGCTTACTTAAAAGAAAACAAAGTTGAGATTAATGAAACAAAATTAACCCCGGAGAACTTAGCGGAATTAATCACTTTAATCGAAAAAGGAACAATATCAAATAACATTGGTAAACAAATCCTTGTTGAAGAAATGATAGTTAACGGAGAAAAAGCATCTGCTATTGTTGAAAAGAAAGGTCTGAGCCAAATTTCAGACGAAGGTGCAATCAAAGAAATTGTTGAAAAGGTCGTTAACTCTCATCCTGCAGAAATCGAATCCTACAGAAACGGTAAAACTAACCTTCTTGGTTTCTTTGTCGGTCAGGTTATGAAAGAAACAAAAGGCAGAGCTAATCCGAAAACCGTTAATGAGCTTGTAAGAAAAATACTTGAAGGCTAGTATTAGTTTTGTAAAGTTTTGTAACAAAATAGACGAAACGTGAAATCACATATCTTTTACATACTTTATATATATGTAAGATTTAAAAAACAGATGGTGATTTAAAATGTCTATCGCAAATTTACACGAAACATTATTATGCTATACGCTAAGAAAGAATGCCATAAACACTGAGATTGGCAGAATAGAGACATTGAAGCTCTTAGCTATACAGAATCAGGGCGATCAGACAACACTCAGAGCTCAGGATGAAGAAGAAGTAAGAGAATACTTCAGAACTCTTTTTGATGAAAATGAAGAGTACAAAACATTATACAGAGATTATACAGAAATTCCTGATTTCGAAGAAGAAATGAAAAAGATTCAGGCAGCATATCAGCAGGAATTAGAAGAATTAAATGCCTGGGAAGCTGAACTTGATTCACAAATTACCGTAAGCAGTACGGAACTTGAAGAAACAAAAGCACTTATAGAATCAGTCAGATCAATGCTTTCAAGCAATATCCAGGAAGACTTTAAATACGGAACAAAATAAAGAATATAAGAGAGTATTAACAGATAGTATAAAAATCTTACCATTTGAAATTTTTAAAAAACATCCCCTTTCAAAACAAAAAGGGGTTTTTTTTATAATAAATTTTTTATGCGGCTTTTTTCAGTGCATCATATACTTCCTGAGATATTACACCGGCATCAACATCCTCATATATAATAGCCAGTGCTTCTGACTTTGTACAGGCAGTATGGTATGCTCTCTGTTCGGTAAGAGCGGAATACTTGTCTGCAGCACTCAATATCTGAGAAGACAGTGTATATTCAAAATCCTCATCCGCACAAGGATAACCTGTTTTGTCAGGTCTTTGATGATGGTATTTAATTAATCTTAAAACACTTTCTTTTATACCTCTTTGTTTTAAAAGTTCATAGCTGAACTCTGCATGAAGGTTCATAATTTCTTTTTCTCTTTGGGTTAAAGCACCCTGCTTATATAAAATTTCTTTTGGTATAAACACTTTCCCAATATCATGCAACATTGCAGCCTGTTGCAAATCAACAAGGTTTACTTCACTTTTTAAAGCTTTTGGCAGCATTGAATAAATTTTTGCTGCTATAATTCTGGTTGCACTCAAGTGCCCATTTTTTTTCATTACATATCCTCTAATACGTCAAAATTCATTTCAAAAGGAATACCGTATTCTTTACAGCGATTTCTTATTACTTCACTCGATTGAGCCGCTTTGAGCATATCTTCTCTGCTGCCAAGCATGTCATATACAGGGTTTGAGGTATAACTGTCACCAACATATTTAACATCAGACTCAAATGCAGCTGCTGCCGGTGTTCCTCTGAACACAGGTCTGGATTGCACCGCCGCACCAACGCGCGGGAATAAAGCTGTAAGGTTGTTGATAAAGTTCATTGTTAATCCGGTTTCCTATATACTTATATAAAGTATTTTCTTAATTAGAATTTGCCATGGAATCAAGTATCGTTAACAAATGTTTACAAAACAAATTACATTGTTACGTTTCTTCTGACAGGCTTCTGACATAACATAAAATTATTGCAGTATAAAGCAAAGATGCGGTTTTTCGTTTTTTTAGAACAGGTTTATCCTTCAGAATTATTTTTTCGGAAGATAAAATGTAATTTTTTATTACGGAATTTTGATTTTGCATATTGTTATATTAAAATATTATTATTAGCACTGCCTTCGCATATAAGGTACTGAGAGAGTTTATTTTAGAATTGGGATTAAGTTGAATGAGAAGACGGCACAGATTTGATTTATATTGGGTTATAGGATTGTCAATAATAACAATCGGTTTCTTTGTATATTCAAATACTTCTGCCGGAGAACGTGGTGTAGAAAAGTATTCCGAAGCACTTAAAGCATATAAATCCGGTGACTTTGAACTTGCATACTCCACTTTTGCAAAAGTTCCGTACAATTCAAACCTTAAACAGGCAGCATTGTTCAGACAGGCAAGATGTGCTACAAATTTGGATAAAAAACAGGTTGCAATAAAAAAATACAAAAGAATTGTTCATTCCCATTCAAAAACATCAATTGTTCCAATAAGTGAATACAATATGGCTTATCTGATGTATGAACTCAACGATAAAGGGGCAAAAAGGCAATTCAAAAAAATAATAAAGAAATATCCGTCAAGTGATTATGCGATTGCTTCAAATTATTATTTGGGGAAAATAAATAACACAAGTATTCCGGAGTCCGGGAAACACAGACTTAAAGCAAAAAATAAGTCTTTTATCTATTTTAAAACATATATAGAAAAAGCTCCTGACGGCAGATATTCGCTTGATGCTATTGATGAAATAAAAAATCTTAAGTTAAAACTTTCAGGTTATGACAACCTGCTTATAGCAAAATCTTACTATGCAAACGGGGAATACGCAAAAGCAAAGGAACACTTTAACCTGACACAACTATCCGAAAGCTGGGCTGATTTTGCAAAAAATGAATATAAACTCGGGAATAAAGATAAGGCAAATGAATTTGCGGAAAAAGGACTGAAAGAATTTGCAGCAGCGACGGATCCGCAAGATGTATATGACGTTATTGATAATTATGTTGCAACCTTCTCGCCAAGAAAAAACGGAATTAATAAACTCAGCGGCTTGGGATTAAAATATACCGGAGCGGATTATGTAGCATACCTGAATTGTAATGAGGTTGTCGCTTCTGATGCAAAAGAAGCATGCTACAGAACTCTTTACGAAAAATATCCCGACGGTCAGTTTTCTGCTGATGCACTCTATAATGTATTTATAAATAAATATCTGCAAAAAAGATATTATGATGCTCAAAGACTTGGTTATCTGCATGTCAGAAAATTTATAAATGTTAAATCAAGTCCTGCCGTTACCTATTATATGGGAAAAATATCCTTCAAGCTCAAACATTACGAGAGTGCTAATAACTATTTTAAACAGGTTCTTGCAAAATATCCGGACAGTTATTATGCACTTAGAGCAAGCAACAATTTATACAAAGATGACGGTTTTCTGCCATTCCTTGACATAAATCCGAAACCGGTTGTTTTCCCATACATAAAATCTCTTGATAAAAACCTTGTAGTCAACCTTGCACTTTTAAAAGATTATGATTTGGTAGAAGAACTGTGCAAAAAAGATAAATTTATACAAAGCTGGATTGCTTATGAAAAGGGAGATTATACGGTTTCTGCAATTTTGGCAAGAAATGCAATGGAAGAACTTGAAAGCAAGCCTCCGTTTGAAGATTTGAGATGGCGTCTTGTATATCCGCTCCACTATTTCAATATAGTTGAAAAAGTTAAGGGCGGAAATAACCCGATAATTCTGCAATCGATAATCAAAGAAGAAAGCCACTTCAATCCTTTTGCAAAAAGCTCTGCCGGAGCAAACGGTCTTATGCAGCTTATGCCTGCAACATACAATGAAGTAGTTAAGAAGAACAATATTCCGTCAACTTTAAGCCCCGAAGTATCAAATATCACCGCCGGAAGTTTCTATTATTCAGGGCTTAAACGTTCGCTGCTAAACAGAGATTTATATGCAATTACTGCATACAACGGAGGCATCGGCTCCGTTACAAGCTGGTTTACCAAACTTCTATACAGCGATACAGATGAATTTGTTGAACAAATTCCATACCCCGAAACCAAAAATTATGTAAAAAAAGTTCTAAGGTCATATTGGATGTACGGAAATATTTATTAAAAGTTTAAATTACCTCGGTAATAATTCCGCCGCCAAGAACCAAATCTTCATTATATATTACAACAGATTGCCCGATTGCTATTGATTTTTGCATATCATCAAATTTGACAATAATCTCATCACCGTCAACGGTAACATTAACTTCCGTAGGCTGCTGTGTTGAGCGGATTTTTGCCTGAGCTTTAAATATTTTTTCTTCAGGAGGAATTATCCAGTTCAAATCAGAAGCTTTCAAACTATCTTTCATTGTTTTATCTTTTGGTCCTATAACAACTTCATTTGTATCTTTGCGTAATTCAAGAACATACAAAGGCTCTGTCGAAGATATTCCGACACCTTTTCTCTGACCTATTGTATAGTTCCATATACCTTTGTGAGTTCCCAAAACTTTACCGCTCAAATCAACAATATTACCCTCTTTTTCTGCTACACCGAGAAGTTCGTTGTAATCACCGTAATAAAAATCCTGACTGTCGGGTTTTTCTGCAACAGTAAGTCCGTTCGCTTTTGCTATATCCCTTATTTCATCTTTGGTTTTGTCACCAAGCGGTAAATAAATTTTGGATAATTGCTCCTGTTTCAATCTGTACAGGAAATATGATTGGTCTTTTTTAGGATTTATTCCCCTTCTTAATACATACCTGCCGTCTTTTTGGTCAATTCTCGCATAATGCCCTGTCGCAAATTTATCAAAATCAATACCGTTTGCTTGGGCAAGGCGCGGCAAAACATCAAACTTAATCAGAGAATTACACCAGACACAGGGATTTGGAGTATGTCCGCTCAAATATTCTTTTTTAAAATTATCCAAAACTATTTCTTCATACTGCTTTGCACAATCAAAAACATAAAACGGAATTCCGATTTCCTCCGCAATTTTCCTGGCACCTTCAATATCCTCTTTTTCATCAGGACCAAAACAAGCACCATGCCTTTTGGGAAGCTTATCTTTTAACTGCTCTTTTACTCCCCTTTCTCCCCATATAGCCATCGTAGCACCAATTACTTCATGCCCCTGTTGCTTTAATAGAAGTGCCGTTACCGAAGAATCTACTCCACCTGACATTCCGACCAATATTTTCATCCTGTCTGCTCCTTACTTTTGATTTATAAGCAACATGTTACCACATAAATTCGGACAATTATACAAAATCCCATTTCAAACCTTCGTTTTATGATACAATACCGAATATGGTTATTGATTCACATATACATTACGGCAGAAATTCAGTGTGGGGAGATTTTTCTCCGGAGTTTGTTCTTTCATTGCTTGGAGACAATATTGAATATGCTATATGCTCCAATATTGAAGGTATTGACGGAATTAATTTCAAAAACGAACTTGATTGTAATCTTGATATGTTAAGAGTTGCCCGCAAATATAAAAAATTTAAACCGCTTGCCGTTTGCCAAGTCGATAAATCCTTGGATGCACATGTTATGAAATATCTTTTGGCAGAATATCCCGAATTTATAGGATTAAAATTTCATCCCGAGTGTATGAAACTACCGGCAAATTCACCAAAATATGACAAATATCTGGAACTCGCCAAAGAATACAAAAAACCATGCCTGTTCCACTCGGGACATATAAAATCAAGGTTTTCTTCACCTTTACTTATATATGAAAAAGCAAAAGAATTCCCGACAGTACCTATTATTTTGGGACACCTCTCAACAGGACCAAAACCTTCACATGATGCAGCTATTGAAATTTTGTTGGAATCAATTGAAAATAACGATGCCACACTCTATGCCGATATTTCCTGGATGGATTTCGGTACCGGCAACCATGAGGACACTATCACGCTTATAGAAAAATTAAAAAACACATCCAAAGGTGATTATACAAACAGAATCCTTTGGGCATCAGATGCTCCGATTGGCGAATTCAACCAAACTCCCGAACTTTATGCAAAAAATCTTAACACATTCTATGTAAAAATTCTGGAACATTTTAAAGACGAAATTCTGTTACAGAATCTTTTATGTAACAATGTACGTGACTTGTATAAACTAAGATAAAAAACGGTTCTAAAAACTACATATCCGTGACAATAATTCTTTTATCCGTAAATATTTTCTCAATGTTTAATATAGTATAGGGCATTTTGTTGTATATAAATTCACTGGCAAAATAACTTTCGCTTGAACCCATAATTTTATCTTCCTGAATTTCAAACAATTCATTAATCTTATCTATAAGAAAAGCAAGCTCCATATCGTTGCAACTGACTATGATAACAGGCTTTTTATCATTTGCCTGAACTTGTTTTGACATACCCAAAAATTTTCTCAGATTTAAAACGGTAATATAATCACCCCTTAGGTTCATAATTCCTTCAATAAATTCAGGTGTTCCGGGAACATTTGTTATAGGAGTATCTTTTAAAACCTCTTTTACATAATCGAGCATTATACAATATGAACCTTCGTTCAAATTAAAAGATATAAATTTGCGTTTTGAATGAAGTCCGCCCGACATCAGAGAAAGAGATGATTTGTCAGCAATATTCTGCGTTCTTGCTCTCATTATATGCTTTGAAGTTTCATCCTGCGGATAAAGAGAGGGGATATCAATATTGACGGAATGTATTGTTCCTTTCAAAAGATTCTCTATTGAAAAAATATTGATAATATATACTGTTTCATTTTTATGCTTGTATATCGCATCAATGATTGTTTTACTGTCAACAAAAGGAATTGTATCAACCTTTGATGACTCAAACGGCACAATACCTGAAATCTTGTCAGTTACTATACCAAATATTGTTTCATCCGTTTTTACTATTAAAAGTTCATTATTTACGGAATAAGGAGTAACTTCTATATCCAGATAAAATCTTATATCAACTACATTTATAACAAAGTTATTGTACTTTAGCAGACCGATAATATTGTTCGGCAGCCGCTGAGGATAATCAAGTGCCGGAAGTTTCATAATTTCCAGAACATTATTTGAATTTATGGCATATTTATTTTTACCCAATTCAAAATAAAGATGTGTATTTTTTTTCTGTTCAATATAATTACTCATTGTATACAATTACCCTGTTTCTTCCGCTTTCCTTAGCTTTGTACAGCGATTCATCAGCCGATTTTAACATGTCTGCAGAGCTTTTGAATTCCTGAAAATTCATTGTTAAACCGATACTAACCGTTACTTTTGCCTTAACACCGTTGTAATCAAAGTCATATTCTTCTACCGAACGGCGTAATCTCTGTACCGGAATTAAAGCTCCTTCAATATTAGTTTCAGGCATTATCATGACTAATTCTTCACCACCGTATCTGTATAACAAATCTGTTTTTCTGAAACATGCCTTCATAATATCTGAAACCGTTTTCAAAACATAGTCACCGTACTGATGTCCGTGGGTATCATTAACTTTTTTGAAGAAATCAATATCCAATATTGCCATGCTGAAATCTGCCGGATGTCTTTTGGTACGGTTAAATTCCTGTTCAAGCCCCAATTCAAACTGACGTCTGTTGTATAAGCCTGTAAGACCATCGAGTACAGACATAAATTCTTTTTCTGTATATTGATATTTCATCTTAAATATAGCAAGCAGCTCGCTTATCATAATATCAAAATACCTGAATGAAGCATAATCCATATCAGAACGTGAATAGAAACAAATTCCGCCTATCAGCTTTTTATCAAATACAAGCGGAATGATAATTTTTGACTTCAAATCATTAAAAACATAATCTATTTCTTTACCCAAAAGAATTCGAACAACTTCAAATTTTGTATCTCTGACGGTTTTAATATCCTCCAGTTTTCTGAAAAAATCATACTGAATATCCGAAAGAACACCTTTTGAAATATTTCTGCCCAGAGTATCTATGTACAAAATATTTTCCGAAAAGTCATCCGGAGATGCAAAATAAACACCTGCAATAGTGTACTCTACAAACGAGCTCAAAAGAGAGAACATTTTTTCTACCAAAATTCTCTCATAATTCATAAAGTCACTTAAATTTCTAAATTCATTGGAAAATACTGATTTCAGCAATAAGTCATTCAATATAATATTAAGCTGTGATTGGGCGGAATTATCCGTAACATTGTGCTCTAAAATAACCTGCTTGTATTCATCGGTAACAGGATATCTGCGGACTGTTGCATAAATTTGTTTAACAAGCTCGTCAATATCTATATTCTTAGATAAAAACAACTGAGCACCTGCTTTTTTCCCCCAAAAACTGTCAATTTTATTGTCAAGCACGGTTAAGAGTATAACCGGTATCTTTTTTGTTTCGTCTTTATTCTTTAACAATCTGCAAAGCTGATAACCATCAATTATAGGCATCATAATGTCCGACAGAACCAAATCCGGAGCGTATTCAAAAACCTTACGATACGCTTCTGCACCGTCCGAAGATGTTTCCACAACAAAATCGTGTTTTTCAAGCCCTTCTTTTAAAAACATCAGCTGAGATTTACTATCTTCTACCAATAATATTTTTATTGCCATATTAATTTATATATTCCAATTTTTAAAAATTTAGTATAAAATAATTATATAATAAATGTTAAAAAAAAACTATAGGAGAGAAGAAGTGAATAATGAATGGAATTTAGGACTCAGACAAAAGTTTAACATAAAATGTTCAATAGACTTAGGGGTTTTTGTTGTTACATGTGTGCTTTTTTTGGCTTTTGCCAAAATAAAAGGTGTAGGGCTTTTTGATGCATTAATGTTTGTTGCACTTGTTGCAGTAATTAATATACTTTCACAATCTATTACAAAACAGTGGATTAACAAACTTATAAAAAAATCACTTTCTGTTCAGTCAGATTCAATACTAACAACAGCAGATAATGTTCTTGAATCAGTTAGTGCTCAGAAACGTTCTTTTGATGTTTTAATTGCAAATCATAAAGCTTTGTCCGGTCTTATTGACAAATTAAAAACTATATCCGAGGACTCGATTTCTATGTCAAAAAATACTGAAAGACAAATTAATCAGTCAATTAATTTCTCTCAAAAAGAACATGATTCTATATCTGCAAATGCAGAAAAAATGCTTATACTCAGACAGAAAATTCAAATGATTGCGGAACTGATTTTGGAGCTGTCCGAACACTCTCAACAAATCGGAAATACAATCGGTGTTGTAGATGATATTGCGGAACAAACAAATATGCTCGCTCTTAACGCAGCTGTTGAAGCAGCAAGAGCCGGCGAACACGGTAAAGGTTTTGCAGTTGTTGCCGGAGAAATCAGAAAACTTGCAGATGAATCCAAACAGGCAATTACAAAAATCACTTCGTTAACAAGCAACATTCAATACACCACAAACTCTACAGTTATGGCTACAGAAGAAGGTTCAAAAGAAATTGAAGCGGTTGTAAGAGATATTAATACTCTTTCCGGTGATTCAGATACTTTATTAAACCTGATTAAAGATGTTCTCGATTCACTTGATGCTATTAATAAAAATGCAGTTAAGCAGAGTGATATTATAGAAAAATTAAACGCACTTGATGAAGAAAATTCGGAAATATCTTCAGAACTTATTCAGGAATTAAGTGTTTATTCTGATAAAATCACTTCTCTGACAAATCTTTCAAACGATATTAAAACTTCAATTAATGAAAACGTATAAATTCGGTTTATTGCATAGAATAATCAAATGGACTTCATAGAAAACGATAATAGTAATAATAATGAGTTGTTTCAACTTTTTCAATCAGAAAGCGAGGATATAATTGAACGTATATTCTCCTCTCTTTATGATTTAGAAAAATCTCCGTCAAATTTGGAGATAATCTCAACCATATATCGTGACATGCACAGCTTGAAGGGCGCTGTCAGAATGGTTGGGTTTAACAATATTCAACAGCTTATTCACAAAATGGAAGATATTTTTGATTCAATCAACACTTCCCACAGCTCAATGGATCAAAATATAATCAATGTAATTTCTCATTCGCTTGAGCTTGTTTCAAAATATCTGCAGGAATCAATACATAATAAACGAGAGATTATTGATGATGATTTTTCTGCTGCAATTTCAAATCTTGAATATATTTTAGATGTTGAACTGTCAGATACTGGCGAGGAGCAGCACGGCGGAATGCCGGGACTGGATATTCTGGGGCTTAATATGACTAAGCTGGATATTCCTGTTATGGAATCAAATGAAGAAAAGCTGCCTGCTATTAATTCAAATGACGATATAAACATTTCCAAGCTTCGTGATACCAGTATTGATACAGAAAAATCCTTGGGTTTGTATCAGGAAGAAATAAACTTTAGTTTTAACAGATGTTTTGAAATTATTGACAGTATTGTTCCGGAAGAAGAATCGCAAGATATCATACTTCTAAAAGAAGAAGTGGAAAAAATTTATTCATATTTCAGAGACAGTGATTTATATGAAATTAAAGTGTCTTTAGAAAATGTTATTACAAAACTTGATTTTGTAATGAATGCATCAAATACATTTACCATAAGCGAGATTCTTGAACTTCGTAACGAATTAAGTTCTGCAGCGGCAAAATATACCACAACTTATATTGAAACCGTAAGCGACGGTAATACCTTCTTTGATGTTGCGGAAAAAATTAACATGCTTCAGGGAAGCAGTATTCATGCTGCTGAAATTAAAGAAGACATGCTTAAGCTGAAAGAGCAAACCGATGACTCAAATATACTTGAAATAGTCAATTCTTGTATAGAAATCTTAGACTTTATCAGTGAAAATTCAGTTGTACTTGAAGAACAGATGGTTCAAACTCTCAAAAGCGGTATAGAATATTGCGGTTCTCCAAATGAAAGCATTGACAGCGAGCTTATTGTTCAACAAATCGAAATTATGAAGCAGCTGCTGGAAATGAGTTATAAAAAAGATTCCGAAGTAACAGAGATTAAAAATCTGTCAACTCAGAATGCACAAAATAAATCAAGCTCATCAACCGAAATTAAAACACTGCATGTTAATGCCCAAAAACTTGATTTGCTGGTAAACCAACTTGGCGAACTGATTATTACAAAGATTAAAACCGAAAAAAATCTTGAAAAAATTGACAGTATTAAAAATTCAAACGAAGCATGTCAGAAAGATTTAATTAAAACAACAAACTACCTACGATATTACAACAGAAAATATTTACAGGGTGCCGGTTCCGAGCAGTATATGACTGCTTTTGTAAAGCAGGTATTTTCGCTTATATCAGACATTACGCAAAACGTATCCAGAACAATTTATGACCTTAATTCACTATACAGGTCTTCAAAAGAAGATGATATTAAAATGCGTCTTATTATAGATGAGATGGAATCTATGGTTAAGAATATCCGTGTATTACCAATCTCTACGGTTTTCAACTCTTTTTCAAGAATGGTACGTGATATCGCTAACGAAAAAGGTAAAGACATTGATTTTGAAATTGAAGGGAACGAAACCTGTGCCGACAAAAAAATCATTGAGGAAATTAAAACTCCGCTCATACATATCTTAAGAAATGCTATTGACCACGGTATTGAATCAAAAGAAGAAAGAATTGCATCAGGAAAAAGTCCTGTCGGAAAAATCATGTTATCCGCAAAACAGGATGATAACAAGGTAATTATTGATGTTGCTGATGACGGACGGGGATTTAATCTTGAAAAGATAAAAGACAGAGCGGTCTCAAGAGGATTTTTAACAAAAGAAGAAATTCAGAATATGACTGATGAAGCCATTATGAATATTATATTCTGGCCCGGATTTACCACCGGAGACTCTATTACAAGCATATCCGGACGCGGAATCGGCTTAGATATTGTTAAAACAAAGATTTCGCAATTAAACGGAAAGGTTAAAGTAATTTCCGAATTCGGCAAGGGCAGCTGCGTACACATTGAAATTCCGGTAACACTCACTACACTCAGAGTATTTCTGGTTATTATATCCGGACAAATTTTCGCAGTTCCGATACAGATGATTACAACATTTATTGTAAAAAAACAATCTGAAATAACAACAAACAACGGTGTTCGCTCTATTGTATATAATGACAGTATTATTCCGCTTTATTATCTGTCTGATATCCTCGGACTTGAAACAGAAAAGAGGGAAGAAAGAGAAACTATTCTGATTATTGAGACTGATGATAAAACCGTCGGACTTGTTGTTGATAAATTACTTGGCGATCAGGATATCTTACAGAAAAAATTGTCTGCTCCGCTGTATAAAGTTAAAAATATATCCGGTATTACAAACCTTGCATCAGGTGAGTTGTGTTTAATTCTGAATATGCAGGATATCCTGAGATTTGACTTTACCAATGCAGCTATTTCTGCTGCAAATCAAGGCTTACTGCCTGCAGATGTATTGTCTTATAAGAAAATATTAGTAGTTGATGATTCAATCACTACAAGAACAATGACAAAAAATATTCTTACAAATGCAGGATATAACATTGATGTTGTTGCTGATGTAGATGAAGCTATGGAAAAACTTAAAGCTAACCACTATGATTTGATTATTTCCGACATCACAATGCCGAAAATAGACGGATACCAGTTTATCAACAAGTTAAAAGACGATGAAATGTATGCGGATATACCGATTATTGCAATGAGTTCTGTCGCACCGGCAATTGCAATGAAACGTCTTGAAAAGAAAATTGAATACTACATGTGTAAAGAAAACTTTAATCAGGATGAATTTATTAATCAAGTTAAAGATGTTCTTACAAGACACCATGAATCCTAATGTGACAGGAATTTTGCTACCTGTTCGGGAACTAACTTTGATATATCGCCGTTGTGTTTAAGTATTTCTCTGACACCGGAAGAAGTAATAAAAGACAGTTCGGGCTTAGACATAAGAAAAACTGTCTGTATCTCAGGTGCAAGAATTGTGTTATTTTGTGCCAGCTGATTTTCGTACTCAAAATCAGCAGAATTTCTCAGTCCGCGAAGCAAAAAGCCGGCATTTTTTTCCCGTGCAAAATCAACTGTTAAACCGTCATAAGAACACACTTCTATTCCGGGCATATTTTCGGTACATTCTTTTATCAAATCAATTCTTTCCTGAACGGATAACATGGCTTGCTTGCTGTCATTTTGTACAGCCGCAACAATAATTTTGTCAAAAATTTCCATTCCCCTTTTCAGAATATCAAGGTGACCGTAGGTTATCGGATCAAAACTTCCTGCGTATAATGCTGTTTTCATTTTTTATCCTTTTAATTATAAGAATAATACAATTATACACTATTTTACGGAAAAATTAATCAAAATTCAAAGGGGTTGAAACTTATGCTGATTTTGGTTTAGTTTTGTTTTTTTCTTCATTTTTTGCATAATACAAATCCGGCGATTTTTCTCTGGGGTAAATTACGCGGTTAATACCATTTCCAAGAGCACTTAATAACATACTAAATCCGGTACCGAGAGCCATACCTTTGCCGCCGGAAAATAACATAGCCGTCAATGCGGTTGAAACACCAAGACCGGCAATAACAGGAAATGCACCGGTTATTGCCCGTGAAATTCTGTCCTCCTTAGAATCTGCAACACCGATTGCAACCGCACATGCCGCCAAGCTGCCTAAAGCGGTAACTACATCAGTCGGAGCACTGCCAAGCATTAAATCACGTTTCTTATCAAAATATTCTATACATTCACTCTTATTTGCCGACCTCAAAAGTTTTTCAGTCTTTTTAACCGTATCCTCAAAAGCACTTTTTTCGTCCGCCTGCAAATGTCGTGACAGCAAATCAATTACTTCATTATATGCTCCCTTTTTAGTCTTTCCGTCACCGACAAGGGCATCCACAGCATGTTTTCCTTCCTGTTCAACCCTGTTTCTTTCGGGCATAAGTATATCTTCCGCCCAGAAAGTATAGACATCTTTTGTATGCTTTGTCTTTGATTTTGTACTGTCAAAAAAACCATCCTTAAATGACTTCATTTTTTCCCAGACATCCCTCTCAAGATTTTTCATAGCTTTTTCCTGTTCGGTCAGCCTTGCTGTTATCTTATCTTTGCCGAAAAATTCCTGCATCCTGTCAATTTCTCTGAGTTTTTCCTCTAACAGCTTTTGATCGGACACAGAAAGTCTGTTTTTGTAATGATGCATTATTTCATCCAGTTTATTCATTTTCTTGTATGCTTTATCATACTTTTGATAAACCGTATGTTTACTTATTTTGTCAAAAGCTTGTGTAATTCCGCCATGCATCTTTTTGCTTACAGGTGTTTTTGAACATAGTTTTTGAAAACCTTCGTCTTTAAATGAATTTAAATTATTTAAAACCTGAATTGAATTAGTAAGTCCCTGCAATAATTTTTCTTTAACCTTATTCCATTTGCCCCAAAGAGAATCGTCAACTTTCGCATTATTGGCGGCTTTTTTACTTTTGGTTTTCAATTTATTAACCAAAGATGAAGATATTTTAGGGTTAAGCATTAATCCGAAAATACTCAATACAAATACGATACTGCCGACACGTATAATCTTTTTGTGAGATTTTTTCTTTTCCTCATCCTGATTAACAGAAACTAAATCGTCGACAGTGTTTGCAATCTGCTCAACTTTATCTATGGGCTTAGTGAATATTGATGCTTTTGGAGGTTCATCTGCCCTAAAAGTCACACCATTTCTAAACCCGGGTGAATTATTTATATTGTAATTTACACCGATAACCACAATAATTCCTATTTTTCTAACCTACAATTATATAAAGTTATTGAAAAATAATAAATTGCCAGTTTGTAAAGTTTTGTTAAAATTACATCTTGCAGCAAAACCTTGAAATCTGTTATATTTTTTCAAAATATTTTTTAATTATCGGAGCATTGGTACTTGTTGTGAATACAATAAGACTGTCTCCGCTCATAATTTCAGTTGCTCCGTGCGGAATTATAATACGGTTTCTGCGCCTGATTATGCCGATAATTGCCTTGGAAGGAAGTTTCAAGTCCATTAATTTTACGGTTGTGATATTCTGCGGCAAATCAATATTCAAAACTTCACCCTTACCCTGTTCAACAGTTGCCAGAATACCTATATTTGTACTGCGTATGTTGTTTTTAATTTCGTTCATTGAAACGGTTTTGGATGAGATTGCAATATCAATACCTACCTGTTCAAATAATGCAATGTTTGTGTCTTTGGTTACTCTTGAGATTACTCTTGGTGTGCCGAGGTGTTTTAATAAGAGCGAACACAACAAGTTCTTTTCATCATTGTTTGTAACACTGACTACAACATCAGAAGATGATATATCCTCCTCATTCAAAAGTTCCAAATCCGTTCCGTCACCGTTTATAACAAGAACATTATCAAGCTCCTCTGACAGATAGTGGCATCTGTCTTCATCTTTTTCAATTATCTTAAGTTTCAAATTAAAACTGCTTAAAGTTTTAGCGAGCTTAAGTCCGACACTTCCGCCGCCAATAATTGTTACGTATTTCACAAATTCTTTTTCATGAAAAAACTTTCCGGCCAAAACATTCAGGGAATGCGAAAGTCCCATAAAAATAACTTTATCACCTTCTAAAAGAGTGGTTTCTCCGTTCGGAATAAAGAGTTCGCCTTCGCGCGTTATTCCGACAATAAGAGTATCTTTCGGAAACTCACAATTTTTGACCTGTGAATTTACCAGCATTGAATATTTTGGAATTTTATATTCTAACAACCGAGCCTTTCCGTTAGCAAAGTTCTCAACATCAAGAGCTTTTGCTACGGTAATAATTCTGAATATTTCCTGAGTTAACAAATCTTCTGGCCATATTATATTATCAATATAAAAATCACTGCCGTATTCTGCATCTTTTGCAATTCCGAGTGATGATTTATATTCTTCTTTTCTGACAAAACAAATTGTTTTCGCCCTGCAAACACGTTTTACGGTAAGACAAGCAACTATATTTAACTCGTCTGAGCCGGTACAGGCTATAAAAATATCATTTTCCTTTAACCCTACCTGTTTTAGCACATCAATATTTGATGCATTTCCGGAAATAAAGCCCACATCCAGTTTATTGAATGAATCAATTTTATTTTTTTCTTCGTCTATTACGGTAATATCGTTGTCGGTATAGAACTCACTTGCTATCATAAAGCCAATTTCGTTCGCACCGAAAATTATTATTTTCATAAGTTCATTTTATGCATAAAGCATGCCATAGTCAATAATTTGAAAAAAGCAAAATAAATTCTTTAGTACAGTATAAATTTTCGGATTATAAAATGTAAAGTTTTGTTAATTATAATGCAGAAATAAAGCAATTTTTAGTTTTTCCTATACTTTAAAAGGGTATGTAAGATTAGTTTTAAGGGAAAATTATGACTGAAATTTCAACCAACCCGCAACTAAAACCGGTAACAGAAGTAAGCAAAACTGCCGAAAATAAACCGAATCAGGTTCAGTATGCCCCAAGGCATCCTGTGGGTGCGGATAAATTTTGGCAGCATGAAAAAAAGAAAAATACGGGCTTAATTGAAAAACTTTATAACAAAATAAAAAATTTAACCGGATTCGGTATCGGCTCAAAAAAGGTTGAAGAAAAACTTCAGAAGGTAAAATCCGGCGAAGTTTCAAAAGCAGAGTTTATAAAAACCGTTAATGATTATAATACATCTCAGGAAAATTCCGCACAGGTTTTAGGAGATTTATTCTCAGTTGGAGCAGCTGGTATAACATATTTCGGCATAAGAAATGAAGCCAAATTACACCATGCCGGAAAAGCACTTAATGAAAAGTTCGGCACAAAAACAACATTATCAACATTTCTTGAAGATGTCGGCAAAGGCGGTCTGAACTGGAAAACGACAAAAAAAATATACGGCAGGATTCTTGCTTTTTCAGCAACCTCCAAAACGAAACTGGCAATGTTTACAACCGGAATTGCAGCATTAATCGGCGGATTAACCAAACTTCAGGTTCTTCAGTTAAACCGAATCGGCTCACAGGAATTTAAAACTGACAAAAAAGATTTTAACGGTGCAAAAAATCCTTACGATAAAGCTGCATACAAAATCAGCAAAAAAATGCACAACAGTTCAAAACGCAATTCAAATCTGAGAGGATTCCTCTCAGGTGCAATAAACGGTGCTATGATGCCTCTGTCAATTCTCGGAGGAGCAATTGTCGGTATCCCTACATATCTTGTCGGAAACAGCTTAAACAGATATTTTGTAGGTCAAAAACACAGCCAAAAAACATTAAACGGATATGTAGAAAACTTAACCAATGACGGAGTTACGCACGCAGCACTTGCTGCCGCAACATTAATTCCTATGGCTAAAAAAGGAAGATTTTCGGCAGAATTTGATAAGAATTTAGAGATTGCATTTAAAGAAATAAATGCACATGAAAAATTAAAAGATAATCCGTACAGCGGAAAATCCGCTTTCGAACAAATTAATGATTTAATATTCAGTGATGCTAAAATTAAAGAACTTGTTGATTTAAGCAGCGCAACAGGTAAGAGTATTGAAGAAAGAATTACCGCACTTTCTGATGAAAACATTTTTGCAGTTAAATTAAAACAAATACAAAACGGTGATGAACTGGCTTCCGCTCTCCAGGAAGGCTGTCCTCCGACACGAACTCTTGAAGAAGCAGCTCAGGAAATCAAATCCAAACTAGGTGAAGGATATAAAACAAAAGTTAACATGGGTACCGGTACTGTTGCTGAAACTTATCTGGTTGAAACTCCGGATGGTAAAGAAGTCTGCGTTAAGATGCTTAAAAAAGGTATCGATGCAGATAAAATAGCAAGAGATAAACAAAAATTTATTGATATGGTAAATGCACAAACAGGTAAAACCGATGCCGAAAAGAAATATTTAATCAAAAATATTGAAAATCTGGCAGAAAGTGTAAGTAAAGAAATAGACTTTAATAACGAAATGAAAGCGGCACAAAAACTTGTTGATTATACAAAAACCGCAAGGGTTGTCAAACCTAAGGAAGTTAAAAACGGACTTTACATAATGGAAAAAGCTGATGGCATAAGCCTGAAAAAACTGCTGGAAATTAACAGAATTGACTTCTATATAAAAATATACGAAAAACATGCAAAAAACACGAAAAAACCGGATATGAAAAAATACTATGAAAAAGAAGTTGAACGTTTAAAAGCAGAAAAAGAAAACTACGGTTCCGTTGCAGCGGATTTGAAGTTATCAGAAAAAGATATGGATTATCTGATAGATGAATACTTAAAAGTTTTGGTTGAACAATTGTATAAGACAGACAAAGCCGGCAGAACTTTGCATGCGGATATTCACCCCGGAAATATTTTTGTCGATACTAAAGCACTGAAAAACCATGATAAAAAGGCATTTACGTTAATTGATACAGGTAATACCATTGATTTAACGGCAGAGCAGGCTGAACGTTCAATGAGACTTACACAGTATCTGGAACATGGTGATGCTAAAGATTTGGCAAAATACTTTATATCAGATGCGGATTTATCAGCAAGCTTTCTTTCTAAAGAAGAAGCAGAGAAAAAAGTGGAAGAAGTGCTGACAAAAATATTCTTTGATTCAGATATCAGATTAAATACGATGAATAACAACGAAATAATAAAATTAACATCAAATATTATGAAAAATATGGACATAATGCCCGGTGACAGTCAGTTAAGTCTGGAAAAAGCACGAACTTCGGCAGGCAAATCCTTTAATGCACTATTAGAAATATGGGCACAAGAATCAATAGGCAATGTTGTAAATAAAGACGGCAAATTCTCACAGAGTTTATCAATAGCTAATATTATAAGAAAAGCTATTAACAAACAAAACGAATATGAAGAGTTGCAGCAGGCACAGGAACGCAAAAACCTCTGGCAAATGATTAAATCGCCGAAAGAATTCTTTAAGAGCCAGTCAAACCCGAATTATAAAGCAAAGAACAGCAAAGACTACCTTGTTTATCATCTTAAACAGGACATTAAACAGGAAAAAACTTTAGCGGATTTTGAATAATTACCGTTATTATTTAAAGTATGTTAATTGCAATATTTGGCATCTGATTTGCACCATCAAGTGTAATTGATGCGTGCTGAACAATTTCACCTTTTGTTACACCATTGTTTTCAACGGCAAATCCCGGACCAAAACCGCCCATATTACCGAATGCCTGTTCAAATAATGCATCCATGAAGTTAGAAGCATCACCAAGTCTGCCTTGTTGTATGCCCAGCATATCAAGGAAGTTATTGATTATATCAAGTGAATTATCCGACTGAACACCATACTGGCTTATTCCCGATAAATCAAAGCTCATGCTTGCATCAACAGTAATCTGTAATGCACCGTCTTCCGTATATCCGATTTTAATCTCTGCCGAACCGGACATTCCGAAAGCTGAATTGTCACCAAAAATCCCTGACATATCAAAATTAACAGATATTGATGCTAACATTTCAGAGATTTCTTTTTCAGCCGATTCCGTTTCAGATGATTCCGGAACACCAAAAATATTCCGCCAATCAGGAACTTTCATACTCATAGGTTCGGAAAACAGACTTTTACCGTTAAATTCCGTACCGCTATATAAACTGTTTATGGATTCAATGAGTTTGTTAGCCTCAGCATTCATTGCACTGAGTCCTTCTTCGCTTTCTTCACCTGAATGAGCTCTGTTAATCAATGCAAGTAAACATTCACCTTGTTCCCGCATTTTATCAAAAGTATTTTGTGCGGTACTGATACCGTCTTTAAACATTGCGACTTTATCAAAGAAGCTGTCAAAACCTATAGTTCCGCCCATAAGCTCCTGACCTACCACATATGCTCCTGCGTCACTTACATCGTTGGGCAAAAATCCCGAAGTTTTATTATGTTTTTGAACATTATTAATCGATTCCAAGAGATTTTTTTGTACCATTGCAGATGACTGGCTTGCATTAATTGATTCCATTATTTTTTCCTTTCAGTTATTTTTTGTCATACCTGTATATTGAATAAACCATTAATATCTGTTTTTACCTGATATAATACCTTTCTTTTTGTTTATTCTGCTTTTATGGCAGTTTCCAAACCTGACGGCAATCCGTTACCGCATAACCTTATAATGGAAAGTTCCACATTTCAGACATTAAATAACGGTAATATGAAAAATCGTTACATAAATTAACAGACCTGAACGGTATGACTTTTGCTTAATAAATTGCTCTATAAAAGACAAAATGTTACAATCAGGAATAGATTATTATGCGGACGGGGAATTTTACAGAATGGATAAAAACGTTTTTGAAAAAAATATAAATGCTCTGAGACAGAAGGGAGCCGAAGGAGAAAAACTTGCTGACAAATTGAAAACATACATTTTAACAGATGTTCCGCAACTGGTTAAAGAAAACAATGCTTATAATTTTTTATATAAAGGCAAATACCTTCATAACCCGAGAAGTCCGCTTCTGGAAGCAGGACAAATTTTTGCAATGGCAGAAAACAGTCCTGTTACAATTCATCTTTTGTACGGAATCGGTCTTGGATATTTATTTCAGGTTACAGCAGCAAAATCACAGGGAACGGTTATATTATATGAACCTGATTTAAATATTCTGTATACGGCATTCTCGCTTGTAAATTTTGAAAACGATATTTTGAGAGGCAACGTATATATAACAGACAGTTTTGATGAAGTTACGGAATATATTTACCGTAAATCCAATATGAAAAATACACCGCTTTTACTTTCAACTACAGCATATCAGGATATTGATCCGGAAAAATTTAACAATATGGTTACCGAACTTCAGCGAGCAATCGGAAGATTTAGTCTGGATTTAAAATATACAAAAGAAAAATTCTTCTCTTTATTAATAAAAACAATAGAAAATATTCCGAAACTTATACATGAAATTCCTATAGGTGAATTTAAAAATTACTTTGAAGGAAAAACTGCTGTTGTTGTTTCCGCAGGACCAACACTGGACAGAAATATTGAAACAATTAAAAAATACCGGGATAACATAATACTTATAGTTGTCGGAACAGCAATGAAAGCTATTGCACATCATAATATTACACCGGATTTTCTCTGTATAATAGAAGCGAACGACTGTTCAAGACAAATTAAAGGTCTTGAAGAAAAACTAAAAGATGTAAATTTTATAACCGAACCTTTTTCTAATCCGAACTTAAGAAAATTCCAATATAAGAACACCTATTCTCATATTTCCAATAATTTTCCCGTAAATACTTTCTGGTGTGATACAGCAGGCATTACAAACAAAGAATATTCGTCAAAAGGAACAGTATCTTATACTGCGCTGAATGTTGCCAGAATTTTAGGCTGCAAAAAAATTATTCTGGTCGGACAAGATTTGGCATACATAGAAGGTCAATGCTACAGTAAAGATTCTGCATACAAAGACTTAGTATGTCAGTATAATGAAACTTCAAAAAAATGGGAAATTGTTGCCAAAGATTTTGAAAACTTTTGTACATCACTCGGGAACTATGATAATCCTGAAATCAGAAAAAGAAAGGCGATTGAAAGAATTAACAGTCTGAACAATTCTCTTTATTATGTCAAAGGGATTAAAGGGGATATGATTCCGACAGAATCGGTCTATGCTGCATTTATTCAACCGTTAACCGAATATACACAGACTTATCCCGACAGAGAATATATTAACACTTCACTTGTCGGTGCTCAGATAGACGGATTTAAAAATATGCCGCTGGAAGATGCCCTCAAAGATTCGGAACCTACAGGCTCCCGTGAATTAAAATCCGATTTCTGTTATGATATCGAATTTATAAAAGATAACCTGTTTAAACAAAAAGAAAGTCTTAAACCCGCATTGTTTATAATTGATGAACTCAAAAAAATCGGCGGAAATCTTGTGAATGATATAAACAGATATAACAATGTATCTCAGGAGATTTTAAAAACACTTAAACGGCTCTCAACAGGTTATACCGCTCTCGGATATGATTTTACAAAAGCAAATCCGCTGTTTGATTTTATGACTGTTGCAGAAAGAATTGACATTGATTATGAAATGAAAATGACACGAGAATTTACAGTCGAATCTGTACTTAATATTGCAAACAGAATTACGGCATTTGCAGAAAAAGCGGAACAGAAAATCAATGCCGTAAATCAAACTATTGAAAGAATTTTAGAGGAAATATAATGAAAGTTCTCATACAACGTGTATCCGAAGCTTCGGTTAATATTGACAATAAGCTCTATTCTGCTATTGAAAAAGGAATTTTAGCATTTGTCGGAATTGAGAAGGGAGATACTGCAGAACAAGTTGAAAAACTTGCAAAAAAAGCCGCTAATCTCAGAATTTTTCCTGATGAAAACGACAAAATGAACCTTTCACTTGTCGATATTAACGGCGAAATGCTTATTGTTTCTCAGTTTACATTGTGCGGTGACTGCAAAAAAGGAACCAGACCGAGTTTTGACAAATCCGCTCCCCCTCAAATTGCAAACGAACTTTATGAATATTTTATTACCCAAATTAACTCATTCGGGATAAAAACCGGACACGGACAATTTGGTGCAATGATGGAAGTATCACTTATAAATGACGGGCCGGTAACATTTATGCTTGAAGCCGAACCGATACAAAACAATGCCTGAAACAAATAATACTGTATTCAAATGATGCAAATGTAATTAAATTATAGTATTTGTAATATGTGTAACTAATTTATGAGGTTAAATATGAATCAGACAAGTCCGTTTTATGCTTTTAAATATATGTTTTTGGATAACAAAATCCTGAATAAATTTTTTATATTCTTTGTATTAATAATGATAAACTTATTGCCGCAAATTATCTCAAACGGAGCTGAGCACATCGGTCCGCTTAAGTATTTGGGAATATTCTTTGTTATGAGTTGTGTTTCACTCGTTGCACAGATTCTCTATTATGGTTATTGGGCTTCTTGTATAAAAAGTCTTACGGAACAAAATCAAAACTTTCTTTTACCTATGTTTAACTTTAAAAAAGACAGTCTTTTGGGATTAAAATGCTTTGCAGGTCAGCTTTTATTAGGACTTGCCGTCTTTTTTGCAATATTAACCATAGGAATTATTCTGGCAATAATTTTTGCTGTTTTATTTCATATAAATAACATAACCGCAACAATACTTGGTATCGCAGTACTTATCCTATTTGCAATGCTTCTCTTTATTGCATCCTGTATATATTATCCGTCAGCTATCAGGCTGTTCGCAACAACAGAGGAGCCGCTGGCATTCTTTAACTTTAAAGAAATAATAAGATTAATTAAAGCAAATTCAGATATTTACTATAAATACGTAGGTATATTAATACTGGCATCATTGCTTATGATAATATTATTTGTAATTGCTTTTATTCCTTGTGCCATGCTCACATTAAAATACCCGATAATAGCATTTTCATTAGTATTTTTATTTATCGGAATCCTGGGAGCATACATAAATACCGTTAGTGTTTATGCCATTGCAAAATGCATAAGATAATTAAAATAAAAAAATGTATGAATAACACGGGCATGGGAAATTTTTCATACCGCTGGCAATTATTGGTGTGAAATTCACAATTGATAATATTTAGCTGTTTTGTCAATAAATTTCAGATAAAAAACATGAAAAAACTGTTACAAAATTAACAATATTTCGAAATGTAAATGCCTTGATATAACTGCATTTGAGAGTATTGATAAGTTTTATTAATTTATTGATAAGATTGATTTTTTGAATTATCATTTATATAGTGGATTAGATTTTTTGGGGAAGATGTTATTCTCTAATTAGAAGGTAAGGTTAGGAGATATAAATAGCTTACCTTTGGCAACGTACGATTAGGAGGTTTGTATTCAAATGCAGAACAGTTTAAATAAGGAAGATAATATAGTAGAATTCTCATCAACAAGAGCAACAGCGGGTGTTGCTACAGATGTAATGCGTAATTCGGGAACTCCAAACAAGGAATTTATCTCTCAGGTTGCACAATTACAGGCACAACAGATTAAACCGGTTAAACTGGAAAATATTCATGTCATTAAAAAAGACGGAACAAAAGAAAATTTTGATGATACCAAGATTATTAATGCAATCTCTAAATCCGCTACAAGAGTATTAGTAAAACTATCTGACGAAGAAATTAAAAATATTTGCGATTTTGTAGCTATTAATATTGCAAAGAGCGGTAAAACAGAAATTACAATTGCTGAAATGCACAATTTTGTTGAAGGTGCACTTGAGGCTCTTAATCCGAGTGTGGCTCAAAGCTACAGAAACTACAGAAACTACAAGCAAGACTTTGTTCATATGTTAGACAAAGTTTATCAGGAATCTCAGAGAATTATGTACATCGGTGACAAAGAAAACTCTAATGCGGATTCTACTTTGGTTTCAACAAAACGTTCTTTGATTTTCAATGAACTTAACAAAGAATTATACAAAAAGTTTTTCTTAACAGTAGATGAACTTCAGGCAATCAGAGACGGCTATATTTATATCCACGATATGTCTGCAAGACGTGACACAATGAACTGCTGTTTATTTGATGTTGCATCTGTTCTTAAAGGCGGATTTGAAATGGGCAATCTCTGGTACAACGAACCAAAATCACTTGATGTTGCATTTGATGTAATCGGTGATATTGTTATGGCAGCAGCAAGCCAACAATACGGCGGTTTCACTGTTCCGGAAGTTGATAAGATTTTGGCTCCTTATGCCGAAAAAACATTCCAAAGACAAAATGAAAAATATTTATGCTTAGGTCTGGACTTTGAAAAAGCAAGAGAAGCAGCTTTAAATGATGTTCAAAAAGATTTTGAACAAGGTTTCCAGGGGTGGGAATACAAGTTTAACACTGTAGCATCCTCCCGTGGTGACTATCCGTTTATTACGGTTACAGCAGGTCTTGGAACCGAACAATACGAAAAAATGGCTACCAAAGCTATGTTAAAAATTCGTATGAACGGTCAGGGCAAACATGGCAACAAAAAGCCGGTATTATTCCCTAAAATAGTTTTCTTATATGATGAAAATCTTCATGGTGAAGGCAAAATCAACTATGATTTGTTTGAAGCAGGCATTGAGTGCTCTAAGAAAGCTATGTACCCTGACTGGTTATCACTTTCAGGCGAAGGTTATGTAGCATCTATGTATAAGAAATACGGAAGAGTTGTTTCTCCTATGGGATGCAGAGCATTCTTATCACCTTGGTATGAAAGAGGCGGTATGGAGCCGGCAGACGAAAACGATAAACCAATCTTTGTAGGTCGTTTCAACATCGGTGCAATCAGCTTACACTTACCAATGATTTATGCTAAGGCTAAGAAAGAAAGCAGAGATTTCTATGAAGTTCTTGATTACTATATGGAATTAATTAGACAGCTTCATATAAGAACTTATGAATACTTGGGAGAAATGAAGGCATCAGTTAACCCGTTAGCATACTGCGAAGGCGGATTCTTGGGCGGTCATTTGGGTATTCACGACAAGATTAAACCTCTGTTAAAATCAGCAACAGCATCATTCGGTATTACTGCCTTGAACGAACTTCAGGAGCTTTATAATGGAAAATCACTTGTTGAAGACGGTCAGTTTGCAATTGATGTTATGAAATACATTAACGAAAAAGTAAATCAGTTCAAAAAAGAAGACGGTAACATGTATGCGCTTTACGGCACACCTGCTGAAAACCTCTGCGGTTTACAGGTAAAACAATTCCGTAAAAAATACGGTGTCGTTTCTCATGTATCTGATAAGCCATACGTTTCAAACAGTTTCCACTGCCATGTATCTGAAGATATTACACCAATCCAAAAACAGGATCTTGAGAAACGTTTCTGGGATTTGATGAACGGCGGTAAGATTCAGTATGTAAAATATCCGCTCGACTACAATACAGATGCTGTTAAAACTCTGGTTCTTCGTGCTATGGATATGGGATTCTATGAAGGTGTTAACCTTTCACTCGCATACTGCGATGATTGCGGTCACGAAGAATTAAGTATGGATGTCTGCCCGAAATGCGGAAGCAGAAACCTTACAAAAATCGACCGTATGAACGGATATCTTTCATACTCCAGAGTTAAAGGCGACTCTCGTCTTGCAGACCACAAGATGGAAGAAATTGCTGACAGAAAATCAATGTAGGAGTAAATAGAATTTTAAAATATTAACGGTGCGGACAAAATTGTCCGCACCGTTATTTATTATTTACATATTATAATATTAAACAATGTAATAATTTGTTTAAAATAATTATATTAGTTTTTTGTATTAACCTGATACATTACCTCCATTAATTGATGAATTGCATTCATCTACCCGTTCAATTGTATAATCTTCTTTAAGCTGTTTCATTATGTTTTCAGTTTTTGAAAAAGCTTTTTTTGTATAAGTTTGTCCGTTATATTCAAAAACAATAGTTATTTCTAACCCGTCAGGAACTCGTTGTATGGTTGTTTTACCGTTCAATATATCAAAAGATGCGTCATCATTACTTGGATCATCATAATTTATTTTAATTCCAAAATTTTTGATAACAACGCCCAAAGGGAAATTTTTAATTTTTGTTATGTCGTTTGAAAACATATCATCTTCGTTTTTTGCGGCTTCTTCTGCTTTTTCAAGTATTTCCTTTGCAATTTCCTCCATTCTCTGAACAGCCGGAGGTTCTTTATCCTGAACTTTTTTTTGTTTTTTACGTTTTATTGTGTTATCTGTATCTGTATCAACAGGCTCGTTTTCAGCTACATCTTTAGTTGCTTCAAAAGATGGTACCAATATATCTGCAACTTTCTTTGCCATATCACTGGCTTTTTCTAAACAGCTCTTGAATTCGCTTTTGTTTTCAATAAAGCTGTTGTACAATATTATAACTTCTTCTACAGTATCAAATACACTGTTATCAATTTCATTGTCTTGTTTTCCGTCAAGAGCATCCAATTGGTCAAATGCCTGCTTAGTTATTGCATTACCATATCTGCTCTGAATAAAATCGAAATTATAACCGCTCATGTAATTCTCCTGAAAACTTATTACTAGTTATTACGGCTAATTTTTATAAAACTTTAAAGAATAACCACAAATTGTTACATTATTTAATATTTATTTAGAAAACTTTTTAACACATTATAAAGCGACCTGACGAAAATCAAGTCGCTTTATTAAAATTATTTCTGCAAACAAGATAGTTTGGGCATACTCGCCCAATAATATTTTAAATAAATAATACTACCAAGATGCTTTAGTTACACCCGGAAGTAATCCCTGGTGAGCCATCTTTCTCAAACAGATTCTGCAAAGACCGAAATCTCTGTGGAAACCGTGAGGTCTGCCGCAAATACTGCATCTGTTGTGAAGTCTGACTGAAGGATATTTACCCTTAGCAGCTAATTCACGTCTTGTTTCTTCTTTATTTATCATCGCTTTCTTAGCCATGAATTTATCTCCTTTTACTAGTGGAAAGTTGAAAGTTGAAAGTTGAAAGTTATTTCAATTTGCACATTCTCATTTCCAATTTTATTTTTGTACTAACTATTGTTAACTTATGAAAAACTTCAAATGGGACTGGAAATATTTAACAACTTTCCACTTACCATTTTCCACTTTCCACTATTTATTCATTCCTTTGAAAGGCATTCCCAACAATCTGAGAAGTTCTCTTGCTTCATCATCAGTATTAGCAGTTGTGATAACAGATACGTTCATACCTTTTACCAAATCAACTTCTTCATAAGTGATTTCAGGGAACAAAGATTGTTCTTTTAAACCAAGAGTATAGTTACCTCTGCCATCAAAGCTCTTAGCAGAAACACCACGGAAGTCTCTGATACGCGGAAGAACTACACAGATTAACTTTTGCAAGAAATCATACATCTTTTCACCACGTAATGTAACCATAGCACCAACAGGCATACCTTCTCTCAGCTTATAAGAAGCGATTGATTTTTTAGCCTTGGTAACTACTGCGTGTTGTCCGGCAATCTTTGTTAATTGAGCCTGAATTGCATCAGCTATTTTTGAGTTGTGAGAAGCTTCACCAACACCCATGTTCAAAACGATTTTATGAAGTTTAGGAATCATCATATCATTTTTGTAACCGAATTTTTCTTTAAGTGCAGCTTTAACTTCTGAATTGTATTTTTCTTTTAAGCTTTTTGTTTTTGTCATTTTTCCATTCCTTATAATTGATACGATTGACCGCAGCGGGCAAACTGTAACTTAAAGTTATTCTTCTGTGTAAGGGCTAAAATTATATTTACCCCCGCCCCTCGGCCGCGTATTTAGTAATTAGTCGTTGAGCTGTTCACCACATTTTTTACAAACGCGAACTTTTTTTCCGTCAACGATTTTGTGTGCTACTCTTGTTGCTTTTTCGCAGCTTGGGCATATAATCATAACGTTAGATGAATCAATAGGAGCTTCCTTCTTGATTAATCCGCCCTGAATACCGTAAGCAGGATTAGCTTTTGTAGCTTTGGTAACCATGTTAGCACCTTCTACTATAACTTTTCCTTCAGAAGGCATTGCTTTTTTGATGTTACCTTGTTTTCCTTTATCCTTGCCAGCCGTAATGACGACTCTGTCACCGGTTTTAACATGCAAGCTTTTCTTTGAATTTGCCATTTTTTATTTCTCCATTTTAATTGTGAGGGACTTATAGCTTTTTCTAAACAGAAAAACTATATTACCTCAGGTGCAAGTGAAACTATCTTCATAAAGTTTTTATCACGAAGTTCTCTTGCTACAGGTCCAAATACACGGGTTCCTCTCGGGTTACCGTCTTTTGCGATAATTACTGCAGCATTTTCATCAAATCTGATAACTGAACCGTCAGCACGTTTGATATCGTGTTTTGTTCTGACGATAACAGCCTTAACAACTTCAGATTTTTTAACTGTCATATTAGGAGTTGCATCCTTAACAGTTGCTACAACAACATCACCAACTGATGCAAATTTCTTATTAGAACTACCCATTACACGGATAACTAATAATTCTTTAGCACCTGTATTATCTGCGACTACCAGTCTTGTTTCTTGTTGTATCATTTTTCTTTTCCTTCTCTATTTTGTCAGACATTACCTGACCTACTTTTGGGTACCTTTATTTACCCCCAGCGCATTACATTAAGTAATGATGTTGCACTTAACTCCCAGTGCCTTAATGCCCTGGTGCCTTAGTGCCTTTTAAGAACTACTTAGCTTTTTCAACGATAGATTCTACAACCCATCTTTTGCTGCCTGAAATTGGTTTGGATTCGATAATTCTTACTACGTCACCTATACCGCATTCATTCTTTTCGTCATGAGCTTTGTAGTTTTTGTTTGATTCAATAATCTTTTTATATTTCGGGTGCGGATCGTAAGATGCAACTTTAACAACAACTGTTTTGTCCATCTTATCCGAGATTACTACACCTTGTTTTTCTTTCTTAGGCATTAGCTGCCTCCTTTTCTTTAATAACAGTTTTTGCTTGAGCAATTGCTCTTTTAGTCTTGGAAATCTCTGCTGTATTTTCAAGTTTGTGCATAGATAACTTGATTCTTGCATCCATCAAAGCTTTCTTTGAATCTAAAACGAATTGCTTAAGTTCTTCAACTGTTTTTTCACGCATTTCACTTAATTTCATTGTTTTATTTTCCTTAATTAGTTTACTTGTATCTTAAGCCTGTGGCTCTTTTTCAATAACTTTAACCTTAATAGGAAGTTTTTGTGCAGCAAGCTCTAAAGCATGAACTGCAACTTCTCTGTCAAAGTAATCAAGTTCAAATAAGATTCTGTTTGGTTTTACAACCGCTACCCAGTATTCAACGTTACCTTTACCGGAACCCATACGAGTTTCAGCAGGTTTCGCAGTAATCGGTTTATCCGGGAATATTTTAATCCAAACGTTACCGCCACGTTTGATTTCTCTTGTCATTGCACGTCTTGCAGCTTCTATCTGACGGCTTGTAATCCAACCCGGCTCAAGAGCTCTGAGTGCGTAACGACCGAATTCGAAATCAACACCTCTTGTTTCGGTGCCTTTCATTCTACCTTTCATTTGTTTGCGGTATTTTGT
>JAEEHV010000079.1 GCA_016280955.1 Candidatus Gastranaerophilales bacterium | reverse complement strand
CTCAATTGCACGATTAAGTGATGAAGTTGCTTTAGTCAAATTTGACTGTACAATCATAGATGAGAGGTTTGTGTTAATAGTAAGTGCCATGTGATACTCCTTTCTGGCTATTTTTTCTCATGTGCATCCTTGCACACTCATACAAGTGTTAAATTCCACATAATGAAATTCCGATAACATAAATTTTTAGAATGTTTACAAAACTTTACATTAATATGAAATTAAAAACGAAAAGCGGCAAAACCGCAGGTTCTGCCGCTTTATTTTTTTATTAAAATTTTATTATAACAAGTTCAATGCAATGCTCGGTGACTGGTTAGCAGTTGCCAATAATGTTGCAGATGCTTGTTGTAATATTTGAGCCTTTATGTAGTTAGAAGATTCAGTAGCAACATCAGCATCTCTCAGTGTTGACAGAGAAGATGTAATGTTTTCGGACTGAACACCGATTGATTCAATTGCAGACTCAATTCTGTTCTGAGCAGCACCTAAAGTGGTGATACGGTCAGATATTCTGCTGATAACTCTGTCTAAAGTTCCCAGTAATTCTGTCGGTTTTTTCGGAGTTTCAGCAGTACTTGTACCTGCACAGTCTTTCGCAAGTTGAGCCAGTTTTGCTGCTTCATCAGCACCTGTAGGTGTATATGCACCATCACCGGTTATATTGAATAATGCAGATATTTTAGCATCAGCAAACAAATCGGAAGAAAGTGTGATTTGGCTCTTTGCAGCAGTACCGTCAATACCAACCTGAATTGATTTAGCGGCAGCATTAGTACCATCCATCATTTTAATGCCGTTGTATTCGCAGTTAAGTGCGATACGGTTAATTTCTTCCAATCTGGCCTGAATTTCAGATTCAATTGCTTTTTTGGACTGTTCACCATATGTGCCGTTAGCAGCCTGTTCTGTCAAATCTCTTACACGTTGTACGTGAGAAGAGATAAGAGCATAGTTGTCTTCAAGAGTAGACAACATATCTGCACCCATTGCAGCATTGTCTGCGGCAATGTCAAGAGAACTGATTTGTGCTTCCCAATTCCTTGCAATTGAGTAACCAGCGGCATTATCTGCAGCACGGTTGATTTTGTATCCTGTCGTCATACGTTCAATCGCAGTGTTTAACTGTTGTGTAGATTTTTGCAAATTCGACTGAACAATCATTGATGATAAGTTTGTGTTAACTGTAATTGCCATCTGGTACTCCTTTCAGGCCTTTCTAATACGCTTCCATGGTTAATTTATATATTTATATGTTCCACTTTTATTATTCTTTCTAACGCAGTGATATAAAATTGTTACAAAACTTTATATAAGGTGCCTTAAAATATTGTTTTTGCTATACTTTTACATGTCAGGAGCAGATAAATGGGAAAAATTGTTATAGATAATAGCAGGTGCAAATCTTGTTATATTTGTACTGAAACTTGTCCGAAAAATTTAATAAAGAAAAGTAACAAAACTAACAGACTCGGAGACTATATGGTAGAGTTTGAAGATTCCCGTGGAGAATGTATCGGTTGTGCAATGTGTGCAAAACGTTGTCCTGATATGGCAATTACTGAGGTCTGGAGATAGTAATGTCAAATAATAATGAAAAAGTTTTAATAAAAGGTAATTATGCAATTGCTCAGGCTGCTGTCAATGCAGGTTGTCAGTGTTATTTTGGTTATCCTATAACACCTCAGACAGAGATTGGCGAATATTTGAGCGGAAAAATGCAGGAACTCGGAAGGGGATATGTTTGTGCGGAAAGTGAGCTTGCAGCAATAAATATGGTGATAGGAGCAGTGTCAACAGGTGTTAAGGCTATGACATCGTCTTCTTCATGTGCGGTTGCTCTGATGCAGGAAGCTCTTTCTTATGCCTGCGGTGACGAACTTCCCGTTGTGCTGGTAAATGTTATGAGGGCCGGTCCGGGACTCGGTTATATATATCCGGCACAGGGTGATTACAATCAGTCTGTATATGGCGGCGGAAATGGTGACTATAAAATAATAGTAATAGCACCTTCAACTGTTCAGGAGTGCATTGATTATACATATAAAGCATTTTACCTTGCTCATAAATACAGAAATCCTGTTATATTGCTTGCTGACGGTTTGCTTGGTCAAATGATGGAGCCTGCTTGTTTTGGAGAGTATCCTTACCCTGAAATTGATAATTCTTCCTGGGCATTAACCGGTGCAAAAGGCAGAGAAGCAAGGGCAATATATTCGCTCGGACCAATTGAATCCAAACAAATAGAGAGAATTGAAAGAATCTTTAAAAAGTTCGAGCTTATTACAAAGAATGAAACAGATTGGGAAGAATTTCAAACAGAGGATGCTGAAATAATATTAACTGCTTTTGGTTCTATGACGAGAAATATCAAAGCAGCAATGAAGGTTTTAAGAGAAAAGGGTATTAAAGCCGGTTGTTTCAGACCGATAACATTAAATCCTTTCCCGCATAAAAGAATAGAAGAACTTGCGTCGGAAGGAAAGGATTTTGTTGTTGTTGAAATGAATATGGGGCAAATGTTCAAAGATGTGAAATATTCCGTTAACGGAAAATCCAATGTTGAACTAGTTAATCGTCCTGTAGGTGAATGGCTGCGTGTTGAAGAAATAGTTTCGGCTGTAGAAAAAATTATGGAGAAAAATTATGCAGCAAGTATTTAGCATACCTAAGTCTATAAAGAAAGACTCAAAATATACTTTTTGTCCGGGATGCGATCATGGAATTGCGATAAGACTTCTTTGCGAAGTTATTGATGAATTGGGAATTCAGGACAAATCCATTTGTGCTACATCAATAGGGTGCTCTGTATTTTTATATGATTTTATAGATGTTGATTGCATAGAAGCACCGCACGGCAGGGCTCTTGCAGAGGCTACTGGTGTAAAGAGAGCTTGTCCCGATAAAGTTGTATTTACTTATCAGGGTGACGGTGATTTTGCTTCAATAGGGCTTGCCGAATCAATGCATGCAGCATTCCGAGGAGAGAGAGTTACTGCATTAATGCTGAATAATACAACTTACGGTATGACCGGCGGACAGCATGGTCCTACAACAATGATGGGACAAATTACGACTACATCTCCAACGGGAAGAAATCGTGATTACTACGGATATCCTGCAAAAATGGCTGAACAGCTTGCTTTAATTGACGGATGTGCATATTCGGCTCGTGTTGCACTTGATTCTATTCCTCATATTAATGAAGCAAAAAATGCTATTAAAAAAGCTTTTCAGGTTCAGCTTAGCGGAATCGGTCTGGGGTTTGTAGAGATACTCTCAACTTGTCCCACAAACTGGAAAATGACACCTGAAGAAGCACACGTAAGAGTTCGCACCGATATGGTAAAGACATTTCCGCTCGGAGTGTTTAAAGATTTATCGGAAGGAGGGAAATAATGAAAATTCCACCGCCGTCAATATTAAAAGAAAGTATAAAAACAAACATAAAAATTATTAATAAAATCAAAAAACAATCCGGATTAAATGATATAAGACCGATTAAAAATTATGAGCAATACTTAAAAGAATATGGTTTAAAATAGTTAAAGGGAATATACAATGGAAAAAAACTTCATATTAGCCGGTTTTGGAGGTCAGGGAATTTTGTTGGCAGGAACAGTGCTTGCCAATGCATTTATGCTTGATGATAAAAAAGTCACCTGGTATCCTTGTTACGGAGCGGAAATGAGAGGCGGAACCGTTAATTGTGAAGTTGTTGTATCTGATACGGAAGTCAGTTCTGTTCATAAAAAAGACTGTGATTATGCACTTGTATTGAATCAGCAATCTTTTGACAGATTTGTAAACAATGTTAAATCGGGCGGAACTGTTATCGCAAATTCGACATTGGTTGCAGAAACTAAACCCAGAGAAGATATACATTATGTTTTTGCACCTATGGGTGAATTGGCAAATGATTTAGGAACCAGCAAAGTGACAAATATAATATCACTTGGAGTGTTGGCTTCTGTAGCAGATATCATATCAAAAAATGCTCTTAAACTTGCCGTAGAAAAAGTTTTAGGTTCAAAAAAGAAGGAACTGCTGCCTTTAAACCTCAAAGCCCTGGAAGTAGGTTCAGAATTGGTTGCTAATGTCTAATTTTTCTGTTTTGTTAAAGACAAATATTTTAAAAATTGTAAATATAAAATAGATATACTCTTGTAATAAATCTTTTATATGATATAATAGGTTGTGATATGGAGGGAATATGGCAAGAGTCTTAATTTCAATGTCGAATGATTTTTTAAGCAGAGTGGATAATGTGGCTTCTTCCGAACAAAGAACAAGAAGCGAACTTATTAGGGAAGCTCTCCGTGTTTATATAAAGAGAAATAAAATCTCAAATAATCTTAAAGCAGAAGAAAATGCAACTATTCTTTCTGAATTATTGGATTAACACAAAATGCTTAATATTTCTTAATAAAAGTGCCTGACAATGGCAATTTTTCTGTCGTGCAATACTTTATATAAATATATAGTGTGTAAAAAAGGTGCTTTTGTTATGACAAATCCGATATTTAATCCACAGCCGAATTATTCCGGTGTAACGATACAAATAGCGAATCCATCGGTGAATGTTTCTCCGCAGGGTGTTGGTGTGTATCCTGGCGGTGTTCAAAATCCGCTTATGCGGAACGGGAATTATATTGCGTGTCCGCAGGCTTGTTATTATGATTCAGCTTCACCGGTTCCACAGATTCAGGAGATGTCTGAAATACAGGGTGCGACATCTTTAAATCCGACAGATGCAAATACAAATGCAAATTCTTATTCTATGGTTCCTAATAATTATCCTAATGCATATCCGGCTCAGTATTATCTGAATAATTATAATTATGGTGTAAACGGAAACGGTAATGGAAATTTGCCCGATGCTAATCAGGCAGGTCTTTCGGCAGGCGGTTTAGATGGATATAATTCAGCCGCAGGTAATAATGGCAGATTGAATAATTCTGTAAATAATAGAGTTTCTGCTAAGGAATTTTCTGAAGACAATTCTGTTAATAATGATTCCGGTTATTCAAAAAGTGCCAATGCATTTAATAATCAAGACTTGATTAATAGTGAAAATATGCCGGACAAATATAATTCCGTAAATAAACCAATGTATGCAAATGAAGATGGTGAATATCCATATTCGGACAGAAATCACGATATGAATTCATACAGAATGTATGCCGATTCAAATGAGGTTAAACCTTCTGATATGTCAACGTCAAAAGAAATTATATCAGATCTTGATGACAGAGAAGCTAAAATTCAGGAGCAAAAGAAAAATTCAAAAGAAACCAGAATAGTAGCTTTAACTGATGAATATATTAAATCCTTAGAAAATTATCTTAATAATCCGAATAATGAAATTAGATTAATGGCTTCAAAAGAGATACTGACACGTCTTGATGAAGATAAAGACCGATATAATGATGCAGCTTTAAATGCTCTTTTGAATAAAATGTTACAGGATCCTTCAAAAACAGTAAGAGTTGCAGCACTTTCCGCATTTGCTTCACAGCTTGCAAGCGGTAATGATTATACAGTACAATTGCTGCATAACATCCAATCAAATCCGGATGCTGATAAAGAAGATGTACTTCAGGCCGCTGATATTCTTTTAAAGATGTCTGCCGGAGTTGAAGTTAAAAATATACCGAATCCAAAGGTTAAGGAAGAAAAACAACAATAAGGGTTAGAAAATGGCAAAAATGGCAGGAATAGTCTATACAACAGCAGGTATCGCAGGAATGAGTGCGGTTGTTTATGATGCCTTTTCTAAAGCAAAACGTTATTCAACTGTTGGTTCGGAAGAAGCACAAACAGATGTATTTGAAAGTTCTTTTGCCGCAAAGAGAACTTCTACTGACGAAAGTAAAGTTATAAGTGCAATGCAAAATAAGATTTCGGATTTAAGAATGAAAAATCCCCTTGTTCCGCTGTTTGGAAAGACGACAGGATTTATATCCGGTTTCTTCAGCGGATTAGGTGATAATATAATTCCGGTAACACTCTCAGCTATCGCAATGGCAACAAAAGGCACAGTTCAAAAAACCGGTGCATGGGGACTCGGTATTTATGCAGTTTATAAGGTTCTCAAAGAAGGTTTTGGTGTCGGAAAAACTACTGCAATAGATAAATAGTTAAGTTATCTCTATGCCTTAGGCATTGACTTTATTGTTGCTTTAGAAGCGGATTTAATTGTTGTAATATCTCCTACTTCAGCTAAAAACTTTTTCGGAACTTCTTTTTCTTTCATCAGAACATCTTTAGTTTCTGCATTTTTTGTTGTGTAAACTCCTGCTTTATACAGGAATCCCGGAGCTAAAAATAACATCGAAATCAATCCTACGGTTGCTCCGTAATATCCGGCATGTTTCCAGGATGATGTATTACTTCTTGCAATAGCGGTAGTTGCTGCACCAAGACCAACAGAAATACCTCCGGCATTAAATAATGCGAGTCTTGTTCTTAGTGTTTTAGCTTCCTTCTCTCTTTGATTACTATCATTTTCTCCCCTGAACAGTACCTTAGGGGACAAGGCGTTTACAGGTTGAATCATAATCACACACACTTTCTTTAAAATCTCTTATGTACACATGATAACTCAACAAGAAGTGTTTGTAAAGTGTTCTTAAGAAAAATAAATAAGTGTAAAATGTACATTATAAGCTAATTTTGGCGAATTGGCAAAAAATATAATATATACTATTGATATATTATATATAATATAGTATAATAAGTTTAAGGATTAGTAATTTACCCAAAGAAGTGTATAAGGTCGTTAATATGAAAACTCATTGCAGAGTGGTCTTTTTGCTCTTGTTTCTTATATTCGGAACTAATTGTTATGCAGATAATTATTCTACCGTAATAACTTTTGATGACAATACGGGCGGAATTATTAATACTTCAACATCTACAAATTCAGGTTCATCATCAAATCTGTTTTCAAATTTATCACTTACACCTGAGCAGTTGCAACAGTTATCAGCTGCGCAATCACAGCTTCAAAGCGGACAATCTTCAGGAAACGCAGTTCCGCAATCGGTTTCTTCTCTTATAAACAGCGGGAATATTAATGTCGTAAGTCTTTCACAATCACCATCCGTAAATCCGATGTACAAAAAAAGCCAGGAAGCTCTGATGGTAATGCCAACGGCGATTCAGGTGAGCGGATACATGAATCAGCTTAACAGTTATGATGAGGCATTTCATAATACTGATATGCTTATGATGATGTCTAAAAAAGACAGAATTGCGTATAAATTTGCAAACAGATATGCTTTTTCAGATAATTCCGGGGATTACGGACACGGTTATTCTCCGACAATAATTTATTCACAAGTAAAGCGCTCAGGAGCTGACTGTGGTTTGTGGGTTCGCCCTTATGTATCAACAGGTTCCACCAATTTTAAGAATGGTTTTAAAGTTAATAATACACTATACGGTGTTTATGTTGGCGGTGACAGTTCAATGAAGCATTTAAAAAACTCGGATTTTCAGTATTCGGTTTATGCAGGATATAACGGTTCGCATGAGTCATACGGTGTAAACAGTTCGGATTCACATGGCGGATTGCTGGGTGTAACTGGCACCTGGTATGGTGAAAACTCATTTGCATCATTAACTGTTAATGCCGGTGCAAATAATGCTGAACTTCAGACTCAATTTATGAACAGAGATTATCCTATGTTTACAACCGGTGTTGCCGGAAAAGCAGGTTACAACTTTGAATTTGCTGACGGTAAATTTATAGTTCAGCCAAGCTATATGATGTCATATTCTTTCGTTACCCCATTTGAAAAAGGTAAAGTATATGGAATGAATATTGATTCAAAACCGTTAAATGTTATGAATATATCTCCCGGAATAAAACTTATAGGAAATTTTGAGCATGGCTGGCAGCCTTATGCTGAAGCAAGAATGGTTTGGAATCTTTTCGACAAGACAGATTATTCGACTGCACTTGTAGATATTCCCTCGATTAGTATAAAGCCCTATGCACAGTATGGTGTCGGTTTGCAAAAATTATGGGGAGAGCGTTCTACCGGATATATACAATTTACCATGCGAAGCGGCGGCAGAAATGACATTGCTTTTAATGCAGGATATCGTTATGATTTCGGTGATTAAAAAAATCCGTTTTAATATTTATTAAAACGGATTTTTTTATTATATTTGTTTAGTTCTAATTAATTCTTTGGAACATATAACCGATACCGCGAGCTGTAAGTATTAACTCAGGATTTGTCGGATCTGCTTCAAGTTTAGAACGTAATCTTGAAATATGAACATCAACAACTCTTGTATCAATTCTGTGGTCAGCAGGATATGACCATACATGTTGCAATATTTCATTTCTTGAATAAGCCTGACCCGAGTTGTTAACCAGCAATTCCAATAAGCTGAATTCCATTCCTGTAAGTCTGATTCTTTCATTCTTTCTGAATACTTGACGTCTTGCAGTATCAATTTTAATAAGACCGGTTGTAATAACATTCTTACTGTTCTTGCTGCTTGAGCTTGAAGAACCTGAACCGGGAACAGGGATAATTACATCCTTGCTTATAGTTCTTCTGAGAACAGCTTTTACTCTTGCTTCAAGTTCTTTTGGGCTGAATGGCTTGATAACATAGTCATCTGCACCTAATTCAAGTCCGGTAATTCTTTCTGAAACATCACCCAAAGCAGTTAATATGATAATCGGTACATCAGAAGTTCTTCTTATTTCTCTTGTAACTCCGTAACCGTCCATTTTTGGCATCATTACATCTAATACTACCAAATCAGGGTTGGTTTTGTTGAAAACTTCTACGGCTTCTTCACCGTCTTCCGCAACAACGACATCATATCCAACCATTTTTAATCTTGTTTCTAAGATTCTGCGGATACTTGCTTCGTCATCAGCAACCAATATCTTTTGACGAGCTTCACTCTCTTCCGCTTCGTTTATCTCAAGTTCTTCATTATCTGCCATGCTACCATCCTTTTTAAAGTTTATAATCTGATAAAAATTAACAAAAATTTTAATTTCTTAATATTTATACATATATCTTAATAGAATTTAAATAAATTTGCAAGGGGGGAAATTTTAGTTTTTCTGTTTGTTTACTTTGTTAAAATTCTTCTTTAAGCCAATCTACCATTGCTTTATCTTTGCCGAAGAAAATATTGAAGGTTGCTTCCATTTCATGACTTCTTAAAAATTTGCGGTCAATATTGTATGCAACCGGCATTGTTCCGTCCGGAGCACATTTTACTATGGTGCTTGTTTCGGTATCTGCGGCGTTTGCATAATTCAGTCCCAAATCGACACAGAAGGGCATTTTATTAAGTCCGTTTTCTCTGATTGATATAAGTCCGAAGGTTCTGCATATAATAGGTCTTGCCGGATAAACCGAGCAAACACCTTTAATAAGAAAAGGACATTCGTAAAATTTCTGTCTTTTGCTTTCCAGTAAACGTGAAATATTTTCATTGATTGCACCTCTGATATTTCCGTCAAGCTCATTATAGTACAGCATTAAATCAACAAATTCCAACTCTGATAACGGATATTCACCCTCTTTACAGCAATATGAACAGCCGATTTTACATTTTATAAACGGTGCCTGTTCTTCAAACATTTTCTTTAATTTATAATCAATAATCTCAAGATATTTGTGATACCGGTTAATCATTTTTAGTCTTATTTCTTTTGGTAATTATTTCTTCTTTACGTTCAAGTTTGACATATAATTGAGAGTTAATTTCGCCGCCAATTAATATCAGTATTGAAGTGTAGTATAACCATATCATTAAAATTGCAAAACCCGCAATTGTTCCGTATACGAAGTTGTATGTATGAAGGTTGTTTATGTATATTGAAAAGCCCCAAGAGCCTATTAACCATGAAATAGTAAAGAATAATGCTCCCGGCAGAGAACTTTTTCTTCTCAGCATTTCCTGTCCCTGCAAATCAGGCAGAATATAGTAGTGTAAATATGCCATTATAAATAAAGCTATAAATGCAATCGGCCATCTTAGAAACAGTATTATATTACCTGTATGAACAGCAAGTCCCAAATATGTGGTCAAAAATTTAATAATAACTTTACCAAATACGATAAGGTCTATACTCAGGAATAAAACAAGAGCATTAACAAAAACCATAACCAGTGCCAAAAGCCTGTTATATATGAATGAACGGGTATCAGTCAGCTTATATGCTCTGTTAAGACCTTTTGCAACAATAGCGATGGCATTAGTTGAAAGTATTACGGTTATGCAGAATCCCAGAATTGCAATAAGACCGCCTTTTGAAAAGAACCATACCTCGTTCATTACTATTTGTATAAGATTAATTATGTCACCTGGCATAACTTCAGTAAGAAAATGCATAAAAGGTGTCCAAAAAGAGTGTTTTCCGAGCCATCCAAATACTGACATAAGGAAAAGCATAAACGGGAAAAAACCAATAACAAGCATAAACCCCATTTCTGCAGCCATGCCGAAGAGATCATTTTCTACAATTGAGATTATAATACTTTTTATTGTCTTAATTCCGATTTTCACAGTTTTATTTCTTCCAGTAATTTTTTAACGGCATCGTCAACCGGTAATTTTATTGTACATCCTGCAGCAAATGTGTGTCCTCCACCGTCAAAGTGAGAGCATATTGAAGCTACATCACATTTTTTGCTTCGCATTGATATTTTAGTAAGTTTATTATCAACTTCTTTTGCCACAAATGAAATTTCAGTCGAATCGATTGCTCTGAGAGTTTCTGCTATGCCATCAGTGTAGTCATCTCCGGCATGGAATTTTTCCAGGTCTTTTTTATATACTGTGGTGTAAACTATTTTGTTGTCTTCCAGAAAAACTGCCTTATTGACACAATGGTTTTGGAAAAGAACAAAATTTTTTGTTTTTGTTTCATAGCACTTCTTGTATATATAATTAGGATTTGCTCCGCAATCAACAAGATCTGCAGCTGCTCTTAATGATGCCGATGAGGTATTTTCAAATCTAAAATTGCCTGTATCCGTCATAATTGCAGTATAAAGACATATTGCCGAATTTTCATCAATATCCCAGTTATTTGATTTAAATATGTTATATAAAACTTCACCGCATGAACTTGCTTCCGGTTCTATAATTTTGTAATCTCCGAAGCCCGGGTTGGTTTTGTGGTGGTCTATATTAATTCTGTATTTTGCTTTTTCAAATAAAATTTGTGAATCCAAAACACGTTCTATGGAAGCTACATCCAGAGTTATCACCAAATCATATATAAGTGATTTGTCATAATATCGCTGTGCCAAATCAATATATGGTAAGAATTTATAATTATAAGGTACATTTGATACTATATTCATATCTGCTTTAATTTTATATTTATTGTATATCATGCCATATAAAGCACACATAGAACCCAAAGTATCACCATCGGGATTCATGTGAGATAAAAGCAGTATTTTTTTTGAATTTTTTATGATATTATCTATATTATAATTATCCATAGGGGAATAGTATCACAAAGGGGCAAATTAGTAAAATCTCAATTCAACTGTACGGAGGATTAATTGACAAAGGTTTTATATACTGATTTTGAAAATGTGGATTCCATAATTTCATCAATGATGGATAATCCTCAAATTAAAAAGGCAGTGACAAGAACAAATTTGTTTAGCTGCTGGGAAAAGGTTTTGCCCGAAAAATTCAGGTCAAAATCCCGCCCGTTTTCAATGATGCCCGGCGGTGTTATGGTTATTGCTTGTGAAAATTCTATTGTTGCACAGGAATTATCTTTGCGTAAAATTACTCTTTTAACCAAATTTCAGCCGTATTTACAATCTTTAAATATGAGTGTAAAAGATTTGAGATTTGATCCTAAAAAGTGGGAGTCATAAATTTATTGTGCAGTGTATGATTTAGCACGGTTAATTGACTTTGTATTATTGACATATATGGTTTACGTGATAATATTGTACAGAGTTTAACATAGTTTAGTTTAATATAAGAGGAAAATATGGAGTCAAGGGGAAAACACTTATTTTCAATACTGGAGAATAAATCTTTTGAATATGAAGGTCGTGTTGCATTGGGAATACGCAGTAAATACGGCTGGAGAGAACTTACGTATAAAGGACTGGGGCTTTTATCAAGAAAGCTTGCAAGATATCTTATAGAAGAAGTCGGAGTTATTAAAGGCGAGCGTATTGCGATTCTTTCAGAATCAAAACCTGAGTATGGAGCATGTGTTTTTGCATCTGTTCTTGCGGGTACAATTACCGTTCCTCTTGATAATAAACTGACTATATATGAATTGAAGTCAATATTACTTGACAGTGAACCTTCTGTAATTCTTGTTTCGCAGTCGTATATTGATAAAGCATATCAGTTAAGAGATGAAATACCTTCACTTAAAACAATTTTGGTTATGGATGATAAATTTCAGGCAGAAGGAATTAAGAATATATATGAATTGCCCGATATTTATGATGCAAAATGGAGAGTAAGAAGCGGCAAAGCAACTGCATTAATTATATACACATCTGGAACAACAGGAGCGCCTAAGGGGGTCGAGATTACATTCGGTAATATTACATCTCAGCTTATTATTACAAAGGATGCTTTTGACAAAATACTTCCTGATAACAGAAGAGTTTCGATTTTATCAATCCTTCCCATGAACCACATGTTTGAATTGACAGTAGGTTTCTCATCATTCCTTAATTTCGGATACTCAATTTATTATACAAAGAGTCTTAAACCTAAAGACATCTTAAAAATGATGAGAGATAAAGAGATTGAATTTATGATTATCGTTCCTGCATTCTTAAAGCTGTTAAAAACAACTTTAGAAGCGGAGTGCATAAACAAATATACACCGCTCGGCAAATGGTGGTTTGATATTAAATACCACTATATTGCTAAGATGCTCGGATTCGGAAGAATTAAAAAATTCTTATTCAGGGACCTTCACAGACAATTTGGCGGAAAATTCTGGGGCTGCTTGTCCGGTGGTGCTCCAATGGATGTTAATGTAGCAATATTTTTTAACAGAATCGGTATAAAAGTATGTCAGGGTTACGGTTTAACTGAAACAAGTCCTGTTGTTGCTTTGAATACAGATAAAATTAATGATTATGCTTCAATCGGTAAACCGTATAAGAGCTGGAAATATAAAACAGATCCTAAAACCGGCGAACTTCTTGTAAAAGGACCGTCAGTGATGAAGTGCTATCATAATCAGCCTGAACTCACCGCATCAGTTCTTGAACCTGACGGATGGTTCCACACAGGTGATGTTGCAAGAATTGGTGATGACGGACATATTTATATTACAGGTCGTATAAAAAATATGATTGTACTCTCAGGCGGTAAAAAAGTTTTACCTGAGGAAGTTGAATCTGTCCTTGAAAAAAGTGAGTACCTTGCTGAAGTTTGTGTATTTGGTGCGGAAAGAACATTCGGTGCAAAGGACGGTACTGAAGAAGTTGTTGCGGTTGTTGTTCCAAAACAGTATTTGTATGATGAAAAAACTGATGAGGAAATTGAACAACTTGTGAAAGCTGATGTCAAGGAACTCTTGCAAAGGCTAACTCCATACAAACGTCCGACAAATCTTATTATAAGACGTGAAACTTTACCAAGAACAACAACTAATAAGGTTAAGAGGAAAGAAGTAAAGACTCAGGTCTGTGCGTTATAAAACGGAATAGCATATTTGCCGAATCATAAATGTAAACTTTATCTTCAATCCTTCTTGACAGTCAAATTATGCTTGTGTTAAAAATATAATATATAAATAGTGTTAGATAGGTTGACTGTCAATAAAAGACGGGAACAGGTAAAAATATAGCCGGCAGGTAAACAGTAATCCGGATATATTTTCCCCCTCTACAGTCCCTTAAAAAGAAAGGAAAAGACAATGTACGCAATAGTCGAAACAGGTGGTAAACAATACCAGGTTGAAGAAGGACGTTATGTTGACGTTGAATTATTAGGCGAAGAAAAAGATGCCAAAGTTGTTTTTGATAAAGTCGTTATGATTGTTAACGGTAAGAAATCAAAAGTTGGTCAGCCATACGTTGCTAATGCAAAGGTTGAAGGTACAATTCTTAAAACTGACCGTGCAAAGAAAATTATAGTTTACAAACAAAGACCTAAAAAAGGTTACAGACTTAAACAAGGTCACAGACAAGGTTTTGCAAGAGTAATGATTAATAAAATCAGAACAACTGCAACAAAGGCTAAAACAGAAGCTGCTGAAACGGCTGCAGAATAATTAAGTGACAGATTAAAATTTTAAAGGAGAAATAAAAAATGGCACATAAGAAAGGTATGGGATCTACCCGCAACGGCCGTGATTCGGAAGCTAAACGTTTAGGCGTTAAGAAATTCGGCGGTGAAATGGTTAAAACAGG
>JAEEHV010000078.1 GCA_016280955.1 Candidatus Gastranaerophilales bacterium | reverse complement strand
GTTCACACATATTCAGGATACGAAAATAAGGTTAAGAGCAATCTTGAAAAGCGTATTGAGTATATGAATATGGCAGACAAAATATTCAGAGTAGAGGTTCCTCAAAAAACTGTTACCCAAATAAAAGGCGGGAAAAAACTTGAGAAAGAAGAAAAAATATTCCCGGGATATGTACTTGTAAAAATGAAGAAGGAGGAGGACAGCTGGGATGTGGTTCGCCATACTGCAGGGGTAACAAAATTTGTAGGTTCAGCTAAGAAACCTATTCCGGCAAAAGAATCAGAAATTAAAAAGATTATTCACCGTTCTACTGCTACCACTCAAAAGATTGAAAGGGATATTAAAGTTGGTGAAAAAGTCAGAATCGTATCCGGACCGTTTGCAGAATTTGTTGGCGATATTACAGAAGTTTATCCGGATAAAGCAAAACTTAGAGCAATGGTTTCAATATTCGGCCGTGAAACACCTGTTGAACTAGAATACAAACAAATACAAAAATTATAAATAGCTTGGGTGGTGGTTAACACCTCACCCCAACCCTCTCCTCGGTGAGAGGGAGAGTATTAATAAACGTGGAAGGGGATGCCCCCCGTTAGTACCACGAAAGGAGAAAAAAATGGCAAAAAAAGTAGTAGGAAAAATCAAGCTTCAAATTGAAGCCGGAAAAGCAAATCCGTCACCTCCGGTTGGTCCTGCTTTAGGTCAACACGGTGTAAACATCATGGATTTCTGTAAGCAATTTAATGCTAAGACAGAATCACAGGCAGGTTATATTATTCCTGTTGTTATTGATGTATATGAAGACAGAAGTTTTACTTTTGTTACAAAATCACCTCCGGCACCTGTTCTTATTAAAAAAGCTTTGAACATACCAAAAGGTTCAGCTGTTCCTAATAAGACAAAAGTTGCTGAAATTACCAGAGCTCAGTTGGAAGAAATCGCTAAAATTAAAATGAACGATTTAAACGCAACTACAATGGATGCTGCGGTTAAAATGATTGCAGGCTCTTGCAGAGCTATGGGTGTAACTGTTAAGGAAGATTAATATAAGATGGAAGGACATCCAACGGGTAAAAAGGCAATATGCCAAAATACATACCCAGTCCGCTAACACCATGAAAGGAAAATTAAAATGTCTAAAATAACTAAAAAACAAAAAAAGCTTCAGGAAATGCTCGAAGGTTTTGAACAGCCTACAAGCGGTAAAGAAGCATTAACAAAATTACAGGAAATATCTAAAGAAGTTGCAAAATTCAACGAAACTGTTGAATGTCACATGAGATTAGGTATTGATGTAAAACATGCAGAACAACAAATCAGATCAACAGTAGTTCTTCCTGCCGGTTTGGGTAAGGAAGTAAGAGTTTGTGTTATTGCTAAAGGACCAAAGGTTAATGAAGCAAAAGACGCAGGTGCTGACTTCTACGGAACAGAAGATATTATTGATAAAATATCCGGCGGTTGGTTTGAATTTGATACATTAATTGCAACACCTGACTGCATGGGTATGTTAGGTAAGTTAGGTCGTGTTTTAGGTCCAAAAGGCTTAATGCCGAACCCTAAGACAGGAACTGTTACTCTTGACATAGCAAAAGCAGTTAAAGATGCTAAGGCAGGTAAAGTTGAATTTCGTGCCGATAAGCAAGGTATGATTCACTGCCCGATAGGAAAAATTCAATTCTCAAATGAAGACCTTGTTAAAAACTACGGTACATTTGTAGAAGCTATATTGAAGGCTAAGCCGTCAGCAGCAAAAGGAACATACGTCAAGTCAATTTATTTGACGACAACGATGGGACCGAGCATAAAGATTGATGCGAAGAACCTTCAGGCAGAGATTAAAGAAATTGTTGGTTGATATTTACGGCTGGTTTTTATGACCGGCCTTTTTTTTTACCGTCCGTGTATTTTATGCGGACGGTTTTTCAGTTTAACAAGTTATGTTGTTAATTTATGTAACAATTTTATTTTCGCTTAACAAATTATATTTTTATGAGTTTTAAACTAAATACAATTAAAAGAAAGGAATAAGAAGTGTTAAATCAGATTAATTCAAATGTTAATTTTAAAGCAACAGTAAAAACTGATATTGTTTTCAAAAATCCCCAGGCAGCTGAAAGATTTAAAAACATTCAGCAGTTGTATGCTGAGATGACAAACGGCAAAAAAAATAAAGATTTATTTATGTCCGAACAGTATGACCCTATTTATAAAAAAAATGTTTTAAAAATATTTGGCAGTGATACTTTTGTAAGTCATTCACTGGATAATTATTTAAACCAATTATCTGATGCCGATATTGCTAAAAAATTATACAAAATTGCTGATTATCTTAGTTTAAAAAATCTAAAACGTAAAAAAGATTCAAGATATTTGTCTGACATTGTGCAATTAGAAGGCAAGAGTGCAGCAAATCGCCAAAAATCCAAATTGCTGCTTTCGAGAGGCAATGAAAAATTTGCGGTTCTTTGTGCAAAAATTGCTGAATTAAATGCAAAAACTGCTGAAAGATATAGAAGGGATATGTCCCATTTTGATAGTGCAATGGATGAGAAAGTAATTAAAATAGCAGACGGCGATAAAGAAATCCTTGATGATATTTTAATATAGCTCAAAAAGCTATTTAATAAAATTTAAAAAATTTGCGGTAAATGATTTTACCGCAAATTTTTTTGTAAAGATTTATTTCTTATATGTACAAATGTATATTTAAATGATATATAATATTAATATATGTATATCGTCAAAAATTTAAAGGATTACCAATTATCCCAGAAACAAAGGATATTTGCGGGATACTTGAAGGATACTGTGGATTCGTTTGTTTGTAATGAAAAAATTACAAACCGTTCTGCGATGCGAAAATATTTTGCACCTCAGCCGGACTTTATAATTTATTCTACGGCTGTTGCTGAACATCCTGAACTTCTGGTTCGTGCTTTTGCTGTTTAGTTTGATGTACAAATAATTATGGATATGCTATTCTTTTATTGGGGAGAGATAGCATGAAAAAGATTTTAATTATATTTTTAGTATATTTTTTGAGTATGTCATTATCTTTTGCAAAGGGAACAAAAGATTATACCATTAATTTTAACGGGCAAAAATATCACCTTTTATATAGTGTTAAAAATAAAGATTTTGGCGGTTATTTAAATGAATATTATCGTTTGGGTGAAACATATAATATCTGGTCAGATATGGTGGCTGTACATCATTTCCCAAATGCTTATTCCCCAATTGACAGAATTCAGGAATTTAAGGAATACCTTTCATCAATGAATTGTCCGAGTTCTCTGACATTTGATGACAAAAAAAATACAGCAATGATTGATTTTATCATTATTAATGATAAAAACGTGCCTGTTATTCTGGAATTTAACGTTTTTAAATACAAAAAATCCAAAAAATGCGGTTCTGTTGCTTTACAATATGCAAAAAGATACTCGGCAACTACAATGTCTCAGATAGAGGAAGTTAAAAAAGATTTTGAAAAAAACAGAAAGAAGATTATAAAGAAAGTCAAAAACTTTGACATACCGGTTGTTATCACTGAGAATATTGATAAATGTATTAGTTCTGCAGATGTTGTAAAAAATGATAATGAACCTAAAACTGGTGATATTGCTGAAAATAAATTGCAAGAACCGGCAAAAACAGATGATACAGCAGTTCAAACTGATGTACAAAATGAAAAAGCTGAAGAAAATGATAAGTCTGAAACTACGGAGCAATCTGTTGCAGAGGAAACTGAAACAAAAGATGCAAAAACTGAACCGGCTGTTGCAGAACTTAAAGAAGCTAATGAAGATATAGTTTCCGATAATGTAAATGAAGGTATCAAGCTTGAACAGGCATCTGAAACCGATATTCAAAATAATGAAAAAGAGCAGGTAGCAAATGATGAATCTGCAGCGAAAGAAAATACAGTAAAAGAAGATGCTGCAAAGGAAGAATCTGTGAAAGAAGAACCCGTAAAAGAAGAAAAAAGTATTGTGGCTCCTGTTCCTGCAGTTTCTGAAAAAGAGGTTAAAACATCTCCGGATACAAGCAAAGTTAAGGATGCAAAATACAAAGTAGAAAATAATAAAGATGAATTTTATGCTAAACCAAGAACTAAAAAGCAATTAAAACAAGAGGTTAAACAAAATCGTAAATTGCACAAGCAGGCAATGAAAGAGGCGAAAATTAAAGCTAAAAATAATAAAAAAGAACTGAAACAACAAGCCAAAGAGGATAAAATTCAGGCTAAACTTGATGCAAAAGAACAGCTCAGAGTACAAAAAGAAATAGACAGAGAGTTCAAAGCTGCTGAACGTGGAGAAAAAATTCAGGCAAGAATTGATAAAAGAGAATATAAAAAACAGGTCAAAATGGATAAAAAACAAACAAAATATGAAGAAAAAGAGTTAAAACAGCAAAATAAGGATAAAAAAATTCAGCAGCGAAAAGATGAAAAAATGCATAAAAAAGAAGAAAAACAAAATATTAAAATGGTAAAAAACGATAAAAAAGCACAATTAAAAGAAGAAAAGAAACAGGCTAAAATAAAGGTTAAGGCTGAGAAATTAGAAAAGAAGGCTGCTAATAAAAAAGTAAAAGAATCATCAGATAATAAAGCTGATTAATATATCTTACAAATCTTTACAAATTCATAACAATTTGCCATGTCAATGTGATATTTGATAGTATAAAGTTTGGGGGAGTGCAGGCTCTTTTAAGGGATTGAAATTATGAACAAATTAAAATACACTATATTCGGTTTATTTATTGCTTTATTTGCCGGTGTAACACCTGCAAATGCAGCATTTACTTTTCCGAATATAAATATAGGGTTGCAACAGGCAAATACACCGCAAGATTTTACAAATGCTTTGCAGATTTTGGTATGGTTAACCATATTAACTCTTGCACCCAGCATATTTATAATGGCAACTTGTTTTATTCGTATCGTTGTTGTTTTGTCATTGACAAGGCAGGCATTGGGAGCCGGTAACCTGCCGCCCAGTCAGGTAATTACAAGTCTTGCATTAATACTTACTTTTTTTATAATGGCACCAACATTTAATAAAATTAACGATACAGCTTTGCAGCCGTATCTCAGGAACGAAATTACGCAACAGGCTGCTTTGGATCGCGGTTTAGTGCCAATACGTGATTTTATGTTTAAACAAACGCATGAGAAAGAACTTGCTTTGTTTGTACGAATGGCAAAAATTGATAAACCTAAAGTAAAAGAGGATGTGCCAACGTACATATTGCTTCCATCATTTATTTTAAGTGAGTTAAAAACGGCATTTACAATAGGTTTTGTTGTATATTTGCCCTTCCTTGTAATAGATATAGTAGTTTCGTCAGTCCTTGTATCAATGGGTATGATGTTCCTGCCGCCTACAATGATTGCACTGCCGTTTAAACTGATTATGTTTGTTATGGTTGACGGATGGTATTTGATTGTAAAATCGCTTGTCGAAAGTTTTGTAACTTAAAAATCAGTTAAATACGTTTTGAATTTTTAATAAGGGAGAAAAATGAATCAGGATATAGTAATTACATTATTACAAAAAATGTTTATATTAACTCTGGAAATGTCTGTTCCTATACTTCTTGTCGGTGTTGTTTTAGGTTTGATGGTAAGTGTATTCCAGACGGTAACTCAGATTCAGGAATCTACACTGACATTTGTACCAAAAATTGTCGGTTGCGTTATTCTTTTGATTTTTTTACTGCCATGGATGTTCAGTGTATTCATAACAACAACTAATGAGTTTATGGATATGATTCCTCAGTTAATCGGCGGTGCATAATGTTTAATTTGGATGTTTTATTTTCTGTAAGTAATATATTGTTATTTATGGCGATATTAACCCGTTTAAGCGGATTATTTGCTTCCGCACCCCTTTTTTCAACTTATCCTATTCCAATGCAGGGTAAAGTCTGGCTTGCTGCATTAATTGCGTTTATACTGTTTCCGATTGTTCAATATAACACAAATTTTGTTGCTCCCACAGCAGTGCCTTCTTTAGCATTAATTTTATTAAAAGAGTTTGCTATCGGTTATGCAATGGGCTTTATTGCTAATATAATTTTTGTAGGGGTTGAATTGGGTGTAAACATGTTTGCGATACAGATGGGGCTTTCTGCTTCTCAGGCATTAAATCCGGCTTCAGGCGGCAGTTCTCCTATTATTACCCAGGCATATACTTATCTTGCAACAATGCTATTCCTAGCAATAGGTGCCCATCAATGGTTGTTTGCAGCATTATATAACAGTTTTAAATCTTTGCCTATCGGTTTGACATTTAATTTTTCTCCCGAGTTGTTTAATCAGTTGATTATTATATCAGGTCAGTTATTTAATATAGGGTTGGGTATTGCACTTCCGATTTTCGGAGTCTTATTTATTACTGATGTACTGCTCGGTTTTACATCAAAAATGATGCCGCAGATGAATATTTTTATGGTATCTATGCCTTTAAAAATATATCTCGGTCTGTTTTTATCACTGGTATTTTTACGTCCAATGTCAGAATATATTGCAGTTTTGATTGAAAGATTTTTAACACAGTTAATGCTGTTATTTTGATATATAATAATATTATTCACAAATCAAAAGGATTTTAATAAATGGGTAATGAAGCAGCGGAAAGAACCGAAGAAGCCACCCCTCGGCGAAGGCAGAAGGAACGCGAAAAAGGCAATGTTGCCAAAAGCAGGGATTTAGATTCGGCTTTGGTTATGATTGCCGGTATTGCACTGCTTGCAGTCCTGTCGAAGTATATGGGGGCGACTATACTGTCAATGATGCGTGATACATTTTCTAATCTGAAAGTTCAGGATATTGATACTACAAATATTCTCGGTCTTATGATGCCTTACTTTCAACGTCTGGCGATTATTGTTTTACCCTTTTTTGTCCTTCTGGTAATTGCTACTATTGCAATAATACGTATGGATGTAGGTCCTGTTTTTTCGATACAAAAAATTAAAATTGATTTCAAAAATTTATCTCCCAAACGAATGTTAAATAATGCAAAGAAGATGTTTAGTCCTATGGAGCCAAGAACTCTTGTTGAATTTGCAAAATCAATTTTAAAAATAGTTGTCGTTGCTGCTTGCGGTTATTCTGCCGTTAATGCAAGAAGAGCAGACTTGATGGGACTTATCGGGCTTGAACCGATGGTAGCTTTACAGATTATTTTATCTATTCTTATAAATATGATTATCAATATGTGCCTTGCAATGTTAATTTTGGGATATATAGATAAAAAATATCAAAACTATGAGTATGAAAAATCAATAAAAATGACAAAGCAGGAAGTCAAAGACGAGCATAAAGATACCGAAGGGGATCCAAAGATTAAAGCAAGGATTAGGTCTATTCAAATGCAGATGGCTCGTCAGCGAATGATGTCTTCAGTTCCTAAATCTGATGTTGTCGTTACTAACCCGACGCATTATGCAGTTGCAATTAAATATGATAAAAATGTCGCTCCTGCACCTATTGTTACGGCAAAGGGTATTGATTATCTTGCATTCCAAATAAGAGATATTGCAAAACAAAATAATGTTCCTATTGTTGAAAACAGACCTGTTGCCAGGGCTTTGTACAATACAGTTCCTGTTGACGGTATGATTCCGTCAGATTTGTATGTTGCCGTAGCTGAAATTTTGGGCTATGTATATCGGCAGAAAAACGAAAATAATTCTTAATGTCTTTTGTTGCTCATTTTATGGAAGATTTCCATGCACGGTACATTAACTTTTTCAGCATAACTTATTGCTTTCTTAATAGCTCTAAGCGGTGAGCAGAACATTCCTGCTTTAAAACTTTTATTATCTACATGTGCTTTAAACGTATATCCGTCCATTCGAAGAAAAATGTCAGGTTTTTTTTGAGCATGTTCATCTACAAGTCTGTTTAACTCCGTAAAATCTTTATAGTCAAAACGTTTTCTAAAATATTCGTTTACATCATTATTGGAATATATAGCACGAAAACTTGTTTGTGCAGTTGGTTGTATGTTTTTAACAATCATATTTACTCCTTTTTTGTAATTCTAACTTTTGCCATGTGTTTTGTAAATATATTATGTATATTTGTAACATTAAAAAGATGAAAAATTTTAAATATAATGTTAAAATATAATATATATTAATTTAGGAGCAACCCCGTTTATGAAGAAGATAGTTTTAATATTTGCAATAATGATAATAACGGCAATTTCATGTATAGCAGCTGAACGTGACAGATGGTTATCACTGCCGATTAATGTTTATATACCTGAATACGGTAAGATGAGTGTGCTGATGAAACAGGCATTTAATGCTTGGCAGGTCAAATCAAATTCACTTGTGAGATTCAAATATGTCGGTTCTCCGCTGCATGCGAATATAATAGTTGAATTTGTTGATTTTGTATCGGGATGTAATGATGTAAATGCTGTCGGTTGTACAACTATGACAACCAGAGGCGGTGTTTATGACAAAGCCTATGTTACTATCGGTACCAAAGAGTATGTAAGTGAAAGAAACGGCAGTCATTATTCAAGAAAAATTGTAACTCGCTCTAAAGAGCATATATATGGTGTAATGCTTCATGAAGCTGGTCATGCAATTGGTTTGGGACATTCGTCAAGCAATAACAGTATCATGTATCCTTACGATTTAGATTCTATGCAGTATTTGACAAATGAAGATATGAAACTTCTTTACAATAAATATCACTAATAATTATATGTGACTGTCTGGTTTATTACAATGTCAGGAATGTTTTTCTGTGACTTTAGTTTGTATTGCAGATATTTTTGTTAATTATTATCTAAATAGTTGAATTTTATAAAAATATTTTACAAATAATATATAATGTGATATATTTATGTATATCATATTATTATCTTAGGAGAGATTATGTCAGGAATTTTTAAAGTTAACGGACTTGTAAAAACAAGTGTAATATCAGCACTTTTAGCCACTACAACGGCAATGTATGCAACAAATCCGGTTAAAAAGGATGCTCAAACAAATCAAACCGAAGTTGTTTCAAAAACGGGCGCTGAAGCCCTGAAGGCTATGAACTTGCAAGAGGTGAATCAGGCATCTGTGCCAACTATACACAATTCAAGAATAGATAATACTTTCAGAAAATTTGCAAAGAATGAACAGGAAAAAAGTGCGATTAACTCTCTGATAAGCAGTATGTACCCTAAAAAAGGTACTTTTCTCGCCAGTGCCTTAATGCAACACGAATTGGACAGACAGCAGCTATTTCTTCTGTTGGAGGAAAGAGGTGACTTGTTGATAAAAAATGATCTTAATCCGCAATTAGGTAATGAAATCAGCCGATATGGCTCAAACTTCTATAAATCAGTCAGACCAAATGCCAAAGCGGTTGATAAATGGGTAGATAATGATTATACTCCAAAAATAATGGGATTATTACACTTTGACCATAAACCGACAGCAGAAGAAGTTATTGAAAGATTGGATGATATAGCTGCTAAAAAGGCTAATTTTACGTCTGATGACTTGAGATATTATCAAACTGCATCAAACCTTTTTTATTATAATAATGTAAAAAAACAAAAAAATAATCAAACACTGTCAGAACTTATTGCTCATAAGATTTTTACGATTGATAATATTATATTTAAAAAATTACTGACAAATTACAATTTCTTCGGTGAAAATAGTAAATATAATCAATATGACAGATTGTCTGATTTTTATGGTGATTGGATGGATACAGTAAAGCCAACCGGTAAATGATAAAATTTTAATATATTAAGAAATGTAACAAAAAATAAAATAAGTGAAATAATTACACTTATTTTTTTTTTAAATACATGTTCGTTTAAAAAAATTGAAATGTAAGATATATTAAATGAGGATATTGAAAAATGCCTGGTCTTGGTATTAATGCGGATACAGAACCGAGAAATGCCGGCAACATTGAATTGCCTAAATCACAGAATGTTCAGGAAAATGCACCTGCGGCAATTCCAATAGTTCCGGAAACAAAGTCTGATAAAACTAAAGAAAGTAAAGACAATAAGAGTTTGACAACAGAACTTACTATAGAGAACTTTAAAGAATCTGTTACTCAGGAATATTCAGATTTAAATGGTGTAAAATGTACTTTTGATAAAGTAAAACAAACATTTTTATTAGAAAAATTTAAAATTCTTATATCTACAATGTCTGATGATACTGAAAAGGCAAAGAACTTTCCGCGAATATTACAGGAATTTCAATCAAAACCTTTTCTTGTTGCTGAATATATTAAAAGTTTTAAAGATAAAGATTTAGCTATGCAGTGCGCTGATAGTATTGATTTTAAAATCTTAAAATCATTTGACGATTTGTCTCATATAGAAATTGTTAGCCACATGTCAAAAGAAAATGTTCTTAAATATTTAAAAGAATTCAATGATGGTTTTAGTCAATATTATAGTGAAAAGCATGAAATCATTGAAGTGGTTTTAGATAAAATATCAAGGGGTGAAAAACTTGTTGGTGAAGAGATCGAAGTAAAAGAAGCACTTCAGCAGTTTCAGGAATTAAGAGCTGTAATTGAATTTGGTACAGAACTAAATGAGAATTTATCTGAAGAAGATAATAATGATATAAAAAACAAAATGGAGCAAATTAGTGCTCAATATCCGCCGGCTCTTAACGATATGTATATTCAGTCTTTGGCTGAGTTTGCAACAAAATATCAGGATGCTCTGGGTTTTGACAAAGAAGAACTAACTAAAATTCTCGATAAAGCAACAGATAACAAATTTTCTGAAGCTATGCAAAAATTATCTGAACAAAGTTCCGTTGACGCAGAAACCGGGATGTTAAAAAACAAACCGCAGGAGGTTGCAGCTGCTTCAAAAGAAAGAATTGAGGCTTTAAAGCAAGAGATTGTACTGAATACTCCTGAAAAAGAAACATCACTCCCTGTGGTAGAGCATAATGATTTGCAACAGGTTGAGATTCCTCAGGAAACTGTTACCGGAATTCCATTACTGGAAGCATTGCAGGGAATAAACAGTATTAAAGCTTTAACAGATGCAATTACCGGTAAAATCAAAATTCAGTCTGACAGCGAAGAACAGGAGGTGATTAAAAATTATAAACGTCAAAATGACGCAATGAAAGGACAATTATTAAAACGTTCTAAAGGTGCAATATCTGATGAATTGATTGCTGAAACGGATACTAAAACATTTATAGACCTTTTTGCTGCCGGCTGGAAAGGAAAAAGTGTATTTGAAACAAAAAAGATTGAAAATTTGATTATAGAACGTGATGACGATGTAGCATAAACCGTGTGGAAATCTAAATTTACATACCGATTTTTTGATTCATTTTAAAATGGTCAATTAATTTAATTATAGATACAATTTCTTCATACATTTGAAAATATTGTTTGCTGTCGTCAATTGGTTTAACAAGAGAACATAAAGAGAATATGTCTTTGTTTGTAGGTAGAGCGATAATCAGCAGGTTGCCATAAAAGGAACAGCTAATATTGCTTGCACTGAATGCTGTTTTCATACTTTTCAGTCTTTCCATAAAAGACGGAGTAATTAAATATCTTGCATCTACTTCGTCATTTGTGAAAACGTCAAATTTTTTGTTAAACTCAACATCTTCGAGTTCGGTATGATGCAGTTGCTTAGATGGGGATATATGCATTAAACTGTTTGGCTTGATTACCGTGTGGCTTGTAAATGGCTTATTCATATCCAGTTTTACAATAACTCCGTTAAACACTACTCTTCTGTTTTTGCCCGAACCGACTTCGTATTCCGGCTCAACAATCTCTATTTTCACATCTTTGTATGAGCCGCTAAAAATATCATCATATTCTTCTGAGGTATATTGAGGAACAACGCATGAGTCCGAAAATATTTTACCGTCAGGGTATCGTCCCTGAGTCCAGCTCATATCACCAAAACAGCTGCAAACTGTCGGCATAATTCTCTCTTTTATTGTATTTTCAAAACCCTTCTTAATCCAAAACCACGAAAAATACGATAAAGTAAATAATATGCAGGCTAATTTAAAAATCCCACGATTATCTCTTGAACTAATTGTGAATCCATAAAAAGCACAAATACTTCCCAATATTGCCAAAATACTTGAAATCAAAATGGCAGTAATTAATTTCGTTTTTCGCGTGTCTTCATATATTCGTATTCTTGGAACAATTTTATTCGTGTATTTTTCATAAAATTCTCGGCGCATTTGAGAATAAGATTTTGCTTCTTCCATAAGCTACACACCTTATTTATTGAAAAAATCACTTGCGTTTATCGGTTTGGTTTCTGTTTCATTTACTTTGAAAAATTCTTCTGTAGAAATACCGAGTTTTTTAGCAAATAAAGAAGACGGGAATATTTCGACAGCATTATTCAGGTCATTAACTGCCGTATTGAAGAATCTTCTTGCTGCTGCGATATGTTCCTCTACTTCGTTGTATGTTTGCATAGCCGTAATCATTGTTTGGTCTGATTTCAGCTGCGGATAATTTTCAACCGAAACTAATAACTGCTGCATTTTATTCTTAATTTGGTTATCCAAATCGAGTTTTCGTTCAATATTATCATAACTGTCAGGAACAGATAAAACTTCTGTACGCAGCTTTGTTAAGTCTTCCATTAAGCTTCTTTCGTGCTCCATAAATTTGTTTGCTATTGTAAGTATGTTGGGAATTAAATCATAACGCTTTTTTAACTGAACATTTATACTTGAAAAAGCTTCTTTAACTTTATTTTTTCTTTTTATGACTGATACGTATGCAGAATACAAAATAATTGTTGTTGCTAAAATTAATCCAATTAGCAGTAATAATGATATCATTCTTAATCTCCTTCTTCTTATCTACTATTCTAATTTATAATATATTTTAAAATTAATCAACATTTAACATAAATATTATTTATCCATTTTGTCTTATCCATAACAGTTAAAAATAAAAGTACGCAAAAAATATTTTTACGTGTTTTAAATCTATTAAGAAAATTAATGTATGGAGATATAATGCAGGTAAATTTTAATAAACAGAATAATCATTCAGTTGGCTTTTCTTCATTAAAACAGGTAAAAGGTGATAAAGAATTACGCAGGCTTATAGGTAATGAAGGATTTATTATTGTAGACAGAATGGCGGCAAATCTTGAGGCAAATCAGTCTTTTCAGACATTATGTAATAATTTTGATGTTTTTGTAAGTATAAAACCGAAAGTATTAGGGCAAACCGGCAGATTTAAGAATAATGGATTATCATTGGAGATACTTGCAAAGAAACCCGGAATATCCGGAATGTTCAGCAAAAAAGAACCTGTAACTGAATATGTGGCATCAGGAGTTGAAGCGAAAGTTTGGAAACTTGCTGATACAATAACCGAATGTTTTATCAGGCAAAAAAAAGGAATGGAAGCAAAAATCAATGAATTTCTGATAAATACAGCTGAGAAGTGATTTTTGCTAACATTACTATGATTTATTAATAACTTATAAAAATGTTTGTTTTATCTCTTTAAATTTTCCAGTATTTTTGAGATTGCACCGGCTACGTCATCGATAACATTTACTGCGGATGATGCTGATTTAGTAATTCTGGAAATATGTGTAAATATTTTTAATGCCTGGAAAATACCGACAATACAAAGTGTAAAATCAAATATTTTACCGCCTGTTTTTTTTATAATTAAAGTTTTTTCTTCTGTATTTTTTGATTTTACATAATTTTTCAGTTCTATAAAAATCTCTATTACTGCTTTAATTGCACTATATGCTGCAAATATACCTATTAAAATCCAGGCATAAAGTGCAGTTTCTGTGTCAGAACAAAGATATGCTATTAAAACTATAATCAATAATGAAATTACCCAATGTTCCATAACTGTTTGACAAAGCGAAATAATACCGTTTTGCCAAAAGCCTGCAATTAAATTTTTAATTATATCTGAAAATCTCATACAAAAATTATATTACAGATTCACATAAATGTTTTCCGTCAGATAACATTTTCAACAAAAAATATTATATCAACGACCAAAATTGACATGGTTTGTTTGTAAAATCAAAATGCTAGTGAAAATTAAGGAGAAAATTATGGCAAAAACTGTAGGAACAATGCACAACGTTTTAAAAGTATTCGGAATTAAAATTTACGACTACTATTCAGACTATGTCTGCAACGAAACTGTTGAAGACGTTCAAACCCTCAGAGATGATATTATTCTGCATGAAAACAGTATAAAAGAACGTGACAAAAGATACAAAAGAAAATAACTACCCTGTTCTTATTACTACCGCCATTTATTTACACTGTTGATATTTACTCTGCATTTTGGTATTATTTTCATACGACCTGTTTTGTCAGGGGTATGGTTTAGTGTGAAAATAAAGGAGAAATATGGTCAGTGATAAACCGAGATACTCAAGAGTGAGTGATATTCTTGATTTGATTGTTCTTATGCAGTCAAAAGTTTTGGGTATAACACTCAAAGATATTGAGTGTAAATTGAATGTTACAAGAAGGACTGCAGAAAGAATCCGAGACGCACTTATTTTTGGACTTCCGCAAATTGATGAACTTGAAACCGTCGGCAAGGAAAAACACTGGGGATTTGTTTCGGGGTATATGATGAATGAAATTATCAGTTTTTCCCCGGATGAAATTGCTGTTCTGGAAGGTATAAAGGACGGTTTGCAGATTGAAAGTAAAAAGCAGACTATGGATAAGGTTATTACCAAACTAAGGGCTCATTCAAGAAAACAGATTAAAAAGATTGATGATGCGGTTGAACTGATACTTAAATCAGAAGGTTTTGCAGTGTCGCAAAAACCGAGCTATAAAATTGATATTCGGATTATGGATACAATCAGACAGGCTATAAAAGAACAGGTTATGGTCAGATGTAAGTATTGCGGCAATGATAAGGTTCTTGCTCCATACGGAATAATATACGGCTCAAATGCGTACCTTATTGGTGTAGAGGACGGAAAACCAAACCCTTATGTGTATAGTCTGCATAAGCTAACTGATGTTCAGCTTAGTAACAAACAGTTTGATAAAGGTGATTTTGATATAAAAGAGTATGCAAACACTTCTTTTGGTGTTTATCATAACGAAGTTATGAAAGTAGAACTCTTATTTACCCCCGATGTTGCAGAAGATGTACTGAACTATTCTTTCCACCCGACACAAAAGGTAAAACAAAACGAAGATGGAAGTGTTACGGTTAAATTCAAAGCATCCGGCGAACTCGAAATCCTCTGGCACATCTTCAAATGGGGTGACAGCGTAAAAATCATCGCACCGACAAAGCTAAGGGGTAAATATATAAATATGCTGGAAGATGTATTAAAGGTTGAAAGGGATAAATAATGGAAGAACAATTTTTAATATTTAAATCTGAAAAATATACAAGAGAAGATATAATAAATGCATTAAAAGATATAGATAATAATAAATATGAGTTATCTAGCACATATTTTATGAGGTATGCACTAGTATATAATAAAAAAGAATACCCTATAAAACAAATATGTGAGTGTCTTGCTCGCAATAGAGGTATAAGAATAACATCTTATGATTTTAATTGTAATGAGAATCTAAGACAGCGTTTTATAAAATTAGGATTTAATGTTATAGATATAAAAGATGAAAATTATGGTGATACAAATAGTTCAGTAAAATATTTTTGGGTATGTCAAAAACATTATGAGGCAGAAAAGGAACAAGGAATTTTATTTTCTCATACCAAAAAAGGCAGTCACAAAAGAATGAGAGAACTAAAACCAAATGACATTGTTATAAGTTATGATAGTAAACTCCAAAATATAAGAGCCATTTTAACTGTTTTAGATTATCCAAATATAAATGAAGATGAAGAATTTATAGAAGTTAAAGTAAAATATGAAGAATTAAAGCAAATTATTTCCAAAACAGAAATAATTGATTTATTTTCAAACTGTGAGGAATTGAGAGAAAAAAATTACCCATTTCAATATAATAGTGAAGGCAATTTTGAGTGTAAATCAATGTATCTGTGGTATTTTACGGAAAATGGTTATATGAAAATAATTAAGAAACAACCAATGGGAGATAAACAAATGACACAACCTAAAAACCAAATTCTATACGGACCTCCGGGAACAGGTAAAACATATAATACAATAGTTAAAGCTATTAAAATATTAGATGAAAATTTATATAAAAAATATGACTCATTTTTAAGTAAATTAAAAGAAGATAAGGATTTTAAGATACCTGAAGGTAGTGAAGACTATGCTGATTATAAAAAACTACAAACTAGATTTAATGAGTTAAAAGAACAAGATCGAATTGAATTTGTAACATTCCACCAATCATATTCATATGAAGAATTTGTAGAAGGTATTAAACCTTACATAATTAATGAAATATGGAAAGAAGACAAAGAACAATTAGAAGAGAGAGAAAAAAATAATAATCTGCCAGATGTAAAATATATCGGACATAAAGGTATATTTAAAGATATTTGTCATAAGGCAGAAAAGGCTGAAGTTATGCCAACTGTTGAAGATAAATATAATTATTTTAAATATTTATTTGATAAAGAACAACTAGGTACTTTTCATACAGATAGGGGTTTAGATTATAAAATATCTAAATTTGATGATAAAACTTTTGAAATATCAAGAATTGATGGCACGCCAAACTCCTGTAAAATAGAAAAATTTAAAAATGCAGTATTGCTGGACTGTGATGATTTAAAAAGTACAAATTTACGAGAGAAAGCTGGCGTTGGAAATGGTTTAGAAATGAATATAATAGAGCTGCGGAATTATATTAGACAGCTGGAAGTTCCTCCTGAATTTATAAATAAAAAATATGTTCTTATTATAGATGAAATCAATCGTGGTAATATATCTAAAATCTTCGGTGAATTGATTACGTTGATTGAGCCGGATAAGAGAATCGGAGCTGAACATGAATTAAGAGTTACACTTCCTTATTCTCAACAAAAAGATTTTGGAGTTCCGAATAACTTATACATCATCGGCACAATGAACACATCTGACCGTTCGATTGCTTCTGTTGATATCGCACTCAGAAGACGATTTAAGTTTGAAGAAATGATGCCAAAAGAAGACAGAATACCTGAAAAAGTTGAAGATAAAATTAACTTAAGAAATATATTTAAAACATTAAATCAACGTATTTGTGCATTATTAGACAGAGACCACCAAATCGGGCACAGTTATTTTATTGGGGTTGATTCTGTTGATAAGTTAAAAGACGTTTGGTTTGATTGTGTTATGCCTTTATTGAATGAATATTTTTATGGTGATTGGGAAAAATTGCAGGCAATTCTCGGTAAAGCAGAGGGTGAGAGCGAACACTCTTTTATACAAGAATTTAAAACAACGGGTATTTTTGCCAGCAATGTAGAAAATCCATGCGAAACAGAATACTACGATTTTAGAACAAGAGAAGATTATTATGCAAATGATGAAAATGCAAAATTTATCAAAGCATTGGAAAATGCTTTTTCTACGGCAGATTAACAGAAAGATTTAGAAAATGCAGAAGAAAAACAGTAATCCTCTTTTAGAATTTGAAAAACGTGATAAATCTGAGCTGGGGCTTGATGATAAAGCTCTTATTGGTTTGGAAAAATATCTTGAAAAAAACAAATTATCATCTGCTTTAAAAGTTACACCATCAGGTATCAAGGCAACTTCTTATGTCGGTGTTATAAAATTTAAAAAAACACAGATTGAAATTTTGCCAAAGCTGATTGCTGAAGAAAAAAGTGGCAGAGAGCAAATTCTTAAGAATCTGCTTTTTATGCTTTCCTATACAAAAAATCTTGATATAAAAACTTCTGACAGTGCAAAACTCGCAAAAGACGACAATCCGTTTTTAGAGGTCTTAATCAGAGAGTACGCAAATTCTCTTTTTGAGTGTTTAAAACGTCTTACTCCCAAAAACTATATAAGGGAAGAAGACAATTTAAACTATTTAAGGGGTAAACTGCTTTTTACCAATAATATTAAATACAATATTGCAAACAAAGCTAAATTTTATTGCGAATTTGACGAGTTTAGTGAAAATTGTATTTTGAATCAGTTATTTTATTATGTTTCGGGGTGTCTTTATGCCATTTCTAAAAACAGCAAAAATAAGCAGATTTTAAAAATGATAACAGACTATTTCTGCGATATGAAACATATCAAATTCGACAGTTATAAATGTGAAAAAATAAAATTAACCCGACAACAGAAACTTTTTGAAAAGCCGTTTAAGCTTGCAAAAATGTTTGTCGAACATTCTTCAGTAGATTTATCCAGAAATAAATTTGAAAATATTACACTTCTTTGGGATATGAACAAACTGTTTGAAGAATTTATTTATCAGGTTATACGGCATAAAATTCCCGGAGTTACGGTAAATCCACAAAAAGGAAAATTCTTATTGAAAAATTCTGATAACTCTGCCAGAAGATCAACAAAAGCCGATATTGTAGTTGAAACTAATGACAAAAAACACAAAATAATCATTGATACAAAATACAAAAAACTGGAAAATTTTGAAAGTGTTTCAAGCAGTGACTTGTATCAGGTGGGAATGTACTGTTATTTGCATGATGATTATAATAATGATGATAAAAACAGTAAAATCAGAACGGTTTTGCTTTATCCACAATATCCAAACATCAATTATGAAGAAGATTTTAACTACAATACAAATGAAGGATATAAACTGGGAATAAAATCTGTTGATTTGATGGTAGAGGATATGAAGAAAGACCTGCAAGGAGAAAATAGAATAGTTAAAAAACTAAAAGATATAATATTTAACGCAAAATAAATAAAGATTAAGCACGACCTAAATTGTCAGTGTAGAATGATAGAATAACCGGTATAGTGATATACCGGTTATTTTTATTGGAGGAGTACATGAGTAACAATATTAAAGAAATTTATTTAAATGAACAGGAAAGATTAAAAATGACAGACTTCTTTTCAACAGGATTTGAAGAGCTGGATATTTTTTGCAAATACATTGAAGGCGGTAATGTTATTACAATCGGCGGACGACCTGCAATGGGTAAAACTAATTTTTCTATCTCTCTTATTAATCACATGGTTGAAAAAAATAAAAATGTCTTATGTTTTATTATGGATTCACCAAAATCAAAATACGTAATGAGGTTGGTTTCGGAAAAAATAGGAACGCCGCTTTTAAAACTCTTGGATGGTAAAGTTCGTGAAGAAGAAGTTAATATAGTTCTTGATTCTTACATTGATAAGAAATTAGAAATTGTTGATAAAACAAATCTGAAAATAGAAGATATAGAAACTAAAATACAGGAAATAAAACCCGATATTGTATTTATTGATTATGTTCAATTAATAGAAGCCCCAAAAGCTCCTAATCTGACAGAAGCAGTTAACCTTGTAATAAAAGAGATAAAACGCATTGCTGTTGAAAATAATGTGATTGTCGTTCTGTTATCACAATTATCACGAGCCGTTGAAGCCAGATTTGATAAGCACCCGCTACTCTCAGACTTAAGAAACGGAAGTTTGTTAGAAGAAATATCAGATGTGATTTTAATGATATATCGTGACTCATATTATGAATCTGAACCTGAATTTCCACAAAATAAAATTATTATTGAAAAAAATTTAGTCGGTCCTGTGGGAACGATTTATCTCGATTTCAAACACGGATTTTTTAGAAATTGTCAGTGTACCACTACATTTTAAGGGGTAAATGTATTATGAAATTTCCGTCAAATTACAACTGTAAAGAAAATCCGGAACGAATAGTACTAACACCGTGGTTTTATTATGACGTGCGTAAATGCAATAAACGTACTATATATATCCCTTCTCCTGCTCTAAAGAAGGTACAGCGAATCATAATGAGAAAGTATTTTAAACCGCATTGGACTTCTATGTCTGTAAAAGAGGCTGCCTCAGTTCATTGTGGCAAAAAGTGGCTTATGAAGCTTGATATTCTTGATTTTTATAATTCTATTTCAGAAGAACAAATTAGGTCTGTTATACATAAATATGTTGCGTTATATCAATCTCCAAACATAATTCAGCGCAATGATGAATTTGATACAGAGCAAATATTTTCTATGTGTACCATAAATGGTAAACTTCCGACAGGAGCACCGACATCACCATATATAGCAAATCTTCTGCTGCTGGAATTTGATTTGGAAATCAATGAGTTTTGCAGAAAGTATAGTGTCACGTATTCAAGATACTTGGATGACTTGTTCTTTTCTACGGACAATCCTCAGTACATATTAAGCCTTGTTGAGCTTGAAGTGCTAAATCATTTTAAAGAAATGGGATTTGGGGTAAACGTTGAAAAAATAAAATACATATCGTCTAATAAACGACAGCAAATTTTGGGTTTGGGAGTAAATAATAAACAGCCTGTTCTCACAAAAGAGGATAAAAGAAAGTATCGTGCTTATTTTTATAATATGCTTTATCCGATTCAATTTAACAAACAAAAAACATTCAAAGAACATGGGTTAGAAATATTGGGACATCTGGCTTATATAAAATCTGTTGATGAAGAATACTATGTAAGAATTGTTTTTTATATATTTAACCTTCTTGTCAGATTTAATATTCAGCAAAAATCTTGTTTAAAAAAATTAATGAAAATTTTTAGTTCCCCCGCCCCTTGTGGGAGAGGGCTAGGGTGATGGGTGAAATATAACAAAGGCAACTAAAGAATAATCTTTAATTGCCCTTGTTATATAAAACAGCCGTTGTTGAGCGCTAGCGAAACAACGATAACTCAGCCGTTTTAGTTCCAAGATTTGAGCGAACCGCTCATCTGTATAACTATCATAAAATACTACCCTGACAAATTTGGACAGGGGCTAAAATTTTTATTTACCCCCCAATATTTACCCCCCCCTATATTTACCCTGACCATATTTGTCAGTCTGATAAATTATGATGTAAATATATAGGAGATTTTATGACAGATAGCGATTTATTAAAAAAGATTACTGAAGTTATAATTGAAAAAACAGTGAATCAAAAAATTCCTACAATTATTATATTATCGGAAATCAAAAGAGAAGATTTAGTAAAGAACCTATTCTGGACAATAAAAAGTGGCAACAAAAATGAAGAAACATATACTCCTGATGACTGGAAGGAAGTTGCAGATATTATGAGAAATCTTTCTGAAATTCCACTTTTAATCAAAAATGATAATGAGATAAATAATTTACAAGAAGATTTAGAATACTTTATTAAGGAGATGGGCAGCAGAAAAGGTATTGTTGTTATTAATTCTGATAAAATTAAAGAAAATGATTTTACAGCTACCGAAAATATATCCATAGTAGTTGTCAGCAAATATAAATTCATTAAATCAATACTAATATGAATTTTTTTTGCAACTTAAGCAACAGCTTTGTTTTGAGTAGTAACTGTGTAACCGTCTCTGACACGTTGCGTTTTGAACACACAATCCGCAAGGTCAATTATCTCTTTAGACTGACTAACGATAATGATTTGGGTATCTTTCGATTTTTCTTTAAGCTCATTAATAAATTCCTGCAATTTTTCTTGATTCATAAAACAATGTGAGTCGTAATCAAGCAGTAAACAATCAATGTTTTCAGGTAAATCATCACTAAAAAATGTTTTTACATTACCTGACCTGTATAATTTCTTTAATATACTGTATTTGTCTAATAGTAGTGATTTATTAGCCAATATAACCTTTATTATCGCAAAATTCCTTTTATTTGTTACAGCATTAGATTTGAAACTTATATCTTCCCCAAGGGCAAATCTCATAGCTTCTAATATATTGCTTTTACCGCTGCCGTTTTCACCTGTAATGACATTAATTCCGTCACTTAAATTGATTGATAAATTTATTCCTTTGTAGTTGCTGATTAAGACTGAATGTATTTTCATAATCGTACTCCTTTTTTTTATAAGAAAAGGATATAACATGACTATGTCAAAAATGGACAGGGCGAATTTATATTATATTAATATTAAAATTATACAAACAATTTCCCTTCGTTCATTTTTTTTGTTGCATCATTAACAGGATATCCTGCATTTTTAAATCTTCTTAAAACAAGATATAAAATGTCTGGAGAAAGGATTCCGGCAACACCGTTACCTAAATTAAGAACTCCATATACATTGAAGTTAAACAACATTGCCTTTGCAAGCATTAAATCATTCTTTTTTAAGAGTTCATTTTGTGATATGTATTCTCCTTCGAATCCTATCTTGATTTTCTTATCCGGCAAGTTCTCAGCCTTTTTAATACCTGTCCATGAATTATCTATAAGAGGTATATAGTATCTCAATTTATAAATTTCTTTTTCTTCAATGCGAGGCTGAATATTAAATCCACATAACTTATTCTGCTCATCATAACAATATATGGCATTATATAATGCCTCTTTTTTATCATGCTCCATAGGGTTATTAAGTTCTGCTGCTGTCATTGGTTTTCGTTGCAGTTCGTCTTTTAATAATTCATAAAATATTTTTGAAATTTCTTCGTATTCCATAATTTTGCCGCCTTTTTCTTTTTGTAGTTACAAACTAATTATAAGGTATTGATGTGTCATATGCGGACGTGGTTGTGAATATAATTTGATATTACTTTTGAGTTCGTAATGTCTGTTTATGCTATTATTGTCCTATGAGCTTTAAGTATTATAAGAGATAAAATAAATGGATAAATACACAAAAACATACAACGTAATCCTCGATAATATGGATTTATTTGAATACAGGTTAAGACCTATTTCAGCAATAATGTATCTGCAGGATGCTTTTGCAAGATATTGTGCAACAAAAAGGGTTGCAGCCTATGATTTGTTTCCTGAAAATATGTATTGGGTGGTAACAGAATTTAATATAGAATTTATTGATAAATTACCCTTTTGGTCTGAAGAAATTGAGATAAAAATATGGATTTCTGAACTATCCAAATTAAAAATTTATACCGATTATGAAATTACACACCATGGCGAGCCTTTTGCCAAAGGTAATGCACTTTGGTTTTTAATCGATACAAATACAAAACGTCCCGTTAAAACCGATATTATATCAGAAAGATTTGAAATATGTCCTGAATTGGTCTTGGGAGAACACAAGAAGTTTTCTTTGCCTGAAACTACCGAAAAATGCAACGAAATTACTCATACAATAAATTTATCTGATTTAGATTTCAACAAGCATGTTAATAACAAAAGTTATATAAACATAGCAGAAATGTCTGCATCTGTTGAGTTCAGAAAAAACAATACAGTTAAACAATTAAGTATAAGATTTAATAGAGAAACTTTTTTAGGCGATATTCTTACTTGCGTTACTTACGGAACAAACAATGCTAAAACCTTTGTTCATAAGATTGAAAAAGACGGAATTCCTGTTTGTGATATTGCAACAACATGGGAAGGGGTAAATGAAAGAAATACAAAAACCCATATCGTTGATTATAATTTAGATGTTAAAAACGAGCAGTAAATATAATCATTATTACAACAAAAGCCGAAAGTTTGAACTTAAATTCTAGTATTATTTACCCCTAATACAGCCGGAACAAAATTAAATTTTATTGTATAAACAAATAAAATATTTTTGTAATATTTGAGATAATTACTAGCAAATTATTTATTTTCAGAACTTATATAATAGAAAAGGAGTAAAATCATGAATATAAATGCAATATCAGCAAACATGTACAACAAAAGTATTTCGACCAGAAATAATTCAAATGCAACAAGTTTTAAAAACAGACCAAGTGTTGCCGCAAAGGAGATTTCTGATGCTCAAATGGAAGCTTCATTAGGTATGCTAAAAAAGAAAATAAGTTTTGTTATGTCAAATTCTAATATTCAAGACTTAAAAATTTATATGGACTCAATTAAAAGAAAATGGAAAACAGAATCTGTGGGCTTAATGATTATACCTGCTGAAAAACTAAAAGGTTTTTTTGATAGTGTTGTTGAAATTAGTAAAAATGACTTAAAAGACCATGTTGGTGTATGCGTTGCAGTAGGGGATAAATACGGACCTGTTGAAAAATGGTCAAAAGCATACGAAACAATTGTAGCACTTATACCTAAGGCAAAACTTGAATCAAATCAAAGCCAAAAATTACAGCTAAAATAACTATTTTATTTAACTAAGCATTTTTTGTATGTATATTGCAATTATTTGCACCACAATATAATAAAAAAGAACCACGAAAGTGGTTCTTTTTTAATGGTGTGGTTGATGACGTAAGGTTTAAACTATTTTAAGTTAAGAAATATATTAATCATTTATTAACTTTATATACGGTAAAAATACATGAAACCTAACTAAAATTACTCTTAACTAAATAAACTCCAAGTAATACGGAAATGGTACATATAATGACTGTTGATAGTACATATATAGCTGCTCTTACGTAATCTTCCGTATGAATAAAATGCAACAACTCAAGCGATAATGCACTGAGTGTGCTTAAACCTCCGCAAAATCCTGTAATTAGAAAAATTTTAAAAGCAGGGTTTAATCCGCTTTTCATTGCAAAATATACAAAAACAACAGTGGCAATAAAACAGCCAAAAAAATTCGCAACAAGTGTTGCTAAAGGTAAATAGGTCAAATTAGGTGTGATTAGATATAATACATATCTGACAAGTGCGCCAAGCCCACCACCTAAGAATACTGCTATAAAATTCATTTCTTAATTCCTTATATTAATAAAAAAGAACCCTAACGGGTTCTTCTTAAAAATGGCGGGAACGACGAGGCTCGAACTCGCGACCTCATGCGTGACAGGCATGCGCTCTAACCAAACTGAGCTACGCTCCCATCAGTGGTTTACTTATTAAATATAACTTGCTGAAAAATTTTTGTAAAGAGGTTATTTTATATTATATCTCTTTTTGTTTTTTCCATTCATTTATAATATCTTCAAGTTTTTTTATTCTTGAATATTCTTGTAAAATACTATCATCGATTATGCACCTTTTGATTTTTTTCATTAAACTATGCTTTAGATTATTTTCTAATTCATTTAAAGCATTGATGTAATCTCTTATAGTATAATGATTTTGATTAGTTTCTCTAATTGGTTTTATCATTTCATCTTGTGACATATCTCTGAGCCTGTGGACTGCTATCTTTACAATTTCGTTAACTCTGTTTCTTTTTATTCCCCACATTTTCCCAATATCTTCGGGCGATTTCTTTTCTCTGAACAATCCATACCAATCTTTTATTATTTTTATGGTTCTATCATCCAAATTATATAAATAATCCAAATACTTTTCAGGAAATACGGGTTCTCTGTGTGCTCGTACAATTTTCCCGTTCGGTTTTGTATTCCCGGTATATAAGTCTATTTCACCTTCTGTAATATGATACTTAATTACTTCTCCTTTTTTTGTTTTAGTTTTAGATATTGCACCTCTGTATATTTCTTCTGTTTCACTTTCATGTCCCTGTCCTTTGTTAACAATATGTTTCAGTGACATAATGAGAATTTCACAGCTATTTTTTGTTTTATGCAAAATATCCAGTGCATAATCATCCAAATTATATATATGTTTTCCCCAAAAACAACGTTCTTCATTATAATTATAAATATCATCCTTGGTATATTTTAATAAATCTTTTGTGTTTAGAGTGATTTTATTATATGTTTTTTTATTTTTAGTGAAAGTTTCTGCTTTTCCTGATTTTATGAAATCTGAAAATAATACATTGCCTATTCTTATACTTGTTTGACCGTCCATATCCATATCCTTAATTCATCTTATTTATATTAAAACACATAAAAATCAAATTTGATACATTGAATTTTTATGTTAGAATTATTCTGTAAAGGATAAAATAGCAAATGATTGAACACTGGCAGATACCTCTTTTAATGACATTTTTTGCCGGATTCGCAACCGTTATCGGCGGATTTATTACATTTTTTGTGAATAAAGGCAATTTAAAAGTTTTGTCGCTCGGTCTCGGTTTTTCAGCCGGGGTAATGATTTTCGTATCATTTACGGAAATACTTTTAACTGCTGAAAATTTATTAAAATCTCATTATCCTGTTAAATATCACTGGATGTTGTTCTGGGGATTTATTACCGGTGTTGTTATAGCAAAATTGATTGATGAATTTATTCCGGATCACGTTGAAGAAGAAGATTTTAATGAAGATTGTCCTTCGGATGATGAACATTGTAAAAGAAAGCACAAAATTAAAAGAGCCGGCTTATTGACTGCAATAGCGATTGCAATTCACAATTTCCCCGAAGGCTTGGGAACATTTCTTGTATCATCACAAGACCTTGCTCTCGGTGCATCCGTTGCTGTTGCTATAGCTTTACACAATATTCCCGAAGGTATTGCGGTTGCATTACCTATCTATCACGCAACCGGAATGAAAAGGAAAGCTATCTGGTATTCGTTCTGGACAGGTATAACCGAACCTATCGGTGCAATCATCGGTTTAGGTCTGTTACATTGGTTTTTACCGGAAGCTTTTATAGGTTTCTTATTGATTGCAGTTGTCGGAATTATGATTTATATTTCGTTTGATACTCTCTTGCCGCTTTCTCATGAGTATGGTGACTGGCATTATGCAATTACGGGTATTATGTCCGGAATCATTATAATATGGGCGAGTTTGTTACTTCTTAACGGGTATTAATTGAAACGGTTTGTTTTTTAGGGTATATATATTAGTATGAAAAAATACTTAAGTTTTGCTTTTATTATATCTATGCTTACAATTTCTTTTGCTGATGCTGCAGCACGTGAGATTATAATGCTGGATAATAATGATATTGAAAAACCAAAAATTGAGTATCAAGATACGGCTAAAGACTTAGGCGGTTCTTTGTTAATTAATAAATCTGATGATTTGGTTAAGATTATTGATCAGCAAAAAGAACACGACATTAAAGATTTGGAGATTTTGTGGAAGGGTACCATTGAGAATAATAACATGATAGAGTTTGCTTTGACAAAACTCTCTACTCCGGAATCTCAGCGCCGCATACATTCATCTCTAATGGCAAAGACTGTTTCTGCAATAATTGGCGGTGCATCTTTTGTCCCCAGTCTTATCGGCACTAATTATGGTGTGCAAACAGCCGCTTATTCTGCAGGTCGTATTGCACAAAGTCTTATAAACAGAAAAAATCTTCCAACCGAAACACCGCTTACTGACACCGAATTAATTGAACTTGCCGGTATGGTTGAGTCTTTGCAGGATACGTTAATCAGTTCATATTATAATTACAAAAATACATTAAGCCAGTTAAAAGATACACGTTCAAAAATTTTATTGTATAGTAAGAATTATTCAAATGCGATTGCATCAAAGGATATTTTAGAGATTTCAATTCAGTCGGCACGATATGATTCTATGAGAATCAGAGAATTTAATCTTGAGCAGGCTGCTAAAAAGTATCATATACAGCTACAAAGACTTGCAGGAAAGAAAGCTGTTGATTCACTGGAACTTTACCAGTATGATTTTGATAATTTTTTATATAATAATGATTTAGAGATGCAAAAGTCCGGTGAAACAAAATATGACAATATTAAAAACAATAAAAAATATAAAGATGAAGAAAATATGGATATTCAGTATCAGAGAAAAATAAGGGATATAAGGAAAAAATATGAAGGTTAAAAGATTAATAGCAGCAGTTTTATTTATATTTTTTCTGTTTGAAAATGCCGAAAATATCGCATTTTCAAAAACTGAGCTTAATGATTTAAAAACTCCAAAAGACAGTTTTTACAGATTCGGGACAACTGATGTTCCTGAATTAAAATATGATAAAAGCTCGCAAATAGATTTATCCATACCAAAATTGGATACGAAACCTGCTGTTATTAATGAGGTGAAACCGGAGAACTTAACCTATGCTGATTTAAGTATAAAAAGCATGGCTATGGAAATATCCAAGTCGATAGAAATGGATTATAACGACATGCTTGAAGACTTATCACTATTATGGCAGGGTGCTGCTATGAAAAGCGATACAATTAAATTTGCTATATATAAGCTGTCCAATCCGGATAAAGATAAGCCCGATGACGGAGCTATAAAAAAAGTTCTTTCAACTATTGCCGGTATGTCAACATTTCTCGGAGCCGGCTCAGGAAATCCTATTGTCGCAGGTGCAGCACTAATCGGCGGTAATACTCTCGGCATTATGTCTGAGGATACCAAAGCTCTTAACTATAAATATTCCAAAGTAACAGATGCCGATATGATAATATTGGTACGTAAAGTCGATGAATTGCAGCAAAAAGTTGTTGATTATTATTATGATTATATGACTGCCAGAATATTATATGATATGACTACTAAAATGGTTAAAGAACGTGAAGTTAATTTTCAAAAAGCACAAAATTCAAATAAAGAGGTCGTGCTGATTACCGATACTTTTTACCGTGAGGCAGTAGACGAACAAGTAAAAGCAAGAGGAACATTTTTTGAAAAACGCTCACAGCTTGAGCAGCTTGTAGGCAGTGATGTATTAAGACAGTTTGAAGAAGGTGTCGATAAACGTTTTAACGGCTGATATTTACACTGAAATATATATTTTTCAATAAAAAACATCTGAATTTAAAACTATTAAATTCAGATGCTTTTTATTGTTATTTAATTACCTGTAAAAACATTTATTCTTTCAAAAATGTTTCGTAATTTCTTGCGAGAAGGTGTGTACGAACCTGATTAATTAAATCAAGAGCAACACCAACCATAATTATCAGTGAAGTTGCACCAATACCCTGGAATGTTGTTATTTTTGTTGCATAGCTGGCAAAAGCCGGAACGAGAGCAATACATCCAAGAGCCAAAGCACCTATAAACGTTGTTTTGGTCAGAATCTTGTCGAGAGCTTCTGCTGTCGGTTTGCCGGGCTTAATTCCCGGAATGGATGAACCGTATTTTTTCAGATTCTCTGCAATTTCTTTTGGCTGCATATTAGGCATAATTGAAGCATAGAAGAATGTCAGTGCTACAATCATTAAGAAATATATGACATAATACCAGAAACCGCTCGGATTAAACAGTTTATTTAAAAATAAGAATACTGTTTCTGCTGTTCCTGTTAAATGTGCCTGTCCGACAAGTCCAAGTACGGTAGAAGGGAACAATAAAATTGCGATTGCAAAAATTATCGGCATAACACCGCCCGGGTTCAGCTTGAACGGAATAAAAGTATTAACTCCGCCATATACTTTGTTTCCTACTTGTCTTTTGGGGTTAACAATAATTACTTTTCTGACTGCTTCCTGCATAATAACTATAAATACCATTGTTATAAAGAATATAATCAGTAATAATACCAAGCCCCAAATTAATGTAGGATCTTGTGTCAACAGTTTTGCGGTACGGTCGCTATATAGCGGAATACCTGCCAAAATACCTGCAAATATTATTAATGAACCGCCATTTCCTATACCTTTTTCAGTAATTAATTCCGACATCCACATAACAAGAACAGAACCTGCTGTCATACTGAGTACTGCAGATATGTAAAACATTGTGTGGTTTACACCGGGATTAATTGTTCCCGGAAGGTGAGAAAGATATGCCATAAATATTATTGCCTGAAAAACTGCCAGTATTACGGTGAATATTCTGGTGTATTGTGACAGTTTTCTTCTTCCTGCTTCGCCTTCTTCTTTTTGCAGTTTTTCAAGGTGAGGAACAATTACGGCCATAAGCTGTATAATAATTGATGACGTAATATAAGGACCGATTCCCAGTGCAAAAATTGATACTTTACCTAATGCACGGCCTGTGAATAAGTCTAAAAATCCAAGCAAATTATTTTGTGCTGCTAAATTTGCAAAAGCAGTGTTATTTATACCATATACGGGCAGATGTATCCCAAAACGGAATAAAATCAGCATTCCAAAAGTAAATATTAATTTTTCTTTCAGCCCTGATGCATTCCACATTGACATTAAATCAGCCGTTGTAGGCATTCTCATTCCTGACATTTATAAAATCCTCTCTACACCCCTCTCTAACTCTCCCCGATTTGGGGAGAGAATTCCTGCTTTTAAGCAGGATACCTCCTTCCACTGATGTGGAAGATTGGGATGGGGTGATTACCCATTTTTATACTAATTCAATTTTTCCGCCTGCTGCTTCGATTTTTTCTTTAGCAGAAGGTGTTACGTAGTTAGCTTTAATTTTTAAAGCTTTTTTAATTTCACCGTTTCCTAAGATTCTTAAACCTTCGCTTGACGGATGAACTTTTTTAGCTTCTTTTAATGTTTCAAGAGAGATTTCTTTAAGTCCGAGTGATTCAAGCTTGCCGACATTGATTGCTGCATAGTTAATCTTGTTAATAATTTGGAAGCCTTTCAACTTAGGAAGTCTTCTGTAAGCAGGCATCTGTCCGCCTTCAAAACCTCTTTTTGAAGTTCTTCCTGATCTTTGTCCTTCACCGTTGTTACCACGGCTTGAAGTTTTACCGCATCCTGATGAACGGCCACGACCAACTCTTACGGTTTTCTTAGTTGCACCTTCAGCAGGTCTTAAATCTGATAATTCAATTCTATCTGCCATTTTATTTTTTCCTTTTCTTTTAAACTATTTTATAACTTCTAACAAGTGTGAAATCTTGTTAATCATACCCATAATTACTGGGCTTGGTTCGTGCTCTACTGTTTGGTCTTTCTTAGAAAAACCTAAAGCCTTAGCGACTTTTTTTTGAGCTTCTGAGCATCCGATTAAACTTTTAACAAGTTTAATTTGAATTTTTTTATTTGCTGTTTTTGCCATTTTTATATTCCTTTTATCATTAAAATTTCTAACTGTTAATAGCCGATTAGTTTAATAATTCAGCCATTGTTAAACCACGTTTTTTAGCAACATCATTAAACATTCTTAATGATTTAAGAGCTTCGATTGTTGCATAAGCTGCGTTAAGCGGTGATTTAGAACCTTGTGATTTTGTTAAGATATTTTCGATACCTGCAAGTTCAAGTACAGGACGAACTGCACCACCTGCGATAATACCGGTACCTTGGCTTGCCGGTCTTAACATAACTTTACCTGCGCCTGAGCGACCAACAATCGGGTGCGGAATAGTTGTTTTGAAAATAGGAACATTAATTAAGTTCTTTCTTCCGTCTGCTATAGCTTTTTGGATAGCGATGATAACTTCTGCAGCTTTTGCACAACCAACACCTACTTGTCCTTTTTTGTTACCTACAATAACAACAGCACGGAAACTTAATTTTTTACCGCCCTTAACAACCTTTGTTACACGGCTTATTTGAACAACTTGTTCTTTCCATTCTGATTCAGGTTTTGCTTCCTGAGTTTCTACATTTTTCTTTCTGTTTCTTTGTTTTTTTGAAGGAAGTTTTGTAACTACCATATCTTCTTCTGCAACTTCTTCTGTAATATCTTCTTCTATTTCATTTACTTCTTCAGTTGCTTCAGCAGTATCTTCCGTAGTTTCAGCTGTTTCTTCCAACAATTCTTCATTTAGTTTTTCGTCTGACATGTTATACCTTTCTAATTTTCTAACAGTTGTAACACTATTTTCGGCTTTTTTTGTTTTCAATTGAATATAAATACAATACAAAAGTGCCGATTCTTCGGTACTTTAAAATATTCAATTGTGGGTTTTTTCTGACAGAATAATAATATAATAAAGATATTTATAAATCAATACCTATGCCGCAAAATATATTAATTAATCTTCAAAATTATTTGTAATTGTATAAATGTATTCAAGGATTTGTGCAAAGTATTCCAGATTAGTATCGCCGTTGATTATTATGTCGGCACAATTTTTGTAGGGTTTTATATATTTTTCTCCGGCTCCCAGAATATACTGCCAGTGTTTTTCGGCATTTTCTAAATCCTGATTTCTTTCAGTGTATGCTCTCTTTAAAAAACGCTCTTTTCTGATATCTAAATCTGTTTCAACGTATATTATTACATCAAAAATATCTTTATTATGCCCATACATTGATGCCATTCCTTCAACCACGACTATTTTGTTAGATTCAATGTATTTAGCTTTCGGGACAGAAATGCCCGTTCCGTTCGGCAGATATTCAGGAGAATATATGTTTTCTCCTGTAGAAATTTTTTCCAAATCTTCTTTAAGTATGTCCAGCTGAAAGCTGTTTGGAGAATCAACATCATATCCGTTGTCACGTAATTTATCAAATGTACCGTATTTTGCAATTAGTGCCGAGATGTCGTTAAAATAGTTATCTGTTGACAAGATTGTTACAGGCATATCAAATTTTTGTATTGTATTTGCAATTTTATCGCAGATGGTTGATTTGCCTGATGCGGACTCTCCTGTTATACCTATCATAATTCGTTTTTCCGGCTGTTTTATTAACCGTTTGGTAAAACGTTGTATAAAATCATGTTTTACAGACAAGAATACAGGCTGTTCAGCTTTGTTATCAAAAGCCAAAACTTGTTTAAATTTGGATTGCAGATAAAATGCCAAAAACTCTCTGCCGCTTTTCTGGTTAAAATCCGGCTTTAGTATTTTATCTTCTGAATTAATTTCTTTGTCTATCAAATGGGATAACCCATTTATATTATCTTCACTCATACTTTGTTCCAATACTATATGACAAAATTAATATAAAATCAATTATGATTCAAACAGTTCGCTAATTTTGTCGGCAATATCTTTGGGGTCAATCTCTTGCGTAATTTTATTTATATCCTGAGCCATTTGATATAATTTTGCGGCTTCTATTTTATCACCTTTAATAGATATTGCACGTGCAAGATTAAAATGTGCCAGTGCATAGTTAGGATTTGTTTCAACGGCTTTTCTGAACAGCTCAACTGATTCATTAACCCGTCCCAAATCATCAAGATAAATTACCCCCAGATTATTATAGGCTATATCATATAAATCATTGTACTTGATAGCCTGTTCATACGATTTCATTGCTTCGTTTGTATCTCCCTTGCCCCAATACAAGAAACCCAAATTACAGTGAATTTTTGCATTGTGCGGCTGGAATTCGAGTGCCTGACGATATATTGCAAGAGCATTATCATAATCCTCTTTATCATAAAAAGCACTTCCTAAATTTACATATATATCTATATCTTCAGGAGTTAAAACATAAGCTGTTTGGTATGCCGATATGGCAGAATCCGGATCGGATTTGTTTTCCTGGAATACAAATCCCAAAGTTTGTGCTATTATGCTTGTCCAACTCGGATTCGGGTTAAGTGTGATTGCTGTCTGATAATTTGAGATAGCTAAATCAAACTCACCTTTAATATAATATATATTTGCAAGATTTGAGTATAAGTCAGGAATATTTGGTGCCATTGCTATAAGGTTGTTATATATTTCTATAGCCTGATTGTAATCTCCCTGTTCTTCATAAGCACGGCACAGATGCCTGTATGCTGCAATATTGAATGAATCAAGCCAGATTGCCATTTTATATTCAGTAATTGCATCCTCAAAATATCCCGTAGAAAGATAAATGTCACCCAAAACACAATATAATGGTGCAAAGCCCGGAGCTTTTTCTATTGCGTCTTTGTATAACTCAACTGCAAGTCCGTAATTTTTTGTCTGTATTGCGTAAAATCCTTTTATAAATAACGGAAAGAATCTAAGATAAATTAATGTATTAGCAATATTATTTCTTGCAATTTTATCAAACGGCATTAGTACAAATGCCAGGAATTTTTCACAGAGTGCTTTAAATTTTGTTTTGGAATTTTTAAAAGACAGTGCATCATATAATTTGTAAAGTAAATAATGGGCACTTGAAGATTTTATTCCGCCGCAGAATACGGCTGCCTCAGCTGCATCTGTAGCATCGGTGAAATGAGCTTTCTTAACAAAGGTTTCTGCCAGCATGTAATATGCTTCATAATAACAATTTTTCTTTTCAATAGCAGTCGTAAAATAATTTACTGCTTTATCCAAATCACCTTTGTGTAAAAATGCAACACCAAGTTTGTAAAATATTTGCGGAGAATCAAGTAATGATTCCATCGCTATTTGATATTCAGTTATGGCATCATCTATGAATTGTCCGGAATTATATATGTCCAAATGCCACTTTAGATACAAGTCACCCAGACGAATGTGTAATGATGGGTTTGACGGATCCTTTTGCAAATCTATTTTGCATCGTTCTATCTGATCAAACATTTTGTTGTGTGTCTTGTTATTTTGTTGTTCTTCTTCCATAAGTTTCTTCATGTCTATTCTGTGTCCATACTATTTGTATATACATACATGTAATACAATAAATTTTGCCTGTCATATTCGTTCATATTTGAATATGTAACTTTATATTCTTTATTGTATTCCGGGTCAATTTCAATAACTGTTGCCCTAAATGATATTGTATCATAATCATCCGGTAAAATTAATTTGCAATCAAAACTTTCTTCAAAATCAAATATTGTATCACAGTAAAATTTTAAGTATTCTGTTGAAATTTCAAATGTTTTGGCGGATATAATTTTACCGTTGTATGATATTTCAAGCTTTTCAACCGCATTTATTATTGCAATTTCTTCACCCGGTGTGAATCTGACAGCATTATAATCTAACTCAATTTCAAAATCATCAGAGTTTTCAAGCGGTGATGATATTACGATAGTGTTAAAATCAATTGTACCGAGTTTTGAGAATACTTTTGCCGTAAAGCAGCATCCTACATCAAGAAATTGAATATATCTCATAAAATATGGCGGTAATTCAAGAATAAGCCGGTCATCCTTTATTGCTTTAATTGTACACACCAGCTCATACAACATATCATCTTTTATTATATTTAATGTGATTTTTTGTCCTTCTTGAATTAAGTTCATATGCCTATTATAAGCTACCTTTCATAAAAAATCTAGTAAGGAATATTTTCTACGAAATCAGGAAGTTTTTCATTAGACATTGGCACTTCTTTTTGTTTTAGAGATTTTTGTGTGTATGAAATCCAGTTAAACATAATAACCGAACTCGGTTTTTCAAGTGTGCCGTTGATAATTGTTCTGAATTCTTTTGTATTCTTTGCTGGAAGCTGCGGCAACTTTTCTATATCTTCTACATTTATATTATATTTTGTATCTTCACCTGTTAACATAATCATCAGTTTGTTAAATGAAAATTCTCCGAATGTTCCTAACGAACTGATGATGTCGTCAGAGATTCTGCCTAATACTACCAATCTTCCGTAATCATTTACGGGGTTATATTGACCTTTTATAAATAATGACATAAGAGGACCTTTTGACTGAAGCATATTTACAGTTGCAATACCGTTATTGAGTGTTATATCACCACGCAGGAACTTGAATAAACCGGTATCTTTAAGTGTTATTGCTTTGGTTATTACACTGAGAGATGTTCTCAGCATATTGTCGGAGATGACATTCTGTGCATAAAGCAAGTGCTCAAGTTTGCCGAGTGTACCCATGTGACCGTTACGGACTTCAAACTTAACACTTCCGTTCAAACTGTCTTTTGACATGAGATTTCCTTTAATAGAACTGTCAAAATCCATAATTCCGCTGACAGATTCTTTTTTGCTTGAAATTATATCAAAGATTGGCGCTGCACTTACTAACCTTGCCTGAATATTTGCATCAAAACTTTCATCGGTAAGGTTAAAATTAAAGTTTGATGACATCTTACCATTAAAAAGCTCTGAGGATAAATCTTTTACATTTATAATATTATTATTAATTTTGAAATTTGCAGTTAATGCTGACATGTATAACGGGGCACCATATACTGTCATTAAAGCTCTTTCTGAGTATAATTTACCTTCATTAACGTTAAATTGGCATGCTTTAAATAACGGTGAATCTTTATACATCAACAAGGAATCGGTATTAATAAATTTTGATTTAATGTTGATGTTTTTGATGTTCAGACTGTCGGTAAAGTCGTTTGATATAATTGCATTAATGCCAAAAGATGAGTCTGATAATTTTATAACGGGAGCATTAATTGTTGCAATATTTTTATCAAAGTCTATGCTCATATTGTTTAAATTAAGCTGAATAAACTGATTTACCAGATTTTGTATTGATATTTGACCTATAATATCAGGTTTGCGTATTTCTCCGTTAAGGAATACATCACCTTTTATTTGTGCAACCGAATCAAAAAACATTACGTTTAACGATTGCGGAATGATTATACGTATATTCTTTAGAATCGGTTGTTTAAGATTTTCTATACTTCCTGAAATAAGCAGTTTTTTCGCTGCCTTCAAATTTATTTTTTGAGCATTTAATAAATCTTCATTGTATGGTGAAATGTTAAGTTCTTCAATTTTAAGATTGTTGTTTTCAATTTTAGAACTGAGTGTCAACAAACTTGGTTCATCAAGAATCATTGGTTTTTGCATATGAATATACGCATCAATATTTTTAATATCTTTATTTCCGTTCATTGAAAATTTGATTGGATATATAATGGAATTTTTTGTAAAACCGCTCAGGTCTTTTGCATTAATAAAGCCTTTAGCATTAAGGTTGAAAGCATAGTTAGCCGAACTGTAATCTGATATTTCTCCTCTCGCCTGTATTTTTGAGTTTGGCATGAATATATTTGTATCAGGAGTTCTGATGCTGTTTTTTTCAACGAATAGTTTTAAAAGCGGTATTTTAATAATTTCTGTCTTGTCCGGTTTAATCAGAATATTTGAAACATAAGCGGTGTTTTCTTTGTTTGTATCTATTTTCAAAGAATCAAAAGAAACAGTTGTTTTATTATTTGACAGTTTAAAATTGTCCATTCTGATATTTTCTTTATGTATAACATTGTCAAGAGTTCCTGAAATTTTTGCGGTCAGAGTTAATATGCCGCTGTTAATTCCGTATTTTTCAGGGAAAAGATGTTTTACCGGAACTTTACTCATCAAAATATCAAGGTTGATGTTTTTATCAATCTCTCCGCTCATTTCAATTGGTGCATTATTTACAAAGCCCTTGGTGTCTGAAATTTTAATAACGTTGTTAGAAAAATCTATATCAGAGTTGATGTTATCAATATTAATACCGTTCGATTTTATTGCTCCGTTTGTGATTTTAAGAAAACCTTGTGACCTGATTTTGTTCAAATCACCCTTAATATTAAAGTCTGCTTTGAGTTTTCCGTCAATAGAGTCTATGCCTTTGAAACGGGAACAGTCTACCAGAAGTTTAATTTTTTTGTATGCATCTGAAAGATTAATTTCATCTGTTTTAACTCTTAAATCAAGCTCAGGCTTCTTAGATGTATTAAGCAGACCTTCTGCATATATTTTTTCTGTCGCTGAAGCATAAATATTTGAGAGTATCCCGATTTTATCTCCCATAAATGTCAGGTATATAAAACTTTTTGGATTCTTTTTATCTTTATCAAGAACGGAAATGTTATCAATATTTGAGAGACCGGTTATAATTAAGTTTTTATCATTGTTTTGTGAGATTTTTAAATTAGCAAGAACGTCAGAGTGGAAATCAAGGGCTTCCACTTGTTCCACTAATTCATTTATGTTGTATTTGTCGTTAATAAAAAGATTTTTCTCCGACTGAACTGAAATATTATAGTTAATATAATGTTTATCATTAATAAAGAAATCACCATCCGTAGATACTTTCAGATTATTGGAGCCGAAAACTTTTGTCATTGCAAAATTTTTACCGGAGAGTTTATAATCTTTTCCGAGAGAGGAATCTTTATAAGCTACCGAATAATTTTTTAAGATTATATTTTGACACTCATCCGTATCCTTTTTATCTAATCTTGCAAGAAGTTCCGGTAAATATTTATCATCGGAGCTTGTTTTAATAATCAGCCCGTCAGCATATATTTTCTTAAGAGAAACGTCATTATTAAAAAGTGCCGACCACGGTATATAAAATTTTACATTATCCAGCTGCCCGAACTTTTGTCCGTCAGCATACATTATGTGCATAACGGGGGTTTTAATTTTAAGAGACGGACCTATTCGTAATATCAATTTCTCAATATGTATTTTTACACCTAATTCCTGTTCAGCCTGTTTTTCAACAATAGGAACAAATTTTGTTGCTCCGATTGGAATGAAACATAGTGTAAAAAATATTATTAATATTATTGCTATTGCTGCTATATATTTTCTGTACCTTTTCATTGTATTATCTCTCCGCTGGTTTTATCAAAGAAATACATGTTCTTTGTGCTGATTTTTAATTCAATTGTTTTTCCAACCGAATATTCAAGCGGAATTTTTGCACAACATTTATTTCCGTTTAAATAAAAATATACAATTCTTTCACTGCCGGTTAATTCTACTATTTCTGCAGGAACTGTTACCGTACTGTCTCCGGATATCATTTTTTCTGCTCTAATTGCTGCAATAACTTCGCCGGAAATGTTTTTATCTGTTGAGAAGTTTACGCCTTCTATATTGAAATTCCCGTTGTCGGAATTTATATTTATAAAATTCATTTGTCCCAAAAATCCTGCAACAAATTTATTTTTTGGGTTGTTATATATAACTTCCGGAATATCAACCTGCTGTATTTTCCCTTTATCAAGTATGACTATACGGTCGCCCATTGTCAGAGCTTCTGTCTGGTCGTGTGTTACATAAATAAAAGTTGTCTGCAGTTTTTGGTGTAATTTTTTTATTTCCGAACGCATTTGAACACGAAGATTTGCATCGAGATTTGAAAGCGGTTCATCCATAAGAAATACTTTAGGGTTTCTGACTATTGCTCTTCCGAGTGCAACACGTTGTCTTTGTCCACCCGAAAGCTGGCGCGGCTTTCTGTCGAGCAATTCTTCAAGATTTAGTGATTTTGCAACTTCTTTTACTTTTTCATCAATAACTTTTTTATCAAACTTACGCATTTTAAGCCCGAAAGCAATATTATCATACACACTCATGTGCGGATAAAGTGCATAGCTCTGAAAGACAAATGCAATATCACGGTCCTTTGGATGTACATTATTGACAACTTTTCCGTCAATCAGAACTTCGCCGGATGTTACGTTTTCAAGACCTGATATAAGCCTTAAAATTGTTGATTTTCCGCAGCCTGATGAACCTACAAGTACAATAAATTCTTTATCTTTTATTTCCAGATTTATATTATCAATTATGTTATTTCTTCCGTCATAACTTTTTACGAGATTTTTTAAAATAACACTGCTCATCAGCACTCCCTATTCTTTTAAAAATTAATTATAATTTTATTGTTCCGGTATTATAACGTTAAAGCTTGTACTTTTCAAAATTTGTGATTCAACCCAAACAACACCGCCTAATGCCTGTACTAAGTTTTTGACAGAGGCAAGTGTTATTGCTCGCAGTACATTTTTTCTGTTGGTTGTATCAACAATTTTGTACGGATCAAATAAACAATCCAGTTCATTTTCAGACAGTAACATTGAGCTGCTTGAAACCGAAATTTTTGCATATAATCCGGGTTTTAGATTCTTTGATGCGATTAAATCGTCATCAGGATTTGATAAATCTACGACAATCTCTCCCATTTCAACTGATTTAAGTATGACTTCAAGTATATTTTGTATAATATTCTTAAACATTTCAGCATCAGTTAAGATATTTTTTTTGAAACCTTCCTGTATGTTAATTGTAAATTTAATATCTTTACCCGTATATAGATGTTCGTTAAATTTTATCAGTGAATTTATAACGGAAGCCAAATCGAATGTTTTTTTGTCAGGACTGGAAAGCTGTGATTCCGTTTGTGAAAGCTCCAGTAATTTTGCAATAAAATACATTAATTCGGTTGAGCTTTTGTTAATTATTTTAATGTATTTAGCCTGCTGTTCTGACATGCTGCCGCCAAGACCGTCTGCCATTGCCTGTGAAAATCCGACAATTGACTGAATTGGAGATTTTAAATCATTTGACAGTTTCAGCAGAAAATTATTTTTTTCTCTGTTGACTTCTCCTTCATCTTCCTGATTGTAACTATTATAAGATGAACCTTCAGCATCTCTGAAGTCCAGGACATATCCGTCTTCAATCTCTCTGACAGTCATATCGTAATATTGTTCTTTGTCTTTAAGTTTAACTATTGCCGGCTTATGCATGATTGTTACGTTAGTAATCATGGCATTAGCATTTTCTATAATATCTGATATATTTGATGTCATTAAATGCATTTTGGATGTTTCAAATATTTCTGCGGCAACATCATTTACCCACTGGATTTTGCCGTCTTTTTCAGTAAATACAATTGCATCCGGAAGTGCTTTTTCAGCATCAATGGAATTAGTTTTAAACAAGATTTTCTTAAAATTCATAAACCACCTCTACCAATTTATTTTAGCATAAAAATATAATGCAAAGCCCTAATTTCAGAAGGTCATTTTATGAGTTTCAGGCAAATGTCATCAAAAATATTTACGGGCTTCATACCCAAGTCTGATTGTATTCTTGCATCTTCAATATGTTTTATGTGTGTAATTAATTCAGTCATATTCGGATTTTCTTTCAGCAAACAGAGTATGTAGTTTTGCATGCCGTCAAGAATCTGCTTCATCGAATATTCTTTTAATAAATCCTGAAGTTTTTTTGAGTAATCAAATACATTTTTTCTTTCAAATTCAAAATAGTCGGTAAAAACCCCATCTATACAAGAATAGTCATAATTAATCTCTTTAAATGACGGGACAAAAAAACATTGCGAACGGGAAATGATTGTAGGCAGTACGTCATCAATATATCTGGTTAAAAAGATAAATGTTGTACCGGCAGGCGGTTCTTCAATTTCTTTAAGAAGTGCGTTAGCTGCAGTATCCTGAAAATTGAATTTGCTTAAGCCACTGATATTTCCATCGTTATCTCTGCCGCAGAAAATAAATACTCTGTGAAATTCTGATGTTGATACAAGTTTTTCTTTTATCATTGCTGCCTGTGCAACCGATATAACATTTTTTGATTTATCAGATTCCGGTTTGTTATCAAGCCTTGATATTGTCATAATAGCAGGATGCGTACCTTCGTTTATCCATTTGCAGTTTAGACAGTCACAACCATCAGATTTGTCATTTTTACAGTTAAGTAAACGGGCAATTTCGGTAGCAAGTGCATATTGTGCATTTATATCGTTCCCGTAAAAAAGCAAAGTCTGAGGCATTGCTCTTTCTGATGAAGACAGTGCTTTTGTAAAATAGTTTGTCAGAAACGGATACTTATCTGATAAGCGCACACTCCACCTCCGATAATGAATCAATAACTTCGCCTTTTTTTAATCTGTATTCTATATCATAAAGATTATTTTTTAAGTTAATAAGTTCTTTTGTCTGAATGTCTTTTAGTTCTTTTTTCAGAATATTAATCCGGAATTCATTTCTTATACCTGATAAATTCATAACTTCATGAACCGGAGCATTTGCTTTAACTTTAATAATTATCCATTGTCTTAATATTGTTTGTATGGCAGACAATATTTCAAGCGGATGTTTTTTGTCCGTCAGTTTTTTGAATTCAAGAAGTGCCTTATCTTTTTCATTTTTAATAAGGCAATTTGTAATATTAAATAAATCCTGATTTGAAACACAGATTTCTTCTATCATTTTTTTAGTTACGGTTTTTTCCGGATAAGCTGTCAACTGAAGTTTATCAAGTTCATTGTTAAAAATCCGCAGATTATTTCCTATTTGTTCGATAAACAACTCCATAGCATCGTCTTTTATAGTTAACCCTTTTTCTTTAGCTTTATTTTTGACCCATGCTGCTATTTCTGCGGTTCTATATGTAGGAATTACCTGAAATTCTTTTGCATTGTATTTAGAAAGTATTTTAAAAAGTTTTTTTCTGGAGTCGGGTTTTTTACCTTCTTCACGGTCAATTTTTACAACAAAAACAATGTCGGTTCCTTCCTGATTATGTTCAAGACTCTCTTCAATGTCTTTCAGTTCATTATCTTCAAATTGTTTTTTTGTTGATGAAAAATAATCTTCCGCATTAATTATAATCAGCATATTACCAAACATCATCGGCGGAGTCCGGAGTGCATTAATCAGCTCACCGTATTCGGGATTGTCCAGTGTCTGACAACTCATGGAAATAAAATCAGGATTAAGTTTCGAACGTAATTTTTCAATTTCCGTATCGATATTAAAATCTTCTTCCCCGTAAAAAAAGTAAACTGCCATAATTTGATTATACTACAAATTTTTATATTTTTTCTATGTCATCACTGTCCGCAATAACATCTTTAATTTGTTTTTGAGCATTTCTAACATTGTTAATGGTTGCATTCCCGGCGATACATCCTCCTTCGCAGCACATTACCTCAATCAAATTGCATCCGTCATCGCAAACTCCGTTAGCAGCATATTTCTTGAGCTGTCTTATTGAATCTTTATTAAGTCCGCTTATAACAAGCGGTTTAACGGTGCTCTCATATTTCAGTGCCTTTTTGACTGCCTCTGCAACACCGCCTGTAACTCCAAAGTTTCTCGCCTGTTTAGAACTCTCTATGTTATATTTTGTTTCTTCACATTCGGATACTTCAATATCTTTTGCCATAAATAAAGCACCGAGTTCTTCAAAGCTCATAACGAAATCGACATTTTTGTTTTCAAAACCTTCCACTCTTTTTGCAAGACAGGGACCGATAAATACAGTAACACAGTCAGGTAAAACAGATTTAACGTATTCTGCCGTGTAATAAAGCGGAGTATGTGTATCAGAAACATAAGGCTTCATATTTTGCATATGTTTGTTTACGAGTTGAATGTATCCTGCACAACAAGAAGTTGTCATGAATGTTTCACTGCTTTTGTCGTCAGGTTCTGCAATAGGGTGAATTGCATCCCACATTGCATCGTCATCTCCCATTCTTTCAATAAACTCTCTGGCTTCATTACGAGCTGTTTTATCTGCGCCTTTTGCAACTTCATATACGTCATAGAAACCCGATTTTATGATTGCTGTTTTAAGCTGATAAAGATTTCCTCTGAACTGTCCGGCAATTGACGGTGCAATCATTGCAATAAGCTTGTTACCTTTTTTAATTGATTTAAGAATATCTATCATTTGGCTTTTTTCATGTACGGCACCGAACGGGCAGGCGGATATGCATTTGCCGCAGCTTATGCACTTAGAAAAGTCTATTGAAGCAAAACCGGTTTCATCTTTTTTTATTGCACCGACAGGGCAAACATCTTCACACGGAACCGATAATTTAACTATTGCGTGATACGGGCAGGCATTTAGACACATTTGGCATTTTTTACATTTCTCATTGTCAATTTTTGCTCTGCCGTCACCTACAGAAATTGCACCGAATTTACAAGCATTGGTACAAGGTCTGGCTACACAACCCTGGCAAATATCAGTTACAAATATACTGTTTGATGTACAGCCTTTGCAAGCTTGCTGCAGTACGGTTAAGTGTTTGTCACTGATTTTTTCTCTTAATTCTGCCTGTTTTGCATAAGTAGTCAGATTAATTCTTTCATCATCGTCTTCAAGAGGAAAACCAAGATCTGCAATGATTCTTGTTTTTAGAATTGCACGTTCTTTATATATACAGCATCTGTAAGGTACTTCTGCACCGGTAGGACGCATATCATAAGGAATAACCCTTGTATTTTCAGGGAAATCGTCAGACAAATATGCTCTGATTAAACGTGCCATAACTTCTTTTTTAATATATAGTGACTGATTATTGTTCATAATTTCTCCAAATATTTAGACCAATTAAGATTAACACAAATACATAAATCAAAAAAGAGGGTAATTAAATAATTACCCTCAATCTTTATGATTGTTAAAAGTCTTTGTGACTACTCAACAACAATAGCTGAAACAGGACAAGCACCTGCTGCTTCCTGAATTGCATCTTCATTTCCTGCAATATTTGCAGCATTTACGATAGCTTTGTCTTCAACTGAAAAAACTGCATCACAAATTGATTCGCAAGCGCCGCAAGCAATACATGAATCTTCAATAGTTACTGTCATTTTATTTCTCCTTTTTTCCCCGAATAATTATTCGGTCGTCTAAATATCTCCCGTCTTTTTAAAGACTATAAATATTATACAACTAAAAGCGGTAAATGCAACTTAGTATATCAGTCTTAATAAACCGGGTTACTATTCGATAAATTTGCCGTCAAACAGTTCAAGAACCATCTTTTCCTGATCTGATTCAAGATGTTTTTTTTCATTATCAGTGATTTTCGTATCTGATGTTACGGGGTTTGTAACTTCTTTCTCCGATTTTTTGTTTTTAAAAGTATTATTCTCTGTATTAATTTGTTCCGGCTCAGTTTGGGGGATACTTACATCATTTTTTTTTTGTTCCTCAACGGTGGATTTATTTCCCTGAATATCTGCTTTTTCCCCGTTAGAGAGTTTTACCGTAACATTTGGATTCTTTGTACCAAACATAACTGATGCAGCTTCTTCCACAATTTGTTTTTTATTTGTGTTAAGAAATTGTGATACTAAAGATTCTGTTTTAAATGTAATTATAATCTCATCTTTAGAAATTTTAACCGGTGTTCCGAGCTGGCTGAGTATTGCTTTTGTCGGAGCACTTTTTATATTACTCAATAATGAATTCCAAAGACTGCCTATATCCATTCCGTCATTTTTCTTTGATAAAGGCGGCGGAGTAAATTCAGGTTCATTTGCTGTATTTGCCGGTGTGCTTTCCTCAGCCTGCGTTACTTTTTCCTGTTGTTTTGGCTCCGGTTTAGGCTGCTCAGTTTTATCTGAAACCGATATCGGTGATACTGATGGTTTAGCAGGCTTAATCGGAGAAGACTTTACTGTTATTTCCCCGCCTTCAAGTGCTGAAACCCTTCTTTGCAAGTCTGCCAGTGTAGAATTCTCAGCCATATTGGCGATATCTATAATTGCAACCTCTAACCATAAATGCTGATTGCTTGTTTGTTTAATCTCTTTTATGTAGTGAGTTATTCGTTCAAATATAAAAACAATTTGTTGTGTTTCAAGTAAATCTTTTTGCTTGAGAATTAAATCAATCTGAGGCTCATTAAGACTTGTTAATTCCGGCATTAATTCTTTTTTGCTGTTTTTTGCAATCAGCAAATTTTTAAAATATTCCGCAAGGTTTGTAAGTATCTGAAGCGGTTCGTTACCTGAATTATATATATCATTCAGTAATTCTATTGCTTCGTTTGGAGAACCCGAAATAACCTTGCTGCTAAGGTCGTATAAAGTATCAAATGAGATTCTTCCCAAAATTGAGTTTACATCATCGGATGTTACCTGCTCTGTTGCTCCGAGAAGACTTAGCTGATCCAATAGAGATATGCTGTCTCTCATTCCTCCGGCTGAATTTTTTGCAATTGAATACAGTGCATCATCTGTTATATTAATTTTTTCTTCGTCAGCAATATATCTGAGATGTTTTACTATATCATCTGTCGTAATTCTTCTGAAATCAAATCTTTGGCAGCGACTTTTAATAGTATCCAAAACTTTATGAACTTCTGTTGTGGCAAGTATAAATATTACGTTTTCAGGCGGTTCTTCCAATGTTTTCAGGAGTGCATTAAATGCTGTGGAAGAAAGCATGTGGACTTCGTCGATTATGTATATCTTAAACTTGCCGTGTACCGGCGCATATTGAATTTTTTCCAGAATATTTTGTGCATCTTCAACGGAACGGTTACTTGCTGCATCCATTTCAATAACATCTATGGGAATGGAATTTGTAATATCTTTACAACTTTCACATTCTCCGCATGGGTGTATCGTAGGGCCGTTTTTACAGTTAAGTGATTTAGCCAAAATTCTTGCTGTCGAAGTTTTTCCCGTTCCTCTTGGGCCGGTAAACAAGAAAGCATGTGCAATTTTGCCAAGCTCAATCGCACTTGTCAATGTCTTTTTAATATGTTCCTGACCGACCAGTTTATCTAATGTTTGCGGACGGTACTTTCTGTATAACGGTACATAATTCCCACTCATATTTCATATTCTAACATAAAATTGATTTGAGTAAAATTTTATATTAACATATTGGTATGGTTAGAGTTTTATTATTAATTATGTCCGTATTGTTGTTTGCTGTTCAGCAAGTATCTGCGTTTGAGGTTATTTATCCTTCTGATAAGAAGAATGTTACAACAAATGATTATGCTTTTTTTGTCGGTAAAGCCAAAAGTGCCGAGTGTTTAACCATAAACGGTCATAGTGTACCCGTTGCATCAAACGGCGCATTTGCCCATTCCGTAAAACTCAAAGAGGGCGAAAACCGTATAGTATTAAGAACCGCATACGGGATTCAGGTATATAAGTTTTATAAGAGCAATGTAACCGAGCAGCCTATACCGACAGAAAACTTCAGTCCCGTAAAAGCCTATGTAAAAAATGACAATACACCTTTAAGAAGTACTCCCGTAGATGCAGGACTAAACAGATTATCGCATCTTTTTGAAGGTACAGAATTGGTTATTAACGGTTCAAAAGGCAGTTTTTACAGAGTATTTCTTTCAGACAAGACTGAGGCATGGATTGCAAAAGCTCATGTTACATTAACTGATGATACGTTTCAGCCTGCAGAATTTATGAATATGGATAGTGAGAGATTTAAAAATGCAATGATTCAGAAAATCTCTTTTAATAAAAAATTGCCATACACTGTTGAGGACGGTGAAAATGAAATTATATTCAGGGTGTATAATTCCGAACTCGGAGAGGAATCCGTTTATAATATAAACATTCCCAAGCCGGAAAAATATTCTTATTCAGTAAATTTGGAACAAGGAACATATACATTCAAAGTATGGCGATTGCCGGAGGATAAAAATGAAATTACCGTTGTCATTGATGCAGGACACGGTGGTTCTGAGAGAGGGGCAATCGGATGTCTTGGTGATGAAGAAAAAAATATTAATCTGAAAATTGCAGAATATACAGCAGAGTATTTAAAAAACAAGGACATAAATGTTGTTATGACAAGAGAATGTGATGCCGATATGTCTTTGAATGACAGAGTTAATTATGCAAGAGAAAACAAAGCGGATATATTTGTAAGCATACATTTGAATTCCATTGCCGACATCCCAATGAATGTTCATAAAAACAGAGGAACAAGTGTATATTATTTTAATAATAATGCCAAGCAGCTCGCTGAAGCTATAGAAGAAAATGTTACCCATTATGCAAAAACCCGGGATGATGAAGTACGCACTGCAAGTTTTGCTGTGATTCGTCCGACGGATTATATTGGTGTTCTTGTCGAAACAGCATATATGACAAATCCGTTTGATTCGGTTCTGTACAGAAATGACAAGTGGCTTAAAAAAGCTGCAAAAGGTATTTCTGAAGGTATTTTAGACTTTATCAAAAAATAGTAACGGCATTTATATCCGAATACGGATATATTATCCTTCCTGTTGGTATGCCCATGCAGAATGATTATGAATACTTTCCAATGACTCACACTCTACTTCAAATGAGTCAATAACACTATTTTTTCTGAGCAGCAGTACAACATCTCTGAGTACGTCTTCTACAAATTTTGGATTGTCATATGCATGTTCGGTTACATATTTTTCGTCAGCCCTCTTTAATAGAGGATAAAGTTCTGATGATGCACATTTTTCGATTTCTTGAATTAAGTCTTCAAGCCATATATGCTCATCTTCGGGATAAGTAATTTTAACTGAAACAATTGCTCTTTGGTTGTGAGCACCATATTTGGATATTTCTTTTGAACATGGGCACAGAGTTGTAACGGGAACTTTTACACCCAGATAGAAGGAGTATTTTTCATCCTCTTCACCGTAATTATCAAGAATACCCTCAAAGGAACAGTCGTAACACATGGGTGCGGAAATGTTTGTAACAGGTGATTTTTTGTCTATAAAGTATTTAAAATCAAACTTTAAATATCCGCTCTTGGCATTCAACTTTTTAATTATTTCTTCAACACACCCTTTAATATTTAAGCCTAAAAGGTGTTTTTTTTGCCAGTTGTTCAATGTTTCAACAAACCGTGACATGTGTGTTCCTTTGTATCGTGAGGGTAACGATACTCCAATAGTTGCGACTGAATATATTGTAATATCCTCCGCATCTTTTCTTTGTATGGTTAACGGAAATTCGACACCTTTAACCCCGACTTTCTGAATCTCAATGCCACGATTATCTTTGAGGTTTTGGACATCCTGCATTATTATATTTCAACCCCTTCAAAAGATTTCTTTTCAAGTGCAAGAAGTAACTTTAGTGCTGCAACCCTTTGAATACTTGCCGGAGCATTTCTCAAAAGTTCAACACCTTTAAGCATCATAGGATCATTATCATACCAGCGGTTTCCTTTACCCTGATATGTGTTAATAATTTCATATACATGTTCAATTACTTCGCCTGCAACCTGTTCCTGAAGCTTTAACATAAATTCTGCTGCTTCACTTTTAGTGTCATCAGGTGACAATCTCAGTAATTCCAATGCTTCTTTTAAAATAGGATCCGAATCATACCAACGTTTGTTTATCATAATATTCCTCTCATTCAAATTCTATTGTATAATAAATTTATTCCAATGTAAAATTGGTGCCGGATGCTCTGTTGAATATTCCGGCATGGAAACAAAATTCGGAGGATATTATGAAAATTCTGTTAATTAATGGTGCTAATCTGAATATGCTTGGTACCAGAGAACCAGAAAAATACGGTAAATTAACTCTTGCTGACATAGAAAAAACACTCATTGATTTAGGTAAAGAGCTTAGTGTGGAAGTAGATACCTGGCAGTCAAACTTTGAGGGAGAAATTGTTGAAAAAATACAGTCAGCAAAAGATGCTTATGCAGGAATTATTATTAATGCCGGGGGATATACGCATACAAGTGTTGTAATAAGAGATGCAATAGCATCAGTAGCTATTCCGACAGTCGAAGTTCATATGACAAATATTCATGCCAGAGAAGAATTCAGACATACTTCACTTTTATCAGGTGTTTGTATTGCTCAGGTTGTAGGCTTTGGCAGCAAAAGCTATTCTTTGGCGCTCATTGGACTTGTGGATTATCTTTTTTCGCATGCTAATTAAAAATGTTATATAAAAAAATAAAACTTCCTTTTTAGGAAGTTTTTTTTCTTTTCTCTCTTTACTCGTTTCTAACGTTTTATGCCTTTTGCTTATATATATAAAGTCAAATTTTTTTATACGATTTCAGCAGTTTATATTATTGTAACATAACTTAATATATTATTTTAAAGGTTTTAGTGATTTGATTTTATTGAGTTTTAACAGTGCAGTATATGTCGGAAGTATTGTTATATCATTAGCTGCGTTCTTGCCGAGATATTCTATTGCATTATTAATATCCGGAATGGATTTTATTTTGTCGGCGGAAATTCCCGCATACTTGAGCCTTAAAGCCATATCTGTTGCTCTTATGCCTGATACAATAATTTCTTTTTTTGCATCTTTAATTTTATCAAATTCCGCATCCCAAAGCCATGAAACATCTCTGCCGTCTGCATAGTTATCATTTATTATAATTAATATGTTTGAGTCTAAATCTACCGTTTTAAGAACCTCGTTTGTTCCTATAGGATTTTTTATAAGCTGTATCAGTGTCCGTTTTCCGTCCAAATACTTAACTTCACTTCTTCCGAATGCAACTTTAAATGTTTTTAAATTTTTCTGTATGCTCTCGGTACTTATTCCGAGTTCTTTGCATAATGCTATTGCCCCAAGTGCATTATATGCATTAAATAAGCCGACCAGAGGCACTTCAAATTCTTCATTATTGATTTTTATAACGGAATACTTTTTATAAAGAGCTATATCGGCGCTGTATTTTGGTTGAGGTCTTGTGTATCCGCACTCACAGCTGTAATGCCCCTGTTGTGCATAGAATTTTTTTTCATATTTTAATGCCCTGCCGCAAGGACAGTTAAATGCTTCTTCCGTATGAGATTCTGACGGTTTCAGTCCGTCTTTGTATTCGATATTTTCAACACCATAATATATTTTTTTATTTCCTTCAAAACCGGCAACGAGCGGATCATCTGCGTTCAATAAAAGAGTAAGTCCGGATTTTTTATCAATGCCGTTTTGGATAAGTTTTTTAGTTGTTGCAAGCTCGCCGTATCTGTCGAGTTGATCTCTGAAAAGATTTGTTACAAGAAGATAATCTGCTTCAAATTTTTCATATATTACTTCTAAAAATGCTTCATCAGATTCTATGACAGAATAATCATATTTTGTAAAAGGACTCAGTTCTACTGCTATTGCATTTACAACACCCTGAATCATATTTGCACCCATTGCGTTGTTTATAATGGTATTTCCGTTATTTTTTAACAGGTGTGATATAAGTCCTGAAGTTGTAGTTTTACCGTTTGTTCCCGTTACGTTAATTTTTGTTTTGATATATTTATTTGCGTGTGATAAAAAGTCCGGACAAATTTTAAGCGCAATTTTACCGATAACGGATGTTCCTCCTGAAAGTTTTGTTATCTTGAGTGTTTTACTTATTAATTTTGATATAAATAAAGATAAAAAAAATGTATTTTTCAATTTGCCCTCAAACAGTATTTGTAATTTTATCAGACGGTTAGTGTATTGGAAATTTTTAACCGTCGGGTTATAATCATGTTATAACAAAACAGGTGTGATGGAAATGATTTTTTATTTTTTAACAGTTATTGTTTTTATTGCGGAGTTGATTATAGCATCTTTTTTACTGGTAAATCTTTTAAAATTTGACAGACGTATAAAAGAATGGGATGAATTTTTGCATACCTCAAAACCTGAGATTAAAGATATATTGGTTTTGGTCAGAAAAATATCAGAACAGGGACTTGAGTTTGCTCCTGTGATAGTTTTAAAAGTAAAAAAATGTATATCAGATTTAATTATTTCGCAATTAAAAAGTGTTCTTGCCGGTCTGGTATTTTATGCCGTAAAAAAAGAAACCGAAAAACATTTTGGTTAAAAATAGTTACGCAGACACTTTAATATTGTAAAAAATTATGATACAATTAGTTTTGCATAGATAAAGAAAAGCGAGGTTTTTATGTGCGATAAAGATAAATCATCCATTGGTTTCGGTGTAGGATTGTTGCTCGGTGTTTTAGGCGGAATTGCTGCCGGTATTTTATATGCTCCGAAACCGGGTGAAGAAATGAGAGAAAAAGTAAAAGAAGCGGTATGTGATTTGGCCGAAAAACATTCACCTGCCGTAAAAGAGGCTAAGAAACAGGCTCTTGAATCAATTGATTTGTTGAAATACAAACTTGAAAAACAGTATAAAAAATTCGGCAATATGCTAAAATCTAAAAAAATGAGAAAAGCAAAAGAGCTGGAAAGTGAATCAAATTTTAATTTTGATCACGATTAGAATGGTATTGGAAATATACACAGAGGAAAATAATGGAAATTAGTCAATTATATCAAAGTTTAACGGTTTTAACATATACTGCTGTTGTAATTGTTGCGTTGGTCGGTATTATGTTATTCAAAGTTCTTTTTGATTTCTCAAAACTGATGAATAATATTAATGATACAGTTGATGTTGCAAAAGAAGAACTCGTTCCGACACTAAAAAATGTTAACAAGACTGTTGAAATAGTCAGCGGTATAGTTATTAAAACCGATGAAGGTATTAGTAAAGTTAAAGAATTTATAGCAAATTCTCCTCTTAAAATTCTGACAAAACTCTCGACATTATCCGGGACTGTTGCCAAAGGATTTTTTGGAGGTTTGTTTGCAGGACTTAAACTTTTCGGTAAGAAAAAATAAATAATACATTAGAGTAATTAAAAAAAACGTCATTGAGTGTAAACTAGAGTAGAAGGAGAAATATTATGTCAGTAACAAGATTTTTAGCAGGTTTCGCAATCGGTGCAGCTATAGGTGCAGTAGCAGGTATTCTTTTGGCTCCGCAATCAGGTGAAGATACAAGAGAACAGCTGGGGAAAATGGCTTCCGATTTGGCAGACAAAACAGACGAAACAGTACAGGATATTAAGAAAAAAGCAGACCGTTTGATTTCTGATGCTCAGGAAAAGAGTGAAGAAATTATCGGTAAACTTCAGGAAATGCTTAATAAAGATAAACCGGAAGAAGCATAAAACTTAATATTTTAAAAATATTCCCCTGTTGTAATATACAACAGGGGTTTTTTAGTTTAATTATTCTTTCTGAATCCTTTTTCTTTGCTTATTGTCCGCCCTATGGATTTAATTTTGTTTTCTATGCATCCTCTGCATTTATCAGGATTGTCATTTATGCATATTTTACCGGGATATATTTCATATTTGGCACGGTATTCCGTTGACGTAACATTTGGCATTACTACATTGGCACCGCTTTGCAGTGCAATTATTCTTCCGTTAGGGTTGATGGTTTCCATCGCTGTTGTCGCAGGAATATTAATATCAGGAAGATTGATTCTTGTAAGTGCCATAACTTTTAATGCCTGCCAAAAATCGCCTTGCTTTGCTTCTGCAAGCGGTGTTTCTTTGTGTGGGATAAAAGGACCTATTCCTACCATATCCGCATCAAGCTCTTTAAAAAACAGTATATCATCAGCTAACGATTCTGTTGTTTGTTTTGGCAGCCCGACAAGACATCCCGTTCCGGTTTCGTATCCGAGTTTTTTTAAATCATAAAGACATCTCATGCGGTTTTCAAAACTTGCATTAGGGTGCATTTCTTCATACAGTTTTTTATCTGTTGTTTCAATTCTCAGTAAATATCTGTCTGCACCGGCTTGCTTCAGTGCTTTAAACTCGTCATAACTCTTTTCGCCTATACTCAGTGTCAGTGCCACGTCAAATTCTTTAATAGCTTTAACAATTTCCGCTAATTTATCAGTATCAAAATACTCATCTTCACCTGACTGTAATACAAGTGTACGATATCCTAAATTAATTGCATTTTTAGCATAAACAAGCAGTTCATCTTTTAGTATGCGGTATCTTTCTATATTTTTATTTTCACTTCTCAGTCCGCAGTATTTGCACTGTCTTTTGCAAATGTTTGAAAATTCAATCAGCCCCCTGAGGTGGACTTCATCTCCTACATTTTCCCTTCTGATTTTGTCTGCTTTTTCAAATATCTTCGTATTTTTTTTATCATCGGAAAGGATGTCAATAAGTTCTTGTCTATTCACAGATATCCCCTTGTGTTACCAAATAATTTTAACACAAATTGAACTAGTACATATAGATGATATTGAATAATTTTTACTTAAGAAAAATATAATTTTACCGTTAATTATAATATGGAAAACCGAAATGGTTTTTCATACCTCCTCCCCAAGTCTGGTAGCCGTTCTCAATGAAACGGCTTTTTTTTATGAAATGGCTGAGAAATTGTTGTCGGCATATTTTTTAAGATTACTGAGTCTGTTCATCCAGCCATCTTTGTTTTCGCCATATTTTTTATAATCTTTCTTTATTAAATTCAGGTAGAAGTTTTTTCTCATTTGTAAAAACTTTTCAGGGTTATCACCGCATTTTGCGTAATATTCTTTTGCTTTTTTTGCGCCTGAATTTACTGCAAGATCATATACATAAAGTGCCATTCTGTCATTCTTGATTTTGTCTGCTTCGCAGTCTTTGTAAATGCCATAGTAAATGTCACACATTTCTTCTGCTGTCATATATTTGACGTCTTGTTTTTTTAATCCCTTACTTTCACGATAAGTATTATATGTTCCTTGTTGTACACCGTTTTTCGCCATTGCATGTACATCAAAAATGTAACTTCTGCCTTCGCTTTTAAGTATGCATTCTTCAAATATTTTTATGAAACGTTCATCTTTTATTCCAAGCGAGCTATATACCTGTGCAAATTCTCTGCTGCCTGTTGTTCTGTTTGCTGAAGCTGATGTTGTAGTGCTTGTGTTTGTTTTTGGTGTTTCTTTTGCTTTTTCTTCAGGCTTTGGTTCTATTTCATTTGATTTTTCTTCCGGTTGCCGAGTAATACCCGGATTGCTGTAGAAACAAGAATATGGAGTTGTGAATTTAGGATTAAAATTGAATGGTGTGTTAGTTCCGTTATTTAAATTTTCATAATATTCTTTCATTGCATCACGAATTGGCTGCATAACGTTTTTATTATAGTTTGATTCAGGGTTGTTTATTTCATTTTTAATAAACTCAAAGCCCGTTGCAACATTATTTTCTAAATATGAAAAGCTGTCTTGTGCATACCAATTACCGCCTGAAGGCATAATTGAAACCTCAGGCAAAGACATAGGATAGTATGAATTGCTTGTATATATACTTATATTAGGAACATAATAATAACTGCAATAGTATGGACTGCACCATCCATATGGTGTGCCACCTGTCAGCATCCCGAATGTGAATCCGGCTGCGAATCTTCCTAAAAAATCACCGAAGCTCATGTCCTCATTCCTGTTAATATCCTATATATATAAAGTATTGATAATTTGAAAAATTGCCTTACATAAACTTATATTGTAAATTTTTGTTACATTATAGGACAGGAAATATCAGAGGTTTAAAAAAGAGTATTTACTCTTAGTATTTCGGAATAATTACCCCAAAATATTTACCCCAAAATATTTACCCCAAAATATTTACCCCAAAAAGTTTACCCCTTACTTCATTAGAATTTTTTCAGGTGAGCATAAGTGGCATCCATAGCTTTTTTGCCCATTTTACCGAAATCTATCAGGTACATAGTGCTGTCGCCTTCGACTTTAACATCTGTGATATGCCCGATTCCGAGTTTTTCATGGAATACTCTTTCACCTACATTGAAGAAATATTGGAATGATGCATTTTTTAATTCTTCCTGTCTTTTCTTTTCTTCTGCCGCTTCGGCATTTTTGCGTTTTTGTTCTTCAATTTTTTGTTTCATCGGGTTATTTTCCCAAAATGATTTAATTTTTTCTTCTTCCCGTTCTTTGTTAATGGGGTTCTTTTTAATTATTGCACGGGTTGGTGTACGTTTTACGACAGTTGTGGTTTTATTTACGGGCGCAGTAAAATTCTTTCCAAACCCTGAATTATTTGTTATTTTGCCGTTATTGTCGGTGTTTTCTCTTTTTACGGACGGTGCGACAAAATTTGCACCAAATCCGTTTGAAGGCTTAACGTATCCGTCGGTATTATAAGATATTGAACTTTTCTTTTCCTGATATTTAGGGGTTGTAGTGCTTTTGTCTTTGACATAATTTACCGCACTTCTGAATGTACTTTTTTCTGAGCTGTATTCAGAACCTGATGCTTCTTCTTCGTCAAGCAGATTGGCAGGAATTTCATCAAGGAATCTGCTTGGGGTGTAATACTTGTATTCTCCCCACATTTGACGCCGTTTTGCTGTTGTGAGGTACAGTTTACTTTGTGCTCTGGTAACTCCGACATACATCAGTCTTCTTTCTTCCTCAAGTTCTGATTTAGTGTTAGAACAACGTGCAGAGGGGAAAATTCCTTCATCACATCCTGCAAGGAATATTATAGGGAATTCTAAGCCTTTTGATGAATGCAAAGTCATTAGTGTAACATTATTTGCAATCTCATCCATTCCGTCAATATCAGATACCAATGAAACCTGTGTGAGAAATTCTCCGAGTATGTTGTCCTGTTCTTCCGGTTCAAACTCATTTGCTACGTTAACAAGTTCCTGTAAGTTTTCTATTCTGACTTCATCTTCATCTGTTTTGGAATCCTGCAGTTCTTTTAAATATCCGCTTCTTTCCAGAACTAATCCGAGGAATTCAGGCAATGAATATCGTTTTTCCGCATCTTTAAATTTTTCAATCAGAGTAGCAAAATCTTTTAATTTTGCAGCGGTTCCTGATTTTATAGCTGAAATATTATCAACTTCTTTTATTGCACCAAAAATACTCAAATCATTTTCATCAGCATATTCCTGAAGATGTTTAATTGTAGTTTCACCGATAGTGCGTTTTGGAACATTTATAATCCTTCTGAGTGATTGAGAATCGTCAGGATTGTAAATGAGTTTCAGATAAGCTATTGCATCTTTAATTTCTTTTCTGTCGTAGAATTTAAGTCCGCCATATATACGGTATGGGATTCCTGCCGCAATAAGTGCTTCTTCTAATGCTCTTGACTGATTGTTTGTTCTGTATAGTATTGCAAAGTTATTATAATTATCGGATGTATCACGTATGCAGCGAACTATATAGTTTGCTTCATCTGCTTCATCTTCTGCTTCGTATAATGATATCTTTTCTCCGTCACCTTTTTGTGAATACAGAACTTTATCAACACGTTCTTCATTATTTTCAATAATTGCGTTTGCAGCATTCAGTATATTAGCTGTCGAACGGTAGTTTTGTTCAAGTTTAACAACTTTAGTGTTTTTAAAATCGTTTTGAAAATTAAGAATTATTCTGAAATCCGCACCTCGCCAGGAATAAATTGACTGGTCAACATCACCTACAACACACAGAGAACGTGTTTCGGGAACTTTTGGCTCAAGGTTCGTGTAAAGTGCTTTTACAAGCTGATATTGAGCTTGGTTCGTGTCTTGGTACTCATCAACTAATATATGTTGAAACTTCTTGTAATACTTTTCTCTTACTTCGGGGTTTTGTTCCAACAGTTTTACGGTGATGAGCAGCATATCATCAAAATCTATTGCGTTATTATTATTTAAAGTGTTTTCATAAAATTCGAAAACTTTTGCAATGTTTTGTGATTTAAAATCACGTGCAAAAGTTGCAAATGTGTATGCATCCTGCATTTTGTTTTTCGCATTGGAAATAATTGCCTTAATCAGTTTTGGCTGATAGATTTTGTCATCCAGATTAATTTTTTTCACTGCCTGTTTAATTACTGCAAGTGAATCGGTTTCATCATAAATGGTAAAATTTTTATCAAGTTTTTTCCCGGACTGGAAAGAATAACTTTCTATATCCTGTCTTAATATCCTTCCGCAAATGCTGTGGAATGTTCCTACCCACATATATTTAACCACATTTTCGCCGACCATTTTTGCTAAACGTTCTTTCATCTCTCTTGCGGCTTTATTTGTGAAAGTAACTGCGAGAATTTTACCTGCAACTGCACCATGTTGAATCATATAAGCGATTCTGCTTGTCAGTACTTTTGTTTTGCCGCTTCCGGCTCCTGCCAAAATAAGCAAAGTACCTTGCGTTGTTTGGGCTGCTTCTGTTTGTTCCTTGTTGAGTCCTTCTAAAATATTTTCCATTCCCTATTCCCAAAATCTGAATTTTATGCTATTATTATCAAGCATACAAAAAAGACGTATAAATGACAAGATGACAATTAGAAGGTGGACAAATGATTGAAATTTTAGATTCAGTAGATGAAAATGAACAACAACCGTCGATTATGGTACCTGTAGATGATATGGATACGGCTGATCATGATCCGGATACGGTTGACGAGTTAGCTATGGAGCTTGCTACAATAAAACAGCCGGCGAAAAGAATTGCTATTATCGGTTCAAGAAATCTTGCCATTACACATCAACAAATGATTGAAACTTTAACAACAGCTCTTGTTCAGCAAGGTAATACTATTATTACATCAGGCGGTTCTTGCGGTACAAATGCTGCTGCTATAAGAGGGGCTATGAAATCAAACCCCGATAAATTAAAAGTTATTTTACCTCAAACAATTGGTCAGCAGCCATCTGACGTTCAGGATCAGCTTATAGGTGTTCCTAATATTGTTGAGCACTCTGATCGTGCAATGATGACACTTGCTGATGCTTCAAGAGTATGTAACAGAGAAATTATTGATGACTGCAATCAAATGATTTGCTTCCTTTCGCACACCAGTAAGACTCTGCACAGAGCTATTGAGTATGCTGAAGAAAATCACAAAGTTATTACAGTTTTTTATTTGGATTAATTATATATGGACTTATTTAAAGCAATAACCGGAAAAAATCCGGCCGAGTTTGAACAGGCTGCAAAAATTCTTGTTGATACTCCTGATGTTGAGTTATTCAAAAAATTAGTTAAACAAGATGATTTTTTGTTTGATTTTGTAAAAAATAATGTATCTAAACGTATTCAGCATGCTTGTAACAAAGATAATTTTTTAAATTTGTTTCAGTTTTTTGATTTTTATTCCGCGTCTTATGATGAAATGTTTGCTGAAGTTATGCATCATTTCGGCGGTGAAAATGTTTATCCTCGTATAAAACAGTTATATCTTGATGGTAGTGATGCACAAAAAGCTTATGCTGCCAAATACCTTTTGTATATTAATAATAATGACATAAATGAAATTATGCCTCAAATTCGGGCTAATGCACTTTCTGAATATGAACCGCTTAGTGCAAATTCGATTGAATTGCTTTCTGCAAATCATGATGAATTATCAAAAAAAGAAGCTCTTGAAAGATTAAAATCCTCTGATGAGTTCGAACAGTATAATTCGGTCAAATTTTTGGTTACTTATGGTGCTGTGGATGCACTTCCTGATATTTTTCGTGTGATGAAAAGTTCTTCTTTATCCGAAAATATTGCGGCAGAAATTCCTTTTCTTATTAGTCCGGAGGATTTGCTTCAAACCGATTTTGACGGATGTATATTGGTAATGTGTAATATTATAAGTGCAATTCCTGAGATTTTGCCGCTTTCTTCCGTTATAGATTATAATTTGTTTGATATTTTTAAAAATTTATACTTTAACCATTTAACAAGCAGTTCCGCACTTTTGTTGCGAATGGCAAAAGAAAAATTTGCTCTGCTCACTGAAAATGATGAATATATGTTTGATTGCGACAAAAAGACAAAAGATGAAATATATGCACTTAATGACTTTTTTACCGGTATAAGTACAAATAAACTGAACAGTCTTTTGTATGACGAATTGTATGATGAAAGTGATTTTGTACTTTTTGCCGTTGATTATACGGAAGATGTTGAAGAACTTGAAACTCTTCTTGACAGCAAGAACCAGACTTTACTTTTAAAGGTATTAAACAGACTGAAAGAAAAGAGTGTTCTTAATAATAAACATAAGGAACTTGCTCTTGAAAATACAACAACAGAGAATATCAGACAAATGATTGAATTATTATAAAATCTGTTTAAAAGTCTTCCCTTCCTCTTGATTTCAGATATTCCCTTATCTGATTTAGAGAATACTGAATTATTCTTGTAATACGGGAAGGTGACAGCCCTATTGTAGTCGCAATATCTTTTGCCTGCATGTTTCTGTAAAAACGATACTCAACGACTGTTCTTTCTTTTTGGGGTAAACGTGCAATGGCTTGTTTAATAAGTCTGCTCATTTCCATAATTTCCGCTTTTTCATCAGGCATAGCAGACGGATCTTTAAGGAAGTCAAACGGAGAAGCATTGTCTGTTGCAGCAGCAGCTAAACCGTCAATGGATAAAATTGTTTCATACACAGCTTCTCTTACTTTTGTCGGTGATATTGAAAATCCCATGTCTTCATCATCCGAGCTCTGTTCTTCGCTTAATGAAGATGAATAATCATCACCGGTTGTTTCACCGGCATCTTCGGATTTGTGTTTAAGTGTGTACCATTTATATCTGTGTCTTAATTCATTTCTTATTGCCCATTTTACGGCAGTACCAATATATGCTTCATTATAACGGGCAAGCTGTTCTTCTGTTTTATCTTTAATAAGAGTTTGTATAGCAATAATGCCTATGCTAACCAGTTCTTCATACTCAATCATGTGGTTTGGCATACGCCTGTGTTCAACTTTTGCAATTTTTTGAACAATACCGATGTATTGATTAATTAATGTCTTGCTATCCATCTTCTCTTATTAAACTAACCTAACTTTATCATACCTTGATTTCAAATATTTTTCAAGATTTGAGAGTACACTATATATACGAATTTATTTGTTTATAATTGTTTTAGAGTTCCGATTTGTGTGTAATTATTTGTTACATAAATTAATCTTTTAAAATATACATCTGATTAACGATATTTACATGATTTTTAAGAACCACTTTGCCCTTTGTTTTTAAGTCCGTATACAAACAGTAAGATTTCAGCAACGGCTTTATACAATTCCGGCGGAATTTGTTGGTTAAGATCTACCATTCTGAATAAAGCACGTGCAACCGGAGGGTTATCTATAACGGGTACGTTGTGTTCTATCGCAATTTTAATAATTTTTTGTGCTATCAACTCTGTCCCTTTTGCTGTTAATGTCGGTGACAGCATTGTTTCGGCATCATACTTTAGCGCACAAGCAACGTGGGTGGGGTTTCTTACGACAAAATCCGCATTAGGTACCGAGTCCATGGCTCCTTGCTGAAGCATTTGCATACGTCTTTGTCTGAGTGCTGCTTTTACGTGCGGATCACCTTCAGAGTTTTTATATTCATCTTTAATTTCCTTAAATGACATTTTCTGGTCTTTTAAAAATTTCCACTTCGTAACACCATAGTCTGCCGCAGCTATTATTAAAAACGCAATACATGCTTTATAGATAAATTCAACTATAAGTTTGCCAAATTCAATCATAACTGCAAAATGATTATCGGTGGCTGCGAGCATAAGGATGCTTTCAAGGTGTTCTCTGTAAACTGTCCAGCCAACAATACCCAGAACAAGAACTTTAACGATATTTTTACCAAGTTCAAACAGTGTTTTAACCTGGAACAAATTCTTAAAATACTTTGTAGGGTTTAATTTATCTAATTTTGGTACAAGAGGAGCTGTTGCAACCAGTGGTCCTACCTGCATAAAATCTCCGAGGATAGCAATAAATGCCGCAACAAATAAAATTGAACCTATAATACAAACTGCAGGAATTAATGAGGTTGATAAAATATAAGTAATCCCGATGTCGCCAATGTGTTTGTTGGGTATTTGTTCATAAGTTGTTCTGAATAGACCTACAATAAGTTTCCAAATAACAGGTGCCATAAGGTTTATAAAGGTAAACATAACAAGCAGAGAAAGTGCTGTTGACACATCCTTAGACTTTACTACCTGCCCTTCTTTTCTTGCTCTCTCAAGTTTTTGAGGGGTGGCATCAAATTGTTTATCTTCATCTCCCATTTTGTGACCTTTATGTTGGAATACTAATATTTTATCATAAAAATTTAATTTTGGTTTTGGTATAATAGTGCTACAGAGGTTAATAAAATGAAGCAAAAATTATACATGTTTTTATTGTTTGTTTTATCATTAGCTGCGGCTTTTTGCAGCTATAAATATTTGTCCGGTAAATGGGAACTTCTCGGTATATTTATTTCCGGAACAGGTATCGGTATGTTTTTAATGGCATTAAGGCTGAATGTCAAAAATGATAAAATTAATATTTATAAAAGAGAATTGGAAAAAGAGTCCATATCATCAACGGAAGCTGTATCAAGGGTGAAAGTTCTGGAATCAAAAATTGAGGTTTTGGAAAAAGCGCTTGAAAATGCTTTAAAAAAATAGCAAAAAATTTTATTATAGTTTTTATAATTAATATGACAAACATATCTGTAAAATTACCGATTAATTATAATAAGAACTGCTATTCTCCAAATTTTAAGTCTGATAAAAAAGAAAATGTGCTTCTTCCGTTTGAAGCTGCTGCCATCAGTACTGTTATATGGACAGGTGTAGGTTTTGGTCTTGATTATCTTGTATTAAACAAGATTTTTAAATCATCAGGAAAGGATAAAAAGTTTTCCAATATAATTAATATCTTGTTTGGAGTAATTATGGGAATCGGTACTTATATGAATGTCCGTAAAAAGCAAAGAGAAGAAAATGTACAAAGTTTTGATGATTTAACTAAATCCATGTTTGCATAATTATAATTTTAAAGTCAGTTTTGTTTATTTTAAATAAAGAACAATTAAGACAATAGCAATAATTAAAATCAATATTCTGCCAATATTTGCTAATTTTTTTAAAGTTTTATTTTTACCGAAGTAAAATATTAAAAACGAAAAAGCAAGTGCGATTCCTGCGATTATATATTCCATACTGCTCCATATTGATAAATTAACACTATTAAAATTACCAGAAAACAATTCGCCCAAAATACTTATATGGCGGCGGTAAGGACTCTGCCGGAGAAAAAGTTGACTAAATGTCAAGTTTTTCGGAGAGGGGCAGAACCCCACATCACATAAGTGATGCCGGGTTTAATTACCCGAAACCTTATTACCAAAAATTACTTATATGGCGGCGGTAAGGGGAATTGAACCCCTGTTTGGAGAATGAGAATCTCCGACACGCACATATGGATACCATAAATTCCTTTATTTTCGTATATGAAGACTTAACGGTTTCAATCGAATCTTATTCAAAGGGTGCAAAAAGGGTGCAACAGTTTTTTTATCATTAAACATTTAAACAACCTACCTTACCTATCTTATACATACATAAATTCATGTTATCATAATTGTAAATAAGAGTAAATTAACAGGGGATAAATATAAAGGTAAAAATAAATGAATAACATTCCTGATATAGCAAAAGAAGAATTAACAAAGTTATTAAACGGTAATAAGAACTTTATTGCAGGTAAGCCTACTGCTAATAATATGTGTCTAAAGACATTACAAAGCCTTGCTCTATATCAAGAACCGTATGCTTGTGTTTTGAGTTGTTCCGATTCAAGAGTTGTACCTGAAATAATATTTGATTGCGGAATCGGTGAACTTTTCGTTGTTAGAGTTGCAGGAATTGCAGTCGGTCCGAATGTAAAAGAAAGTATTGAATATGCTGTTAAAAAGTTACACGTACCTCTCCTGATTCTATTAGGACACGATGATTGCGGTGTTATGAAGTATGCAAACGAACAATATCCTAATATGCCTGAACATTTTCAGTCTATTCTTAAATCTGTTTACCCTGTTATAGACGGAGTAGGGAAATTTGACTGTAACAACGAATTTGCAAGAAAGCATACTCTATGGGTTGAAGATTATCTGCTGAATAATTCAACCATAATTAAAGAAGCAGTAGAAAATGATAAGTTGTATATTGCTAAATGCCATTTTGACCATAATACAGGTGAGGTTTCTTTGTTATCCGATTAACAAATTACTTAAACAACCTGCTTAAATCTTCACCTTTGTATTCTTTAAATTTACCTGATTGCATATCAGCCTTAAAACTCTTAAAGCATTTATCACAAATGTAGAAGGTATT
>JAEEHV010000077.1 GCA_016280955.1 Candidatus Gastranaerophilales bacterium | reverse complement strand
TATATTCATATGAGTATTCTATACATTTTGACTTAATAAATCAACATTTTATTTTCACTGCAAACTGTAAAAATGCTTAAGCCACATTTTCAAGTAACCAAGTTCGAAACTCGTCAACTCTGGGGTAAATTAAAAGGGACAGGTCAATCCTGTCCCTTTTAATTTACGTTTGTGAAAAGATTTGAACGTTTTCTGCGTTCGAGTGACCTGTGAGCAGAGTGCGGAGGACTTTTCTTTGGAGTATGCGTAAGCATACGAAAAGAAAATCCGTAGACACGTTTAATGCGAACAGGTCAAGACAATCGCGCCAGACAATTTACTTATTAATTAAACATTCTGCTAACTGATTTATTTTCTCTTTCGTAGTATTGGTATCATTTATGACAAATGTAAAAGATGGTAATTTATTTGCTATACTAAAAACTTTTTTGATTATTAAGTCAGATTCTGTGCGGTGCTTAATATATACTATTCTTCCATCCTTAAGGTTAAATACTAATTTAATCTTATACAGAGTTCCGCCAGTCCATTCTTCTGTATTTATCTCAAAAACAGTTGTTTCTATCAACTCATTTGGAAGTTGAATTTTTTTATATCTAAAAGAGTTAATATAACTGATTATTATAGAGTTATCAAATAATTTAATTCGTTTAATTTTATCAATTAAAATCTTATATAAAAAAGCAATTAGCGATATTGCAAATAAAATAAAGTAAAACAAGATTATAATTAATTCTATTTTATTAAAATTAGAAATCGTTTTAAAAATTTGAGTAGCAAATAGAAAGAAAAAATATATAACTACACATAGTAGTCCAGTGCTTCTTGCAATATGATAAGGCTCGATAATTTTTACTTCTTCCATATGCTCATTCTACTAATTTATTGAATATGCGTCAAGCAACATTTTCAAGTAACCAAGTTCGAAACTCGTCAACTCTGGGGTAAATTACAGAGGATAGGTTCAAACCTATCCTCTGTAATTTTTTTGCAAAGATTTGTAATTGTACTAGCAAATTTATTTTTTACTGTTTTTTAGTTAATTGTACATTTACAAATATAAAGGAGATTTTATGTTAGTTAAACAATGTAATAATCAACCTGTTTCTTTTGGTTCTACAGTACTTACGACACCCGGTGCTTGTAAAATTATAAAGAAATTTTCACCAGCACAAAAAAGATTATTAACAAACAGAATTAAGGAACTTGAAAATAATAACAATAAAGATGTGGTTGTCTTTGATGCCTGTCAAAATACAGATAATTTGTTAATGACAGTATATACAATGGTTAAAGGAAAGTTGCACCAAGGTGAATTTCCAACCAGATTTCCATTAGGCAAAGAATTTAATTGGTATTACAAAAGAGAATCTGAATTAAGCAGTCAAATACCTGTAAAAAAGACAAAATTTGATAAATATAATCCATTGTGGACAATGATTGAAAATACTTTAAAATAGTCTTTAAAATATAAGCACTATATGTGAGTTATTGAACGTTTTTGAGTAACCAAGTTCTGAACTCGTCAACTATGGGTATTTTTTGTGCCAAGAATTTAAAAATTTTTCAAAAAACAGGTCGGGCTTTAGCCCGACACATTTTATTATATTTTGTCGGGTTGAAACCCGACCTATTTACTTAATATTTTAATATTATTATTTGATATATAAATCAAAATAGGACAGATAAAATTCTGTCCTATTTAAATATTATATTTATTACTGTATGCAACTTGTTTTGGATACTGAATTATATTATTTGGTGCCGATAAAGTGTCTCATTTGATTAAATTCTCGTTTTCCGTTATTAAAGCTGTTTGTTTCAGGATTCCAGACTTTGTATTGTTTCCCTAACATAGCAGCACTGTGTTCGCTGTCTTCGACCGGAACCCGGACATCTTGTGAGATAGGTGCATAATATTCGTCATCTTTAAACCAATGAGATTCAGTTTCATAACCCAGACATTTTGCCACAAAAGAAGGTGTTGTATATCTGTATTCTCCGTTTGCGGATAATACATATTCTTCACCTTTTTCATTAGTGCAAATTTGAACTTTATGTTTTTTACCGTTTATTTCTACTTCTTTAATTGTACTTCTTCTATTTGTAACCATTTTATCGGATTCTCGTATAACACGTCCGTTATCGGTAGTATATTCTATTGTTTTTGAATTAATAAATACAGCATTATTGTTATCTTTATTTTTTTGTACTAAAGCTGAAAGTGTCATTACAATATTTGATAATAACTCTACAACTTTATTATCGTCTTTTAGACTGTCTCTTATTGCTGCAAATTTATCGTCGGTTTTGATAATTTCTCCAATGTCCTGACTGGTAATTATACCATCGCCTTTTTTCCCTGTAACGGCAATTTCCTTTTCTTTATTTACAAAATAGTCAAATGCCTGAAGCAGTTCATTGGCACTCAGCCCCTTTTGTCCGTCAACATCAAAAGCTGATAATGCAAGCTTCATATCTCCGTGGATTCTTGCTGTTTCGTCAGCCAATTGTGGTGTCTTTACATTATTCCCTTGCGGCAATTTGATTGAATACTCTGTCATATACTACTCTCCTTTTTGTAATAATTTTTTTGTATGTATATATAAAGTATTTAATCTTTAAATAATTGCCTTTTTTGTAACAAAATATTAAGCAACAATATCGACAAAACCCATTTTAAAGTCATCAAGTGGTAAAATAGCAAGTTCGTACAGTATTTATAAGATTAAAATTTAAATCAAGCAAACTCTTTTAATAACAAATCCCGTACCGGCGGATAAATTATAATATCGTAATAATAACTCTAAAGTAAATAAATTTAAGCTATTTACATAAATATATTTAGTAATATAATTATTCAAAAGGAGTTTTGTGTATATGAAAATAAACCAAATCAACAACGTGTATTGTCAGAAAAACTATTTGCCGGCAAAATCAAAAAGCAATAATTCATCAAATTATCAACCAAATTTAAGCAACAAAAATGATATCAGCTTTAAAGGCAAATGGGGCGCTTTATTAGGCGGAACTCTCGGAATTGTTGCCATTGTAACAACAGGCGGTCTTGCTACACCGTTTGTTAGTGCAATAGGTGCCATAGGAACAGCTGCGACAGTAGCTACCGGAGTAGCCGGCGGAAGCATAGCTGAAGATGCCATTAAAAAAGCTGCTAAAGACTAAAATATAATTATTCTCTAGTTGCTTTCAACAACTTCTACATCACCGTCTTCAGAGATAAACTGTATGCCGAATTTGGCACGGAACAGGTATCTTACTGTATTGCTCTGGATTTCGTACATCATTTTATTAAATAAATCATAAGCTTCTTTTTTGTATTCAATCAGAGGATCTTTTTGTCCGTATGCTCTTAGACCGATACCGTCTTTCAGCATATCAATATTATGAAGATGGTCAATCCACTGAGTATCAACTACTCTAAGCAATATATCACGCTCCAGAGTTCTCATAACATTATCATCACTAAACAATTCCTGTGGTACAAAATCCGGATCGTATTGTGATGAAATTGTATTAAAGAAACTTACAATCTCTTCTTCGTGATCTCTGTATGCTTTCTGAGCAGCCTCCTGTATCATATCATATATTTTATGATAACGGCTGTCCTTAATATCTTCGATTTTAATATAAGAAAGCTGCGGAATATTTGAATGCAATTCTTTTATCAGTGTATCCAAATCTTCGTGAATATACTCTTCCGGATTCATTTCCGGAGTAATATATGATTTTAATAATCTGTCAATTTCCTTATCAATCATATATTTAATATCATCACTAAGGTTTTTGCCTTCCAGTACTTTTCTGCGCTGAACATAGAATTTTTCTCTCTGAATATTCATGACATCATCATACTGAAGAACACTTTTACGGATATCAAAGTGATAAGTTTCAACTTTCTTTTGTGCAGACTGTATTTGTCTTGTTATCACGGAAGATTCAATCGCCATATCTTCTTCAACCTTTAGTAATGCCATAAGACCTGCAATCTTATCTCCGCCAAAAATTCTCATCAGATTATCTTCCAGAGAAAGGAAAAATCTTGTAGAACCCGGATCTCCCTGACGAGCAGCACGGCCTCTTAATTGGTTATCAATACGTCTGGATTCGTGTCTTTCTGTACCTATTACGTGAAGTCCCCCCAGAGCGACAACCTTTTCATGTTCAGCTTCTGTTATTTGTCTTGCTTTTTCGAGAGCTTTTTCTTTTAATTCTTCATAACCGTTTGTATCAATACTGATTTTTTGTTTTTCCAAACCTTCTTTTGCAAGGAATTCGGCATTACCGCCTAACAGAATATCAGTACCGCGACCTGCCATATTTGTTGCAATGGTAACAGCTCCGATTCGTCCTGCCTGTGCGATTATGTATGCTTCTTTTTCGTGTTGTTTCGCATTTAATACGTTATGCTTTATACCTGCTTTCTTTAATAAAGAAGATATATATTCTGATTTTTCAATACTGACTGTACCAACCAAAACAGGTCTGCCGATTTTGTTCTGTTCAATAATATCTTTTACTACAGCATTGTATTTAGCTTTTTCTGTTTTGTATATTACATCAGGATAATTTATTCTGATATCAGGTTTATTTGTAGGAATTGCAGTAACTTCAAGGTTATAAATTTTACCGAATTCGGCTTCTTCCGTCATCGCAGTACCTGTCATACCGGAGAGCTTCGGATAAAGTCTGAATAAGTTTTGGAAAGTTATACTTGCAAGAGTTTGTGTTTCATCCTGAATGTCAACACCTTCTTTTGCCTCAATTGCCTGATGTAATCCGTCTGACCAGCGTCTGCCGGGCATAAGTCTGCCGGTAAATTCATCTACAATAATAACTTCTCCGTCTTTTACAACGTAATCCGTATCTAATATGTATAATTCTTTCGCTTTAAGTGCATTTAATAAGTCGTGAGCATACTGATTATTAATATCGAATAAATCTTTGCAGCCGATAATTTCCTGAGCTCTGTCAATACCGTCTTCGGTGAAGATAACATTTTTATTTTTCTCATCTACGGTATAATCTTTTTCTTTCTCAAGCTGCGGCGCAACTTTAGCCATAAGATTGTAGGTATCGGCTGATTTTTCAACTCTGCCGCTGATAATTAACGGAGTTCTTGCTTCATCAATAAGAATACTGTCAACTTCATCGATAATGGCATAGTTAAACGGTCTTTGTACAAGCATTTCTTTTGAAGCTGCCATATTATCACGCAAATAATCAAACCCAAATTCGTTATTTGTTCCATAAGTAATATCGCAGGCATAAGCAGCACGTTTGCGTTCAAATTCATCAGGTCCGTGCTGATTAGAAAGAATAACACCAACCGTTAACCCTAAGAATTTGTAAATTTTACCCATCCACTCGCTGTCACGTTTAGCCAGATAATCGTTAACAGTAACTACGTGGACACCTTTACCGGTAAGTGCATTTAAATATGCCGCAAGTGTTGCAACAAGAGTTTTACCTTCACCTGTTCTCATCTCGGCGATATGACCGTTATGCAAAAAATATCCGCCGATAAGCTGAACATCAAAATGTCGCATATTTAATACACGTTTACCGGCTTCACGGACTGTAGCAAATGCCTCCGGTAAAATTTTATCAAGAGCTTCTTTTTCCAGAATTTTATCTGCTTTCGGATTATCCGATTTCTGACGTTCGGATAATATTTTCTTAAATTCATCCGTTTTTGCCCTGAGTTCATCATCTGTCATTTTTTCAAATTCAGGTTCAAGTTTATTTATATGCTCGACAATACCCATCATCTTTTTAATTTTTTTCTCGTTGGGATCGCCCATTAATTTTAATAGAAAACTAATCATGTCCTAATCCTCTCCATAACACGATAATTATACCATAAATAAAGAAAATTCTACCAATCGTATCGGCTATATATTTACAAAAATATGACTTTTGAAAAATCATCATTAAACTAATATCATCTAAACGGATGAAATTAACGACAATAAATAAAGAACATTTAATAATATACCGATATTATTAAAGGAAGGACGGCAATAGTGTTTAACACAATGAATACAATACGCCCGCATCAGTATCAGCAGGCTAACGGAAATTTCAAATCAGCTAATAGTGAAGCTGACAAGGACGGACATAATCAACAAAATCCTAATGAACAGCAGGGACATGACCGTCGAACTGTAGCAAGAGGTCGTGCCGAAGATGCACAGACACAGACTTCTCCGGTTCAGAACAGGGTTCCGTTGTATTCACCGGCTGCAAACGCATATCCGCAGGCATTTCCGCAGCAAAGACAAACTTATGCCGTTAACACACCGCCGACAATACGTCACAATGCACCAAACCCGATTCAATATCAGAATTACAGCGGTTCATATCAAAATTCGGTACAACCATTGGAACAGCCGGCTCAAACACGTACAGTTTCGCACAGAAGTAACAAAATTAATATTGCACAAATATTAAAAGATTTCAGAAATACAATTAAAGCCATTGCAACCCCTGAAGATATTGAGGAGCAGGTAAACAGATATCTTGAAACTGTTGTACAACAAGTAAAATCCGAGCATCCTCAAATCAATCTGGTACAAAGCAACCTTAAAATTGCAGCATCTCTGCTTGATAAATATATATCAGAGACATTAAACAAAGAATCAAAAGTTGTTCAAAACTGGCTCGATGCTTTATTTTTACAAAGAATTGACTACAGTTATAACGAAGATGATATAAATCCGAATTTCCTTGTAAAATTTCCCGAACAAGAAAATAAAACACAGGAGATACAAACCGAACCTGAAAATTTAGCACAGGATGATGCAGTAAATACAGCAAAAGAGGAATATTTTCAGGCTGCAGAAGAAAACGATTTTCAGGCAGAGGAAGAAACAGAGGATGAACCGCAGAAGTTGAGTCTTGATGAAGAATATAGTCAGGCAAGACAATCAATATCGCAGAAACCGAATATAACAATTGTTCCTCAGGATACAAGATTAAAATCACTTTTTGTTGAAGCAAAAAAACAGGCTTTTAACAATAATCCAAAAAAAGCAATGATGATTTTCAAAGAAGCATTTAACAGAGCCGGTGAAATCAATGACAATGAAACACAATCCAGAATTTGTCTTGAAATTGGTAAAATATATGATGACAACGACCATTTTGTTCAGGCATTGAGCAGTTATAATAAATCACTCCAATACACAACAGATGTGAATGTTAAATCTCATGCACATTTTTCAATGGCACAAATCTATGATGATGTTAACCAAATCGAACCTGCATTAAATCACTATATGACATCAATTTCTTATGCAGGCAAATCAGATGATTTAATCGGACAATCCGACTCTCTTACAAGAATGGCAAATATTTTTACTGATAAGTATAATGAAGAAGCTTTTGAGTATTATGATACAGCAAGAAAATTGGTTGAACAGACAACAGATTCCTGCATGAAAGGTTATGTATTAAGTAATACGGCTGATGCTTGTGTTCAGTTCAGAAAAAATGATAAGGCATTAAAATATTACGCAGAAGCTGTTAAAAATTATGAAAAAACAAATTCAAGCGAAGAAATTGCACAAAACTATAAATCTGCAGCAGAATTAATGATTAGCTTTAACAGTCCGAATAAAGCAAAATCCTTGCTTAAAAAAGCACTTATAAATGCAGTTAAGACTACAAATGAAGATTTAATCTCAGAGATTAACATGCTGCTTACATCTGTAGAAGATTAAAAAAAATAGTATAAAAAGAACCGGCTTTTGAATATTCAAAAGCCGGTTCTTTTTGTTTATATAGATTAATATCTGTAGTGTGCAAATGCTTTGTTAGCTTCTGCCATTTTGTGAGTATCTTCACGTTTTTTGCAAGCCTGACCGCTTCCGTTAGAAGCATCTATCATTTCATTAGTTAATTTTTCTACGAATGATTTACCGCTTCTGTTCTTTGCAGCTGCAATAATCCAAGAAGAAGCAAGTGCAAAACCTCTGTCAGGTTTAACATCAATCGGTACCTGATAAGTTGAACCACCGATACGTCTTGCTTTAACTTCCAATAACGGAGTTGCATTTGTAACTGCTTTTTGGAATATTTCCAAGCCTTTTTCATTTGTTTTTTCTTCAATCTTTGCGATTGTTGCATAGAAGATTTTTTCTGCTAAAGACTTTTTACCGCGTCTCATAACACGATTGATAAATTTAGATACATCTATGCTGTTGTAAATAGGATCCGCTGCAGGGATTCTTCTTTCCGGTTTAGATCTTCTGGACATTATTTCTTACCTCCCTTAGCTTTTTTAGCACCGTATTTAGAACGGCTTTGAGTTCTGTTAGCAACACCTGCTGTATCTAAAGTACCACGAACGATGTGATATCTGACACCAGGAAGGTCTTTAACCCTGCCGCCTCTGATAAGAACAACACTGTGTTCCTGAAGGTTGTGTCCGATACCCGGAATATATGAAGTAACTTCAAATCCGTTAGTAAGTCTGACTCTGGCAACCTTTCTCAAAGCTGAGTTAGGTTTTTTAGGGGTTGTTGTATAAACCCTTGTACATACACCGCGTCTTTGTGGACAATCCATAAGAGCCGGTGATTTGGTTTTGTCTGACAGCTTTTTACGTTCTTGACGAACCAGCTGATTCATTGTAGGCATAACTTTTTCTCCTTTATGCTTTTCTTGTAGTACCACCTTGCAAGATAAATATAATACAAACTATTTAAAAATCTTTTGGCTAGTAGTTTCTAAAACAGCTGAGTTACATTTACCCCGCCCCCTGAGCCGTCAAATCCGGCAAGAAAATTTCGACTAGGGTAATTATATACTATTCCGAACATAAATCCATGTCAAACGTTATTGCTGTATTGTAAATAAAATTAATATTTTGAAATTTAGAATTATTAAGTTCTTTCTGACAAATTATTAAGAAATGTTACAACGCATTATAAAAAAAGGCAATTATCAAAATACAAATTACTTTATATAGTTAAGAGAATTTCACGAGGAAAAGGAGTATTTATTATGGGAGAACCGACATTGAATCAAAAGTTAGCTGAAATAGCACAAATGGTCGATAAAAACATTAAGACCGGTGCTTCAACAGATAATGACGGAAAAATATTAAATTCAGCAAAGGAGATTGAGTTATTTGAACAGCAGGGACAATTGTTTGGAATTAATGCTAAAGATATAGAATTATTTAAAACAGAAGTTGCCAAGAGTGATGAAACTGTTGCTCAGCTTATGGGTGGCGATTTCAGCAGTGATAAAAAATCAAAAACTAAAGCAAAAGACCAGGTAGTTACCGGAACAAAAGTTCCTATGACAAGAGCACAGAAAGATGAACTTGAAGACAGAGTTGCAAAAGCTGTGCTTCGACTTGCATATCAAGGAAAAGATTTTGATGGAATTATGAACGGACTTTATCACGACGGAACTTTTGTTCAGACTGAAACAAATGAGGAAGGTGAAACAGTTTTTGTTACCGAAATGGTAGACGGCAAAAAAAGACCTGTTTTAAAACCTCAATATGAAGAAATTTTCAGAGATATCGAAAAAATCTATGACGTTGTTGAAAAGAGCGGTGCAGATCACCAGTATTCACTTTTCGGCTTCAATGTTAAAAGAAAATATACATTTGCTTCAAAATGGTATAATAAAGCTCACTATGAAGCAAAAAAAGAAATTATGTCTGAATTGAGCGATACTCAAAAGAGTTTCATTAAGAAAATCCAGAGAGGAATGGAAGATGCAGCTCAAACATCAAGAGTTGATGCTAAGTTTACTCCGCTTAAAGAAGCATTTGATAAATTAGCAGGTTCAGTTGAAGATAATCTTAAAAACAAGACAATTCCGGAATACGAAGGCATTTTAGACGGAATGAAAGCAAGATTAAAAGAAACCAAAGAATATAAAGATGCTGATACAAAAGCTGCATTTAAAAAGTTGAAACAATACGCAAAACAGCATGCAAGAGAACTTTGTTCAAAATTAATGCATCCTCAAACCGGTGATGTTTACCAAAAACTTGTTGACGGACGCGAAGAAAATCAAAAAATTACAAAGAAAGATTTCAGAAGAGAACTCAGAGCTTTATCTGAAGACGGCATTTTCAGAGATGCAATTCAGGATTTAAAAACTGACAGAAAAATTCTTGCAAGAACTGCAACAGTTGCATCTAAACTTGAAGATGGTGAATTCAGTGATATGAGTTACGAAGATGTTGTAAATGAATTGGATAAACGACTTAATTTAGGTTTATTTAAAATTAATGTCGGCGGTGGTAAAAAACTTACAGGCAAATTAGATGACACTTACGGCAAAAACGGTGATGATAAAAACGATCCGTACAACTTAGAAAAATCTGATAACACTTATGATTTTGACCAGTTAGTTAAAGATGTTGTATCAAGAGTAGGTTTCGACTATATGTTGAGCAGAAATGATGATGACATTCAAATGGCAGAAGTTGAAAACGTAAGACAGGTTCTTCAAAGAAAATGTCCCGGAAAAACCTTCTCAGATAATGAAGTAAAAAGAATTTGTAAACTTTGCTGCATCGCAATTGAACACAGAAGCCGTTCATTAGGTGACTTCCTGAAGAATTTGGCATTAGGTTTACCGCTTGGATTGGGTGCTTTTGCAAATGCAGTAATCACAGGTATGAATGCTGCAACAAAAGCAATCGGTAACCAGGGCAGCAACTTGTTATTGTCATTACAGGTAAGTGATACAACATACGATTTACTTGAAAATGAAGTAATAAGTCAAATAGCAAACGATCCTGATGCATTCCAGGCTCACTTTGCAGAAATGACAAGAGATCAACAACTCGATTGGATTAAGGAAGCATTCGGAATTGATATTAAAGCACTTGCTGAAGCAGGTCAAAAAATGCAGCAATACACTGCACAAGACGTGTTAAGCGGCAAATTCCAGAGCGATATGCAGTTGTTAATTATGTACAACGAATATGATAATACAACAGAAAATGCTAAAAGAGGTATACAATATGCTGACAATGCATTACATAACATAATATTCTCAGTTGCAATTGCGGCTCTGCCTGCATTAGTATCATTAGCATTCGGTGAAAATAAAAATGAAAAATCCTGCATATCAGTTTCAGATTATGCAATAACTGAAAGTCTGTACACAAATATTGATAAATACAAAGAATATGTTGACAGAAGATTCGGTCATAATCCTCAAAAAGCTGAAGCAATGAAATCATTAGCTGATGCTTGTGCAAGAATCTCCGAATCATCAGGATATGAATGGCACGAAATATTCAACGACTTGGTAAGAGAAGCAGCAGGTTACGGTTCTAAGTTGAATCCTGAAGAATGCAGAGCATTCCAATACTATGGTGTTGATATTACAAAATACAAAAACAAAGCACCGGAACAACCCGCACCGCAGCAACAGGTTCAACAACCGAATCCGACTGTAGAACCTGTAGTACAACCGGTACAACCTGCACCGCAACAGCCGGTTCAAGCAAAACCTGCATACTGGGCAGAAGAAGATGATTTATACATTGAAAAAGCAAATAAATATACTTGGAAGGAATTAATCAAAGTATATGACTGCTTCCCTCAAAATGATATAAATAAATCAATCAGAATGTTTAAAGTAATGCAGGGTATGGACGAAACAGCTCTTACAATAGAACAAATTACAACACTCGCTGAATTGTCACAAAAAGCACATTTAAGATATAAAACCGTTCGTGGACACAGAGTTCCGGATAAAGCTGATTACGAAAGACAAATCAGAGAATTATTCAGCGGAGTTGATTTCCTTCAAAATTATAACTTCAAATATGAACAGTTTGTAAATGCTGTTGCAGAACCGGTACCCGGTGATAAAAACAACAGATTGATAGCACCAAAAGTTCTTTACTACAACAATGAAACAACATGCGAACGCAACAAAGATCCGAAATACGTAAAAGCTGACGGTGGCGGCAGAGCAGGTGACAGAGGTGTTGCAGGCAGAACTACAAACTACTACGCAAAGGTAAACGGTGACAAAGTTCAAAGACAAAATACCCAACAAAACTGGGATTTTAGACAAAGTCATCCGGAAGCAGAACACGTAACCGTTGAAGAAATATACAGAAAATAAGCAGACTATGGTTGTTTTTCTAAGAATCGGAGAGGTTAATAACCTCTCCGATTTTTAATATTTCAATGTAATACATAAATTATAATTTGTTGTGTTGTATGTAAAAACTTATACCCTCCCTTTATAGGGGGAGGGATAGGGTGGGGGCTGATTCTGTAAATGATATATCCCCCAACCGAGTTTCCAAGTTTCGAAACAAAGTTTCTCAACAGGAAACTCTACCTTCCCCCGTCAGGAGAAGGGAAGTATTTACCCCGTTCTTGCGAAAGCACCGCAGGTAAATTCTTATATATTTTTATGTGGTAAAAATTGATTTTAAATGTCAGTTATATAATGTATTTTTAATTTTATTATTAAAAGCTTTTTGTTAATTGCCGATATATTAATCTGATTAGTTAATATAGAAAGGCAATTATGGAAGAATACAAAATTGACAGTTTGGTAACACCACAGGAAACGGCTTATTTTATTATAATGTTAATAATATCAATATTTTTTTATTTGATACTTGTTATCAGTGTTATCGGAATTATATATGCAGCAATAATAGCACTTTGTCTGTTTTTTGTGCAGGGACTTGCTGTGGGAAATATACGCCAAAATTCCGTAAAAATTACAAGAGAACAATTTGGGGATATTTATTCTAAAGTTGAAGAATATTCAAATAAACTGAATTTAAAGAAAGTTCCGGATGTATATCTTATGCAGTCAGGCGGATTACTTAATGCATTTGCAACAAGATTTATTTTTAACGATATTGTTGTAATTTATTCTGATGTACTTGAAATGGCTTATGAACAGGGTGAAGCTGCAGTAGAGTTTATAATTGCTCATGAGCTTGCACATGTTAAAAGAAATCATTTATCTAAAAAGAAATATATAGTTCTTGCCGAGATTATTCCATATTTGGGACTCGCATATTCCAGAGGTTGTGAAGCAACATGTGACAGAATTGCTGCTACAATTACAGATAAACTTCCTCTTGACGGTCTTATGGTATTAACTGCTGGTAAAAAATTATATAAAAAAGTGGATTCAAAAATATTAATTGCCAATGCATCTCAGGAAAAAGGATTTTGGGGATGGTTTGCCGAAATTAGCTCTACACACCCGAGTTTGGCAACACGAATTAAATATATTGCAGATATGAGTTATACTAAGGAAACAAATAATGAATTTGCGTAAACGGATATTATACATAATTCTCGCAATTATTCTTTTATTCAGCATAATTGTCAGAGTCAGTTATGAGATGCCTTATCTTAGAATAGATAAAAGTATCGCAATGATGTATATTAAAATTGCGGAGTGGTTTAGCGGCAATGAAATGTATGAAGTATCAAACTTTTACTATAAAATTGCCAAAAAAGCATCTTCCAAAACAATCTGGCTTGATTATAATATTGCAAAAAATACAATTTTAGAATGCTGGGATATGCCCAAAAGCGAATTCCGGGATAAGAAATTGTATGAATCAATAGACAGGCTGTATATTGAACTCAAAAAACATCCGAATCATTCACATATCCTTGCGCAGCTTGGGCATGCATATTATTTGCTTGAAAACTATGATAGTTCAATCAAATATTATGAACTTACATTAAAGAGAGATCCGAGTTGGACATACGGATTAAATCAACTTGCTTATATATACAGTAATGCAAAGAATGATTCAAAAACTGCACTTAAGTATATTGAACGTTCAATGGATATTGATAAAGGTAAATTTGACAACTATTTTTTATACGGCTGGATTCTGTCAGATTTGGACAGAAATGAAGATGCAGTAAATGCATATAAAAAGAATCTGGAAAAATATCCAAACAATGTAGCTACACTCGTAAATATATCCGGCTGTGAAATATCTTTAAGAGATTTTGAAAATGCAGAAAAGCATGTAGATCACGGTCTTGAATTAAACAGATATTCTTCGTATTTGCTTAGAAACAAAATAAAAATTTTATTACATAAAAATCAAATTGATGAAGCAGAAAAAATAGCAAAACAGATTAACAACGGATATGAATATAACGGATATATTGGATACTGGCAGCTTGCAAATATTGAAAGATACAGAGGTAATAAAAAACTCGCAGACGAATATTATGAAAAATCAAAAGAAAATGCTCAGGAGTATTATTATAAGTTCTGTGAAAAGAATTATGACCTCAGTGACAAAGATGGAAATTGCTCAAACAGGTACCAATTCCTTAAAAGTTTCGATGAAGACAGATATGCTCCTTTGAATTTTTAAAATGATTAAACGGCAAAACGGAAGTGTACAATGTCACCATCCTGTACAATATAGTCTTTGCCTTCAAGACGTGTAACACCTTTATCTTTGCAAGCCGTGTATGAACCGTTTTCAACAAAATCTTTGTAGCTCGTAACCTCAGCTCTTATGAAACCTTTTTCAAAGTCAGTATGAATTACACCGGCTGCTTGCGGAGCCTTTGTGCCATTTGCACAAGTCCATGCACGTGTTTCTTTTTCGCCTGCTGTTATAAAAGTAATAAGGTTTAATAGTGAATATACGGACTTAATCATTTTATCTATTCCGCTGTCTGTAATACCAAGCTCTGCAAGATATTCTTTTGCTCCTTCTTCACCGAGTTCTACAAGTTCTTCTTCTATTCTTGCACAAATTATAACTGTTTCAGCACCGTATTTATTTGCATATTCTTCAACACGTTTTGTATAATCATTTCCGTCTTTTAAATCAAATTCCGAAACATTTGCACAATAAATAACAGGTTTCACTGACATTAAATTGAGTGGTTTTATAACTTCAATTTCATCTTCGTTAAAATGTTCTTTCAGGTTTATAAAATGTCCTTCCTGAAGCAGTTCATTAAGCTTTATAAGAGCATTATTTTCAATAACCGCTTCTTTATCTCCGCCTTTAGCCTGTTTTGAGATTCTGGCAAGACGTCTTTCTATAGAGGCTATGTCTGCAAGGGCCAGTTCTGTGTTAATTGTTTCAATGTCGGATATAGGATCAACTTTTCCTTCAACGTGAATTGTATTTTCATCATCAAAACATCTGACTACCTGAATTATTGCATCTACTTCTCTTATGTTATGTAAAAACTGGTTGCCAAGTCCTTCTCCGTTGCTTGCACCTTTTACAAGTCCGGCAATATCAACAAATTCAATAACTGTAGGAATAATCTCTTTTGACTTGCACATTTCAGCAAGTATTTTGAGCCTTTCGTCAGGAACGGTTACAACCCCTACGTTCGGTTCAATTGTACAAAACGGATAGTTTGCACTCTGTGCATTTTTTGTTGCAGTCAGTGCATTAAATAAAGTTGATTTTCCGACATTTGGAAGTCCTACGATTCCGGCTCTAAGCATAATCTTATTCCTCTCAATATTCTACGGAATCAGATTATCATAAAAATATATTGCGGTAAAGTATCGGGAAGATACGTCTGTTTCATAACATTGATAAATTAATTGTAAATAACTCTTAATGATTGGAGATTTTCAGAAATTCTTGTTGTATAATAATAATGTTAGATGAAGGAGTTAACAAATTGAGTATTATTGAAGGTTTACTGACTGTCACAAATGAAAAATTTTGTATTGTAGTATCAAGGTTTAATGAGTTTATTACAAATAAACTTCTTTCCGGTGCATTAGATGAATTAAAACGTCACGGTGTCAGCGAAAGCAATATTGACATTGTATGGTGCCCCGGTGCTTTTGAGATACCTTTAATAGCAAAAAAATGTGCAAAAACTTCTAAATATGCTGCAATAATTACCTTAGGTGCAGTAATCAAAGGTTCAACTTCTCATTATGATTATGTGTGTGCGGAAGTTTCCAAAGGTGTTGCTTCCGTTGGTCTTGAAACAGGTATTCCTGTTATATTTGGTGTGTTAACGACCGATAACATTGAACAGGCTATTGAAAGAGCCGGTACGAAGTCAGGCAATAAAGGTTCTGATGCCGCTAAATCGGCAATTGAGATGGTTAGTCTTATCGGCAAAATTAATTAAAAATGTTAGTAAGTCCTATTTTAGGTTATAAAAATCAGTATATTGTAAACAGGTCTTTTTATGGGGCAGCTAAAGTTCAAAGGAATAATAAGCCAAAACCCGAAAGGAGTGCATCTATGAGTGAAATTATTACAGAGTACAGGAATGAAAACACAAAGAACATTGATTTGCTTTCAACGATTGATATTGTGAGAAAAATTAATGAAGAAGACAAACTTGTAGCACTTGCGATAGAAGATGAAACTCCAAATATTGCAAAAGCTGTTGATATTATAGCAAAGCAGTTTTTAAAGGGTGGCAGACTGTATTATTACGGAGCCGGAACGTCAGGCAGACTCGGAATATTAGATGCATCAGAATGTCCGCCTACATTTGGTGTTTCACCGGATATGGTACAGGGAATTATGGCAGGTGGTGAAAAAGCATTCAAACTTGCAGTAGAAGGAGCAGAAGATAATTTTGAACTTGGCAGAAAAGATGCGGAAATTCTTACAAAAGATGATGTCTGTGTAGCAATATCCGCAAGCGGAAATCCGAAATATTTACTTGGTGTCCTTGAACGTGCTGAAGAATTGGGGTGTAAAACAATAGCTTTAACCTGTAACCATGAAGCCGCAATTCTTGAAGAAGCAGGTCACGGTATTTGTGTAGAAGTAGGACCTGAGGTTATTGCCGGTTCAAGTCGTATGAAAGCCGGAACTGCACAAAAAATGGTGCTTAATATGCTCACAACAGGCGCTATGATTAAAATTGGGAAAACTTATGAAAACTTTATGATAGACCTGATGCCTACAAACGAAAAATTAAAAGACAGAGCAATAAGAATAGTATCAGAAATTGCAGGAGTTCAGGCTTCTTTAGCTTTAGAGACATTAATGAATTGTGATTGGAAGGTCAAAACAGCAATTACAATGTTAAAATGCAAACTCTCTAAGGACGAGGCAAATGAAGCGCTCAGAAAAAATTGCGGTGTTTTAAGAAGAACTCTTAAAAGCTTAATGCCCGTATAATTTATGATTTTTTCTGCTGCTTAAAGTACTCGACGACGGACTGTGACATAATGCTTGCGTAGTTATTCATAAGATTTTCATCTTTAAGTCGCAACCTTCCCTTATGAGAACCCATAAATGCTACTTCCCAAAGAACACTGGGTGCATTATGTTTTGCCTCTGCAGTATTACATACAAGCAGCCCTTCGGATTTTGTCTGAGCATAATCCTGTTTTCCCTGAAATACAAATTTATCACCGTTACTTATTTTTTCGTGCTTAGGAATCCAGTTATCAAAATTCTTTTCCATTATTTGTGCAAGCTGTTTGCTCTTTTTATTAACAGAAGTTCCTGCTCTGTGTTTGCTTGATGTGTAGTATATTTGAGTTCTGTCTTGTGTATTTCCTTTGTGAGCATTTACATGTACAGATATAAACAAGTCTGCTTTATTTCTTGCTTTTTCTATTTCTGCAGCGGCTGCGTTAACAGCACCTTGTATATATATTACTTTTGCACCTTGTGCGACAAGTTTATCTTTTAATTTTAATGCATTATCGTGGTTGCAAATCCATTCGTCCTCAACTCCGTCACGACCAAGTGACAATGCTCCTACATCAGGATTGGGTGCTTCAGAATACCCGTGCCCTGCGTTTACTATAATCGTTTTTCCGTCCAGAGGCAGAGGGTGTTTTGCCTTTTTCTTTTGTTCCGGAGTTAAAGAAAATTCTTTTCTTGTTGGAACAACTTTACCGTTTTCACGTTGTTTTGTTGCCAGCAGCGGTCTGCCTTTAATTCCTTTAACACGGGATGTCATATCAATTGTTTCTGTTACGGTTTTTGTTACTTTATCTACGGTTACTTTTTTCTGACTGTCAGGAACAGCATAATCTGCGTTATTGAAGATTACAATTATTTGATCACCGGGGTGAATAATATCTGTATCCAGTCCGTTAATGGCTCTGAGGTGTTTTACTGTAACACCTACTTTTTTTGCAATTTGCGTAAGTGTGTCACCCGGTTTGACCGTATAACTAAAGCCGGGTATTTCTAAAGTTTGTCCTTCTTTTACACTGTCAGCATCTTCAATTCCGTTGATATCTTTTAGAATTTCTAAAGTCAGACCGAATTTTTGCGAAATGCTTGATAAAGTTTCTTTGTCTTTTATTTTATATCCGAGTTTTTGGATTTTTAAAACCTGATTTTCATTAATTTTAGCAATGTCCTCTAAATTATTATCATCTTTTATCAAATCTTGTGACGTATCATATTCTTTTGATATTCCGTAGACGGTTTCACCTTTCTTGACTGTGTAATCTAAAGTGTATAGTGTAAATTCACCAATCTCTTTTGCATTACCGTCCTTTATTACTTTTTGAAAAGCCTCTGAACCGGCTATCCCGGAAGCTTCTTTATCCGGGGTAAAAATACCTTTTACCCATCTGCCGAATGATTTCAACTTGTTTTTGAACCAGCGGCCGATGCGTGTTAAGAATCCCGATTCCTTGTTTTCTGTTTTTGTTTCTGTTTCGGTTATTTCTGTTTTTTTATTATTAACAGAATCTTTTTCTGCTATTTTGTTAATGTTTTCTATCAGTTTTGTGCTGTCTGTGCCTTTAGAATCAATAACAGGAATGTTTATCTCGCCATTAACTCTTATATTATCAAGATTGTCTTTCGAGTTAATTTTGAGGAATAGTTCATAGTATTCTTTGAATGACATTTTGCTCGTATCTTGTGCCTGATAAGCGGCTCTTGCAATTGACCATCCGCCCTTGCTTTTAAATACATCGCCGATTGTCATTTTTATACTGTTGTTACTGTTATTGTTTTGTTTAACTTCCTCAAATTTTCCGGTTTTGTAATAATTATAAATTGTATCAAGGTCTGTTGAGGGCTTATTATTTTTCTTAAAGCATCTTTTCGCTTTTTCGTAAAATTTATCAATCTCAGCCTGTGCTTCCGTTTTTTCTTTTCCCGTTAAATCTCTTGTAGCAAGAATCATTCTGCTAAGGCTTCTTCTGTATAATCCGGGATCTTCTTCCGTACCGTTTTTCTTTTCTCCGGAATGGACATAATAAAGATTTGCAACAATGGCAGAATAATCATTTCTTTTTATTGCATTAAGTAATTCAGGCTTTACAACTTTGTCAGGTCCTTTATTAAAACTCAAGTCAATAAGTGCTTCTTTTATTGAAAGTTTAAGTTTCTCAAATGTTCCTTTTCCTAGCCTGTTATTAATTTTATTTTTTGCAGTTTCCGCAGCTTCTTTTAAATCTTTTTCCAACTGTAAATAAGCATCTTCTTGTGTGTTCATTTTAACAAGTGTTTTTGTACACCCAAAACCTTTTGTCTTTTTGCCGTACTTGTCGTTGTATGTTTTTCCGACTTTCCCCTCATAATTATTCTCTGAATCGCCTTCGTATAATTTAATTAAGCCCAAAAGATGCTGATGCGATTTTTTAACCATAGTCTTAAAATCTTTAACCAAAACTTCAGGATAAGTATTTAAATCAACCCCTTTGGTTAAGTTGTCTTTACCTGTAATGCTGTTAATAATACTTTTGCAGTCAATGCTTAATTCTTTAGCAGCTTGCGGCTTATTTGATTCCGCAGGCTTTGTCGCAAATTTGATTTCTACTTTTGATTTTTTATGCGGTGCTTTTTTGACTGCTGTTGTTTTTTTAGGTACAACAGTCCGCTTTGTGTTATCGGCTTTTTGTACTGCCATAATATTTCCCTGTGTATAATATCCCTTATATATATAAAGTATTTTATTGTTAAATAATTGCCCTTTTATTTAACAATAATTTACAATAATGCGTCTTTTATTGTATAATTATGTTATCGATTGAGTTTTTTAGGAGAGGTTAAAATATGAAATTAACTGTACTTGGACCGGGGTGTTGGGGATTAACATTAGCTTGGTTAATGAATGATAATTTTGATGAAATAACTGTTTGGGGCAGAGAGTGTGATTTGAATGAAGATTTGGTTAATAATAAACACTGCTCAAAACCTTTAGAAGTTCAGCTGGATAATAAAGTTGTGTTTACGTCAAATCTTAAATCCGCAATAAGCGGTGCCGATATAATACTTTCTGTTGTTGCAACAGGCGGAGTAAGACCTGTATGCGAGCAGTTGAAAGAAGCCGGAATTAATCCGAATACTCCGCTTGTAAACGCATCTAAGGGTTTGGAGTTAAATTCACTTATGAGAATGTCAGAAGTTATAAAAGATGTTCTGCCAAACCAAAAGGTTGTTATTTTATCCGGTCCTACACTTGCTAAAGAAGTACTTGCAGGAAAGCCGACAGCTGCTTCCGTTGCTTGTGAGGATATTGAAGTTGCAGAGTTTGTTCAGAAGACTCTTAATGTGCCAAATAAGTTCAGGCTATATACAAATACTGATGTTATTGGTGTGGAACTTGGCGGCAGTCTTAAAAACGTAATAGCAATTGCCTCAGGATTTGCTCATTCAATGAATCTGGGAGACAATTGTATGGGAACATTGTTAACGAGGGGAATGGCTGAAATAGTTCGTCTTTCGGTTAAATTAGGTGCCAATCCTTCTACATTATACGGACTTTCCGGCATGGGTGACTTAATTGCAACCTGTTCCAGCCCTTTATCAAGGAATTACACTGTCGGTTCTATGCTTGGTCAGGGTAAGAAAATTGATGATATATTAGCTACACTCGGCTCGGTTGCTGAGGGTGTAAAAACATCTAAAGCAGTTTGCGACCTTGCAGCAAAACTTGGGCTTGAAGTTCCGGTATCAAGTGCAATATATGAAGCTGTATACACTGATATTACTCCGCAGGAAGTTTTGTCAAAACTTATGAACAGAAAATTAAAAAAGGAAGAATGTTATGATAAAATACGCGGTTAAATATCTAAAAAATACCATTCACCCATTGGTGCAAAACGGTCAGGAGGATATTCAGGAAGATATAAATGATAAGCTGGTTCTTGTCCGCACTGAAAAGGGCGAAGAAGTAATGAAAGCTTTTCTTGTTAATAAAGAAATTTCAGCCTGCTTTGAAAAATCAGATAAAACCGCCGAGCCATTTGAATTTCTGCGTTTAATGACACAGGAAGATATGATGATATATGAGGAGTTAAAAAAAGAAGAAGTAACATCATTTTTCAAATGTAAGGAGCTTGTACAAAAACATAACCTCGTAATGAACCTGGTTCAGTGTCGTATTACGTTTGACAGACGTAAAATTTCTTTTTATTATACAGCTCCGGAACGTGTAGATTTTCGTGAGCTTTTAAAAGATTTAACACAGGTTTTTAAACGAATGAGAATAGATCTCCGTCATATAGGTGTCAGGGATGAATCTTCAATTATGGACGGAACCGGAATCTGCGGCAAGCCGTTTTGTTGTTCATCTTATCTCAGAAAATTCGAGTCAATAAATGTAAAACTTGCGAAAGACCAGGGAATGCCGATTACCCCTTCAAAAATTTCGGGGACTTGCGGCAGACTGCTCTGCTGTCTTACTTATGAATATTCAAGTTATATAGAAGCAGCTAAGGGAATGCCGCCTGTAGGATCTACAGTAATGACACCATCAGGATTGGGCAAAGTTTGCTTTATACAGTTCCTTAATAATTCTGTTGCCGTAAAATACGAGGATGGCAAAATTAAAGAATACGCAAAAGAAGAACTTGAGATGGTTGATGCAGACGTTAATGTTGAAATTGAGGACAATCGTATAAGCTCTTATTCAACCGATGACGAAAAAGTTGATGCAAAACAACTTAAACAACTGGAAGATGACAGAAATAGTTCGACAGGTAATGTGTAATTGCTGCTTTGAAAATGAACGGTTTTAGTTAAGTTATTCAACCTTTCCGATAAATTTAATGTCGCATTCCGATACAAGTTCTTCGTGAGCGAGAACTGTTAAGTCGGGAACAAATTCGCTCAGAATTACAAATATCATGTGTCTTATATCCATTGGTACTACGACAACAGGCTTGGTAATTTTCTTTGATTTTGCAAACTTAACAAGACGATTACCTATATCTTCGACATCTTTGGCTTCTATTCTTATGATTGAATCATCTTCATCATTATCTCCGCCGAAGAAAGAATATACACTTTCAAGTATTTCATCAGAAAATTCAATAACTTTAAGTTCTCCGTTTTCTGCCAAATCTTTTATAATATGCTTGGAAAGAGCAAGTCTTACTTTATCAAGCAAATCTTCTTTGGTGGGTTCATTTGCATAATCATTAATTTTTTCGAAAATATATACTATATTCTTAACCGAAACGTGTTCTCTTATCAGACAAGTTAACAGATATTTTAAATCGGCAGCCGTTATAAAGTCAGGAAGAATATTATCTACAAGGAATGAATTTGTTTCCATAACCTTTTCAACATACTTGTTGATGTCATTATAATCCATAATATCTGAAACTTCTTCAACAGCAAGAGTCTCTATTGCTTTACCTATGTACTGAACGGCAGTCATTCCGTGCAGCCAGAAATTTTTAACTTTTTGCTGAGGAATCCATATAAGTTTTTTGCCGGTTATTTCATCTGTTAAAACAATATCATCATCAGTGATTTTGTATCCCTTCAGTTCGTCTTTATAATATGCGACATATCCGGGGAAAACTACTGTTCTGAAAAGTTCAATATCGTGAATTTTTATGCTGAATTCATTTTGATTCAGTTCGTCACTGTTATGAAAATTGATGTGTGGAATAACATATCCGAGAGTATCTGCAAGTTTTTGCCTTATTTTAACTGTTTCAGCCAAAAGATTATCGTTAGCTTCCATTGATATTACTTCAAGTATTTCTTCGGATAAATTAACAACAAATTTTTCTTCTTTAATAGTAGCAAACATTGTGTCCGGAGAAATTTCATTAACAAGAGTTTGTTTTAAATTTTCGAGCTGCTTTAATTCGTCAGACATCTGAATGTTTAACTGGTTTTTATCGTCAGGAGAAAGATTATCACTTTCAAGCTGTGATTTAATTTTTTTAATCCGTTCTTTTTGATTTGAAATTTTCAGCTGAATCTCTTTGCATGAAGCATACGGACTTGAAGGTGCAGCAAGCATTTTTTCCATACGGTACTTGAAGCTGGTAATGTTAACAATGTCGTCCAAATCAGTTTTTTCTTCTTCCTGTTTTTGACGCATGAAAATGCAATTGAAATCGTACGAAGATTCTGTCTCAACTTCGTGCATTGTATATAAATCCCATCCTTCATCTGACATTTGATTCAGCAAATCTTCCAATCCTTGCTTATCATCTGTTTGAACGGATTTTATTACGTATTGCATTTTCTTGTTATACATATCTTTTCCCCTATTCTTTTGTATAAGCGGGGTAAAAACCCTGCGTTATTACATTATTTAACAGTTTTTAACTTGCTTATTACACTTTGTGTAATATCAACACCGCCGACAAAAACTCCTCTTGAGTCCATTATTGCATCAAGTTTTTGTTCTACCATAACAGCTTTTGCAGCATCTTTTATTCTGTTATATACTTCCATTTCCTTTTTTTCTTTAAGAGCCATGTAAGCAGCTTCTCTTGATTTGAATTCCTGAGAAACTCTTTCTTCAAATGTTTGTTTCTTCAATGGTGTATCAAGAGATTTGTACTCTTTTTCTTTATCTACAAGAAATTGCTGCATTTCTAAGCCTTTTGCGTCAACTTCCTTTGTAGCTTGTTTTGCATAGTCATAGTTATCAATTACCTTAACGTAATCAATATATCCGACACCGCCGGCATTTGCAATTCCTGTTATTAACATAACTGCAAGTGTTGCAATACCTAATTTAATTCCTTTCATATCAATACTCCTTTCGTTATATTCGTTTACTATATTCTAATTTACACTAGTACATCATATCTCCTACACCAAACGTAAAATAACCTTTTCTGTTTCCGTTTGGTCCCGGATTCGTGAGCGGAAAACCGTAGTCAATAGATAACGGTCCTACACCCGGCATATTTATCTTCAAACCGACACCGGCAGTAATTGCATGCAACGGTCTGTCATATAATGCACTTGATATTGTCGGGTTAAATACTGTACCTGCGTCAACCCAGAATGTAATTCTAAGATTTTGCAGGAAGTTGATTTTCAGTCTGTCAGAGAATGGTATTGGAGTTGCCAGCTCTGCAGAACCCATTATGAATGATGTACCTGTACCGACACCGTTAACCTTGTAACCTCTGATGGTATATGGTCCGCCTAAACGATATGCCATAACTTCAGGCATATTTGAACCGTGAATTTTCAAACCGCCTCTTCCGGTAAGTGTGAAAGATGACTTCTTAGCTACAGGGAAATATCTTTTCGCCATACCTGACAGTCTGCCGTTTGTTTTGTTAAATCCGTCCAGCCCGAAAGCTTCTTCATATCGTATAGATGCTAATGCACCGTGTCTTGGATTCATTACTGTATCTCTTGAATCATAAGATAATCCCGGTGCAATTTTAAGGAAGTATCCTCCTTCAAGTTCTTTGGCACGGTCTGCGATGCTTAAACCGTGAGAATTGTATAAACTTGCTATTCTTGCATAGTCACCTTCGCTCAGATTAATATATTCGCCTCCGACCGTTAATGTTGAGGACATTCTTTTGTTTATCTTAAGCCTGTGAGCAAGAGTTCCTTCTATACCGATTCTGCGTTCCATTGCGAGCGGTATCTGATAGCTGCCCAAATCTCTAAAGTATAATTTACTCATAAGAGAATTATCCGCATTCAGAAAATGCGGTTCAAAAAAGCTGATTTCAGCCTGATAATTCATTTTATTGAGGATTGAGGAGTCACTCATAAGAACACCTGAACCAACCATGCCGGATAGCGAAATTCTTTGGTTTCTTCCTCTGAAGTTATTGTCTGATATAGCGAGAGAACCAAAAACACCGGTTGCCGAATCCAAACCGCCGCCGACTGAAACGGATGCGGTTCTTTGTTCTTTAAGTTCAATTGTAATATCATATTTTTCCGGATCATCAGGAGTTGCTTCAATTGTTCTGTTTACATCTTTGAAAGCCTGTGTGGAATATAATCTTACCAGGTCCTGCTTCATTTGATTTTCGTTGTAAACAGTTCCGGGTTCTGTCATAATATTACGTTCTATAACGTATTCTTTTGTTTTTTCATTTCCTGTTATAGATATGGAATTAATTTTTCCTTCGCTAATACTTATGTTTAGTGTTCCGTCAGGATCATCATAAATTGAATCAATCTTTGAAAGGATATATCCTTTGTTGTAATAACATTGGTTAATCTGCTCCATTGCATGATTAATCGCAGCGATGTTTTGCGGTTTACCTTTCAGGGGCAGAAGGTATTGCATTATTTCTTCCGATGAAACAACGGTATTTCCTTCTATTGTGAAGTCGGTAATTGGGATGTTTTCTTCTACTATTATTTTTAGAGAAATAGTACCGTTTGGATTTTTGACAGGAACGGCTTTCATTTTTTCAGTGAAAAATCCGAGTTTATAGATTGTTTTTAAATCTTTCTGCATTTTTTCCTTGTCATAAAGTTCCCCTTTTTTTAATGACATTTTGGATAAAATGAATTCCGGTTTTATAATATTAGCACCTAAAATTTCAATATCGCTAATGTAGGCTGTATTTGCATCATAAGTAGATTCTTCTGCAAAATCCAAACCGTTTTCAGCTTCAACATTTTCTTCTGCAGAACAACAAACGCATGGTATTATAAGGGCAAACAATACCAATCCTGAAATTATTAAGTTTTTATATATTAATGATAGATTTTTCACCTACCGGACTCCACAGAAATGTATATTAATATCTTATCACAAATATATAAATTAACAAAAGATAGTGGGGAGTTTTTATATTTGATACAGTTATGTTACCAAACAACTTGTCTTTAAAGCATTTTACCCGTGTAAATATTTGTTACGTTATAATTTTGTATAATTCTTTATTCTTTATATACAATCAACGATAAATTTCAGATATTTTGTTGATGTTATAATCATTTATATGAAAGATTATTTGATTGATACACATGCACACATAGACATGATAATTGCAGAAAATGATGTAACAATTGAAACCGTGTTATCGGATATGGATGCATTTGGTGTAAAAAAAGCAATAATTCCTTCTGTAAGTGCTGAAACTTTTGAAAAGGTTATTGAGATAGCAAATTCTCATGAAAACATATATGCTATGACAGGTTTATTCCCTGATCAGGCAAAGATATATAATGATGATATTGAAAATTATATGGAAAAACTTGCAAAGTCCGAGTCAAAAATTGTCGCAGTAGGAGAGGTCGGGCTTGACTACTACTGGGACAAATCATACAATGATATGCAGAAAGATGCTTTCAGAAGGCAAATAAGGATGGCAAACCGATTGGAGTTACCCCTTGTGGTTCATGACAGAGAAGCACACAAAGACTGTTTTGGTATTCTTAATGAGGAAAATCCAAAAAACGGTGTTCTTTTTCATTGTTTTTCCGGAAGTGTTGAATTTATGAAAGAGTGTGTAAAAAAAGGATGGTATATTGCACTGGGTGGTGTAGTAACATTTAAAAATGCCGTTAAAATGAAAGATGTTGCAAGAGAAGTTCCGCTTAGTAACCTTGTACTTGAAACTGACTCTCCCTATCTCACTCCGGTACCGTACAGAGGAAAACCAAACAAACCGGCTTATGTCAAATTTGTTGCGGAGCAAATAGCAGAATTAAGAAATATGCCTCTTGCCGAATTGATTGATGTTACAACAACAAATGCTGAAAGGTTTTTTAGGATTTGAAAAAGGAAAGATTAGATAAAATATTAGTAGATTTAGGTTATTTTGAAAACAAAAGCAAGGCATCCGCAGCTATTCTTGCCGGCAATGTTATGATTGGAACAGAGGTAATTACAAAAGCCGGATATCAAATTGACACAACTAAAGAATACGATTTCAGAGTTAAAACAATGCCTTATGTATCAAGGGGCGGTTTCAAGTTAAAAAAAGCTCTGGATGCATTTAATTTTTCTCCAAAAGACAGAATATGTTTGGATGCCGGAGCATCTACCGGAGGATTTACGGATTGCCTGCTGCAAAACGGTGCAAAATTTGTTTATGCCGTTGATGTAGGATATGGTCAGCTCGACTGGAAAATAAGAAGTTCTGATAAGGTAAAGACAATTGAAAAAACAAATTTAAAAATATGTAGCAGGCAGGATATATACAATGAAAATGAACCGATTGCCGACCTTTTGGTTTCCGATTTGTCATTTATTTCCCTTGAGAAGGTTGTTCCGAATTTAAAAAAACTTCTTGCAGAGGAATTTCATGAGATGATTTGTCTTATTAAACCCCAGTTTGAAGCAGGGAAGGAGTTGGTAGAAAAGGGCGGTGTCGTTAAAAATAAAGACACTCATAAATCGGTTATTCAGCGAATTGCTGACCATGTAAAATCTCTCGGCTACGTTATAAAGGGACTCACATATTCATCAATCAAAGGTCCTGCCGGGAATATCGAATATTTAATATGGTTTGCAACAGAGGGAGATGACGTTGAACTTAATATAGATAAAATTGTAAGTTCCGCTCATTTGAATTTATAACTGAAATCACAAACTAAAGCATTACTCCATATATTTATAATAAATTAAACTATCAGGTGATTTATGACAAAAAAGACTCTTTTACAATCATTGTATGGAGATTTGTAATTATGGGAAAAATTCAAAATAAATATCTGGAAATAAAAAATATCAGCCGTGATTTGGTCGGTTGGCTTGAAGATATTGCGGAAGAAAATAATTGCAGAGTTGAACGCAAAGAATGGAAAAGCAAATACAACAGTTATGTTGTTTATGACTATGAACCTTTTTGTTCGGAAGGTTTTGAAATTAATATTATGTTCAGTTCGCAGGAAAGCTCTTATCTAAATTTTTTAAAATATCTTTACAAGGAAAAAATGAATACTATCGAGTATCTTAACAGTTGTATTAAGCATAATATAATAAAAAACTATTCACTTTAAAATATATTGGTATATAATGGAAAAGTGGATTTATCCATAATTATGTTAGCCGCAGTTGTTATGATATGGAATATTCACTGTTAGAAGAATGAGGAAGTATAGAATGCGTGAATTTTTTAATGATTATGTTCAGACTTTAGAAACTTATATAATGTTCCGTATAAAGGAAACTGTTGCTAAAATTACACCTGAGCTGACTGCAAAAAACAGGGCTCCGATTATGTTGTCTATGGGAGCTCCTACAGCTAATCCTCCGCAAAAGGTTATTAATGATTTAATAGCCGCTATGGATGAAAAGGGAGCACACTTGTATTCAACACCCAAAGGTGAAAAATACCTCAGAGATGCTATCGCAAAACGTATGAAAGCAAAGTTTAATGTTGAACTTGATTCTGATAATGAGATTTTTTCTTTAATAGGTTCAAAAGAAGGTCTTGCAAATTTTATCAGAGTTCTTTTAAATCCTTCAACAAAAGAAAATGAAAAAGAAATTATAATGGTTCCCGATCCCGGTTATGCATCATACAAAGAAATGGTTAAGGTTTCAGGCGGGATAGCATATTCAGTTCCGCTTCTGCCCGAAAACAATTATATGCCCGACATGGAGAAGGTATATGCACAACTTATCAGTGACGGATACAATCCTGATAAAGTTAAAGCATTAATAATTAACTACCCAAACAATCCTCTTGGAGCAACTGCAACAAAAGAATATTTGGAAAGTATTGTAGCATTTTGTAAAAAACATAACATTTTGTTAATATCTGATGCTGCGTACATTGAGTTGTATTTTAAACCCGAATTAAGACCGTTGAGTATTTTGGAAATTGAAGGAGCAAAAGATATTGCGGTAGAATTTTTCAGTTTTTCCAAACCATACGCAATGACAGGATGGAGATTAGGCTGGATTTGCGGAAATTCCGAAGCGGTTAAAATATTTGGAAAACTCAAATCTACAATAGATTCAGGGCTATTTAAGGCAATTCAAAAAGCCGGAGCTGAAATTATAAATTCTATAGAAGGGGATGAATATATTGCCGAGTCAAATCTCAGGTTTAAGAAAACTCAGGATTTGTTGGTTAAAGGGTTAAAAGAAGAACTCGGCTGGGGTGATTTTTATATACCTGATGCAACATTCTACCTTTGGCTTCCGATTCCTCCAAGATATAAAACATCAGTGGAATTTACGGATGACTTAATGAAAACATCAGGGGTAGTAGCTGTTCCGGGTGATGCATTTGGTGAATACGGACAGGGATATTTCCGTGTTTCTATTGTTTGTCCGGAAGAACAAATTAAAGAAGTAATCAGCAGAATGAAAACAGACGGTTTCTGTTTTAAGTAATAAAATTTCTTGCCTCATTTATTACCCATCCGTCGGTGCGAAAATATGCATAGTTATTTTTGCCCTTATGTTTTATGCCGACAGGACTTGTACATAGCCAATTATCCAGTATTAATAAGGCTTTTTGCAACAGTTCCTTTCCGAATTTTTCCTTTAAGGTATCATACTGCCTTTTTGTTAAAACCACTGTGTTAATACCCGGAATTATAAAACAAGAAACATATTTGCTTGCATAAGGTCTTCCGCCCTTTTTCCCGTTTTCCGCACTTGTAATCCTGTTCAATAATTACTCACCTCTTTTGAGTTATCTTCAGGTTTCCCGAATTTCCGGATAAGTTCAATTACGGTGTATTTCATTTTGCATTTATATAAACTTTTTGAAAAATAATATTTATAAATCGTGCATTTAGAACAATTACAACCAAGGTTATAACAATCTGTTGCTGTCTGAGTCCAGTTTTTGCTATTTGTTTCACTGCATGATACATTGTATCTGTATATCATAAAATTTGTTACCCCAACCCAAAATATTTGTGATAGTTATTTGACAAAATAAGCTAATTATGTTTAAATATCAAATAACGATTTACAATTATATATATATTGTAAGATAATATGATACAATATGTCAAGTGCTAATTTATGGTGATGTGATGAAACTGGATGAACTTATATGTTTGCTTTCTTCAAAGCTCGGTGAAACAATTAATCAGTCTATGCTTGCAGAAAGTTTAGGTATTACAAGACAAACTGTCAGTAACAGGATTAAGAATGACAGTGAAGTTACGGTAAGCGAACTGAAACGTGCCGAAGATTTTTTTAATGTAAAATTGTTTGCATCAATGCCGAAAACAGAACACAACATTATTTATATTGATTATTATAATGACGTTTTTGCAAGCTGCGGCGAAGGAAGTATTGTATTTTCCAGTGAAAAAACAAAATTGCCTATCTCAATATCTATGATTAGTGATTATTCAAAAAATAAATTATATTCAATGATAAATGCAACCGGTAACAGTATGTCCCCGACTATAGAACACGGAGATAAACTTATTGTCGAACACTGGAACGGTAATCAGATTCAGGATAACAAAATTTATGTATTTTGTTATAATTCGGAATTTTTTGTTAAAAGATTATCAAAAAATATAGATGAAATTATCATAAAATCAGATAATCCTGAGTACAGAGTACGTACAATCAGTTCAAAGAGTTTTACTGATTTAATTTTAATCGGAAAGATTGTTGCAATAATAAAATCTGTCGGTTAGTTTCCGTTTTTTTCAATATAAACACTTGTGGACGGGAATGCAAAGCTTATTCCTTCTTCACGGTAGCGGTGAATAATTTCTCTTATAATATTTCCCTTGACGACTTTGTATTTTGCCCAGGTGGTTTCCGTAGTATATCCGAAAAATCTTATATCAATAGAACTGTTGTTCAGTTCATCAATGGTGGTAAACATGCCCGAACCGATTATCTGTTCGTTATTTGTTGCAATCTCTTTTAATATTTCAATGGCTCTGTCGATTTTTTCGTTTGGAGTTCCGTATTCAATTCCGACAGTTATATCAATTTTTCTTTTTTTGCACTTGGAAACATTTGTAATTTCTTCGTTTGCAATTTTATTATTGGCAACATTGACTACAAAATTATCCAGTGTTCTTATGGAAGTGGAACGAAGGTTAATTTTTTCAACATATCCTTCAAGCCCGTTAAACTTGATATAGTCACCGATTTTATAAACTTTATCGCCCAGAAGTCCGAGAGAGCCAAATATGTTACCGATAGTTTCTTTAGCGGCAAAACCTACTGCGATACCTGTAATTCCGAAACCTGCAATAATTGAAGAAACATTATATCCAAAGCTTTCCAAAAATCCAACCAAAAGCATAAATATAATAACGGCTTTTAGTACTTTTACCAATATCGGCAAAAGATTTAAAAGTGTAGAATCGGAATGTTTTTCCTTTAATCTTGCAGTTAGTTTTGCCTCAAAAATATTAATAATCTTATTGATTACCATAATTATAATAACATTGATTATTACCCCGAAAATAAACGGAGCATGTTTTACAAAAAACATTAATATTGGTTTTATCGTATTTTCAAAAGTAATATCTATCATTTATTAAACTCCTTTGCGTTTTCTTAATTCTTCCAATTCAGTTTGGAATGGAGAAATTTTTGTTAATTTATCCATTATAACAGGTATATTTTTAATAACAAAATCAATATCTTTTTCTGTTGTGAATCTTGAAAGTGAAAATCTTATCGAACCGTGCAGAGCGGTAAATGGTATTCCCATTGCTCTAAGTACATGGCTTGGTTCAAGAGAACCTGATGTGCAGGCACTTCCGGAGCTTGCACAAATGCCGATATCGCTCAAGTGTAATAAGATTAGTTCGCCTTCTACATATTCAAAACCGATGTTTGTAGTGTTCGGAACTCTGTTCGAAATACCCGTATTTAGTCTTGCGTTAAATACACTTTTTAAAATACCGGCTTCTAATTTATCACGAAGTCTTTTTACTTCCGTTAACTCATGATTCATATTTTCCATTGCTAATTCTGCAGCTTTTCCGATACCGACAATATACGGAACATTTTCCGTACCGGCTCTCATACCTCTTTCCTGATGTCCGCCGTTAACAAGCGGAGTTAAGCGAACGTCAGGTTTTACATACAATGCGCCGATACCCTTTGGTGCGTGGAACTTGTGACCTGAAACACCAACCATATCAATTTGTGTCTCTTTTACATTGATAGGAATTTTACCTGCTGCCTGAACACCGTCAACATAAACTCTTGTCTCCGGAGAATGTGATTTTACGTATTCAGCAATTTCTTCAACGGGATGAATAACTCCTGTTTCGTTATTTGCCCACATAACAGATACAAGAGCCGTATCTTTTCTGAGCTTTTCTTTTAATTCTTCAAAATTCAGTTCTCCCTGAGCATTTACTCCTATATAATCGATTTCATAACCTTGTTTTTCATAGTATTTATATGTATTTAAAACACAAGGATGTTCAACTTTTGTTGTAATAATATGTCTTTTTTCTTTGTTGCAGTTAAGTACACCCTTTATTGCCATATTAGCTGACTCAGAACCGCAGGAAGTAAAAAATATTTCTTTTTCATCTTTTGCACCAAAGAAATCACGCATTTTTGCCCTTGCTTCTCTTATTGCAGCGGCAGGCTTTTTTGCAAAATCATACATACTTGAAGGATTTGCGTACTCACCACTCAGGTATGGTAACATATCTTCCAAAACAGTTTTATCGATTGCGGTTGTTGCGTTGTTGTCTAAATATATCATCTAAATTTTACCTCTTTAATGCTAAAACAAATAATCCATTAATAATTTATTGATAGTATTATGTAATCGTTCTTTTATGTTTAAACGTTTTAGTTCATAGTGTCCCATTTGGTCATATAATTGGATTTTTTCTTCCATATCTCTTGTTTGTTGAGCTTTTTTATATAATTTTTCAGCTTTAGGATTGCTATATTCTCTGACGTATTTTCCTGTTGTTTTAAAGTTTGTCATCATGGTGCCAACACGTGTATATATCTGATCATCGACAATCAATCTGAATTTCTTTGCTTCAAATGTTTGGTTATTTATAGGATTAATATACATTAAAAAGTCCTTTCAAAAATTGTTTAATTCTGTTGCTGCGGTGTGTTTTGGGAGTTTCATTAATAATTTCGTATTCTCCCATTTCATCAAATAATTTTTTTCGTTTTTCAATTGTTTCAGCTCTTTGTGCTTTTATGAATAAATCTCTGGCTTTAGGATTTTTATATACTCTGTAAAGATTTTCCGTTCCTTTTGTCATAGCATATGTTCCGGAGGGATTCATGTAAATATTACGGATTTTAAACATTAATCTCTCCTAAACCTGTTCTACTTCTATATTTGTATCTACTTTATCTCTCAAAATTGATTCAACAAAGCTCTTGAGTGTCATTTGGGCATTTTTGCATCCCTGACACATTCCGGTTAATTTTACTTTTACTTTATTTCCGTCAATATCTATTAATTCAATATCTCCGCCGTCTTTTTGAAGCTCGGGAGAAATTTGCTGCTCAATAACTTTGCTTATTTTCAGAATTTTTTGAGTAGCTGTTAAGGGTTCTTTGATTTCAGCTTTATTTAATCCCTTATAATATGTGTCAATAATATCTTTGATTAATCCTTTGCATCTTCCGCACGCACCGCCTGCTTTTGTGTAGTTTGTAACTTCTTCAACCGTTTTGAGATTATTAATTTTTATAGCTTCCCAGATTTGGTTTTCTGTTACGTTAAAACAGGTACAAACTATTTTGTCAGATGTTTCAACAGGAGTATTTTCTTCATACTTACCCCCATAGTATTTTTTTAGTGCATCTTCAAGAGCTTCGTGTCCCATAACAGAACAGTGCATTTTTTCTTGCGGAAGTCCGCCAAGCTCTTCTGCTATATCTTTATTTGTAATCTTTTTTGCTTCATCAAGAGTTTTTCCGATAATCATTTCGGTTAATATACTTGATGATGCTACTGCTGAACCGCATCCAAAAGTCTGAAATTTTGCATCTGCAATTTTATTGCCGTCTAATTTTAAATATAATTTAAGTGAATCACCGCAGGCAAGCGAGCCGGCTTCTCCTATCAGGTCTGCATTATCAATCTTGCCGACATTCCTCGGGTTTCTGTAGTGATCCAAAACTTTCTCCGAATAATCCCACATAATTTGTACCTCGTTTGTGTAGTTCTTTTATAATTCTATATCAAACGAATTTAATTTTACATTTTTTCGTTAAATTTTAATTATTTATTAATAATTTATAAAATAAGGTTTAAATATTTTTATTTAGACTTATAATATTGCCAGATAAATTGCATTAGGGGTGAAGGTTAATGACTGATAGTGCCGGTTCATTAAAAAGTGTATCACATCAGATGTTAGCAGATATGAGATCTGCATTAAATTCCTATGCAAAAAGCAGCAAAGATGCAAATGACGAAGCAGAAGAAAAAAGGTAAATACTGAAAGAAACCAGATAACAAGACGTGCATTATCTGATATTAAGAGTAATTTTACAAGAATTAACAGAACAGAAGAAGATGTTCAAGATGCTGAAAATAAAATCCGTCAGGATGCTGCAAATACAACGATTCAGACTGTTAAAACCGAACTTCGTCAAACGGATGCCCTAAAAAACATAAAGACAGAAATAAAAAAATATACATTACCGAAGAACTCGAGTACGATAATTACTGAACTGAAAAGGAATGGTATGCACAGAACCATGAGCCCGTATCAAATAGCTGACGAATACGGCCTTTCATATATTCAGGCAAAAGATATACTTGATAAAGTAAATACTGACAGTAACGGATTTGTCAGAGAATATGTATTTCCCGAATATTCAACAGTATCGTTTAAGGTTTAATTAAGTTCGGCATTGTCTAATGCCTGTTTTCTTTTTTCTTCTTCTTTGATAAATTCGCAGTCTGCTTCAAGACGTTTATCTTCCATAGCATCAATTAATTCTTGAATATCTTTAATTTGCCCAAGTTCAAAGCCGACTTCTGCCAGCAAAACACAATCATTACACAAACGATACATTCCGTACTGAACCGAACCTGCCAAATCTTTTACCGCTCCGCAGGCATTACAGGTAAAAAATTCGTGTTCGCAGTCAGGATTTTCTTCTATATCATCCAATCTCATCTGTTCAACGACGAGCTGCATCTCTTTTACTACTTCTTCTTTTGACTTCATATTTATAAGTTCCTTTTGATTATGAAACATTCTATCACAGTTTGTGATTGTTTGTCATTTATTCAAAAAATAAAATAGTATTAAAAAATTAACCCTTCTTTTTAAAGAAGGGTTTTTATATTAAGTTAAACAGAAAGGATTTTTTATTATCTTGTAAATTGCCACCAGATATCAGCTCCAAGTCCGAGTAATGCTCCTAATCCGGCAACTGCTCCTGCAACTTTTCCGCTGAATTTAACTCTTTTAGCTTGACCGAACAGAGCAGCTATTCCTTTAGTAAGACCGTAAGCTACACCACCGGCTGCTGTAGCGCCTGCTGCACCTACACCTGTTGCCAAAGCACCTTCCGTAATATGTGCGCCCAATGCTCCGACCTGTTGTGCTCTGTGTTTGCTGCCGGCATCATTAATGTGTCTTCCGAACATCTGATTTAATACCTGATCGCCATATATGTCGTTATGACCGTGTTCGCCCAGGAATGCCATGTTGAATCCTTGTTTTACCGGCGATTCACTGTATTGCTGAATGTCATTAATCATATCCGGTGCAGGATTTTTCGGATCGTATCCGCCTGCGATTTTTGTATATAAAAGCTGTATTAATCTGTCTAAGTTTTCTCTTGTATTTTTCTGTCCCTGCTCAGAATTAAAATAATCACTGTAGTTTACCAAAATACCTTGCTTTAACTGATAAAATTTTTGTAATGCGTATTTGCTGTTTCCTTCTCTGATTGCATCGTAGATTTCTCTTATGCCCTTTTGAACATATCCGTCTAACATTGCTTTCTGGAAAAATGCATTATCGTGAGCTGACAGATTATAAACTTCAGCCTGCTGAGTTAATGCGTGCATATCAGTTGCCTGCTGTAATCTTTGCGTTTCAATCTGATGCTGAGTTTCATACATTTTTTTAATCATTTCCATTTGCTGATTAATAACGGAATCAGGCATACCCATCATACCCATCATGCCCATTCCCATTCCGTAATTACCGTAGGAACCATATCCGCCGCTGTTATATCCGCTCATCATAGCCATCATCGCAGGATCATATGAGCTGTACATTCCGCTGCCGCCCAATCCGATATTTCCTAATGGTGATATGCTTTGACCACCGCTCATAGTGAACCTCCTACAATGACTTGTATTTAATTAACCTAATTTTAACCTTACACATATATAAAGTATTTTGCTTCTCGGAAATTGACTTTTTTGCTAAATGTTTGTAACAAAACTTTACAATTTATTATCGGTTTATTTTGTAGTATCATTGTAAAATAGATATTGTGGGGATTTTTAATGAGAATAGAGGCTAATAATTTAATTAAAATATACGGTGACAGAAGTGTTGTAAATGACGTAACATTTTATATGGACAAAAAAGAAGTAGTTTGTCTTTTAGGTCCTAACGGTGCCGGTAAAACGACTACATTTTACATGATTGTCGGATTGGTAAAACCAAATTCCGGAACGGTATATATTGACGGAAAAGATATTACAAGCTGGCCTATGAACAAAAGAGCAAAGGCAGGAATCGGCTATCTGCCGCAGGAAAATTCTATTTTCAGAAAACTGACGGTAGAAGATAACATTAAACTTGTTCTTGAGATGAATGATAAATTAACGGTTAATGAAAAGAGGGCTAAGCTGGAAGAATTACTTAATGAGTTTGGTGTAGAAAGGTTAAGAAAATATCAGGCAGTATCACTTTCCGGTGGTGAAAGACGTCGTGTTGAAATTGCAAGAGCACTTGCTGCAAGCCCCGATTTTATGCTTCTTGATGAACCTTTTGCCGGAATTGATCCGATTGCAATTGGCGATATTAAATCAAATATCAGAAAAATCTCTGAAGAAAAAGGTCTCGGTGTTTTAATAACAGACCACAACCCTAAGGCTACATTGTCTATTACTGACAGGGCTTATGTAATATTTGACGGTAAAATTAAAATTGAAGGAAATAGCAAGGATGTTGCGGAAGATCCTGTTGCAAAAGAATTCTATTTAGGAAAGGACTTCCAGCTGTAAATGAAAAAACTTTTTACCGTATATGACAGATATATTTTTAAGCAGGTGTTGGTTACAACTGTTGTTGCAATTCTTTTGTTTACAATAGTATGGATAGCACCGGAAATGCTACTAAATACAATTAAGAAAATATTAGAGGGTGAGTACACCGTCAAAACAGGAGTTTTGGTGCTTGTGTATGAACTTCCCAAAATCCTCGGAAAAGCTTTCCCTGTAGGATTATTGCTTGGCTCATTGTTTACATTTGATAAACTAAGTAAAGATTCAGAGCTTACTATATTCCGGGCTGTAGGGATGTCATTTCGCAGAATTCTGGCACCGCTGCTTGTATTAAGTTTAATATTTACTTATCTATGCTTTGTAACATACGATAAATGGATTCCGTATTGCTGCCAAAAACTCATTGAGATTAAAGGCGGTCAGGCATTAACTCAATATATATATACTAAAAAAGATGAGAACCAGTATCCGAATCAGGCTGTTATTGTATCAAGGTATTTTAATGGTGAGATGGACGGAGTTATTGTTATGAATTTTGCAAGACAGATATATGACGATCTTCATGGGGTTTCAAATATCCTTGTAGGTGCAAAAGGATACTATATTAAAGATTGCGGCGGAAAATCATGTTGGAGACTTGAAGATGTAACGTCATATAACATTGATGAAAACGGAATTTTCCATGATATTAGAAGTCTACCGTCGGTAGAAGTTCTTAGTGGTCGGGAAGCAGACGGGGCATATACTATAATGCTGAATTCCACGAAACGTGACAGAGAGATTAATAACAAAGATTTAAAATATTATATAAAATTATTGAAACAGGAAGGACTGGATGAAGACTACAGGCTAATGCTGAATAAGTATTATCAACGTTTTCTGCATCCGTTTGTATGTGTGTTGCTTGCAATAATGGGATGTTTGCTCGGTTTCAGTAAGCCCAGAGAACAACGTCTTGTCGGGTTTACAATTGCTATTGCATGTATATTTTTATATTATATTACATTACCGTTTTTTGATTTGCTTGCAGAAAAAGGTATTTTACTTCCTATAATATCTGCGGCATTTCCGCCGATAGCATTCTCGTTTGCTATAGTCGCTTTTTATAAAACAAAGGAGTTGTAAAATGAAAAAAATAGCAGTTTTATTATATACTTTAATATTTATAATCGGTTCAGCATATGCTTCACCTATTGATATGGAGTATAATGACGGAATTTATCATTTTGTTTTATCAGGAAATAAAATTAAAAAACAAATTAGTTTTATATCTTCCCAAAACCTGATTACCAACAAAGAGGCTCACTTAAATTCCGGTTCGCTGCTTACTATTAATGCCGGTTTTTTTGATCCGAATAACCAAAAAACAATATCATATATAGTTAATAATTCACAAACAGTCGAAGATCCTATTTTTAATGAAAACATGATGATAAATCCGGTTCTTAGAAGAAATATGCAGAAAATTCTGAACAGAACCGAATTCAGAATTCTTGATTGTGACAGTAAACTAAAATATGAAATTGCACAACACAATGCAAGTGTAGATTTTATGTGTACGATAGTAACTTCAGGTCAGGGCGGTCCGCAGTTGCTGCCGAATCTTAGACTGGAAGAAGAATTTTTTATTGCTAAAGATAAAGAAGGAAATATTGTACGTGAGTCGGCATCTGTGCTGCATAAAACACCGAGAACTTTAATCGGTATAAAAACATTACCAAAGGGCGATCAGCAGGTTCATATTTTTATTGTGACAAATGAACACCCAATGGATATTTTTGAGGCAAGAGATTTGTGCAAACAGTACGAACTTGATACAGCAATGGCATTCGACGGCGGAAGTTCTACTTCACTTAATTACAAAAAAATAAATGTTATCTCAACTCAGGATTCCGGTGATACCGGCAGAGCATTAAAATCATTTATGATTGTTAAACCTTAAAAATTCGTCTTAACATTTCTTAATATTCGGCAACCAAAAAGGCAATTTTTTGAATCTCATATACTTTATATATATGTAAGAGATATTAAAAGAGAGATTATTAAAAATGACAGCTTTATACGATGCAATAGAAAGAAATAAAAAACCGACCGGAGCAATCGAAATTCCTTCTGACTTTCAGTTTTATTATCTTAACAAAAAAGACAGACAAATGAGATTCAACAACGGCGGAGATCCTATATATGCTGTTTTCGAAAAACTT
>JAEEHV010000076.1 GCA_016280955.1 Candidatus Gastranaerophilales bacterium | reverse complement strand
TCAGAAAAGTTTATCTTCATTCTGCATCACTGCAGAAATTTGACTCATTGTTATTGTCCGTTCATTCTTTTTCGAATTAACAAGTTTTGTTTCGTCTTTTGATAGATTGTCTATCGTTCACTATTCTATTGTCAAGGTTCAGACAAAAGCGACTTTCGCCACTCTTATAATTTTTCTAACCTGATTGCTATTTATCAAAGTTTAAAAATTCGGGTTTATGTTTGTACCGACTCTCGAATACTTAAATCTTCATCAAGATGTGCCTTTGATAGTTTGAGGTTTTATTTTTTAGGAAACAGTGCTTGCACTATTTCTATCCCTTTTTGGCACCTGTCTGTACCGGCGGTTTCCTCGCCGACAAAAATTATCATATTACATCAATTTTTAATGTCAATATAAGATTTTTTTTATTTTATATAAATATTTACAAATCTTAAAATTTAGCTTTTTCTTAAAATAAAACCGGCAGCTCATGCTGTCGGTTTTACTTGATTTAAGTTATTTTCTGTTATTCTTCAGCATCCAATGATTGATATCCTGATTTATGTGATTTTAACAGAACACCTCTTTTTGATGTTTGTATAAAATCAATCATATTTTCAATATATTCATTCATAGGAATCTCTGCTTTAATTTTTTCGATAGCCTGTGAAGTATTATATTCCTCAGAAATTAAAAGTTTAAATGCTTCATTTGTCGCAGTTCTGATTTCTTGCGGAACACCTCTGCGTTTCATTGCAATAACATTTAATCCTCTCGGAACAGGCGGCCTGCCTTCACCTTTTGAGTACGGCAGAATATCCTGACGTGAAGCTGAGAAACCGCTAATTATCGCCATATCACCAATTCTGATGTTTTGATGGAATACACTCATGCCACCTACAAAAGCACCAAATCCGACATGAACATGTCCGCCGAGTGTAACAAGGTTTGCCAGTATAACCTGATCTGCCAAAACACAATTATGTGCAATATGGGAGCCTACCATCAACAGACATTTATTTCCTATTCTTGTGGTAAAATCACCGCATGCTGCACCTCTGTGAATAGTTACATTTTCTTTAATAATAGTTTCATTACCAATAACAACCTTTGTCGGTTCGCCTCTGTAACCCAAATCCTGAGGTTCGGAGCCGATTGTGGAAAAAGGTGATATCGTACATCTTTCACCAATTTCAGCATACTCAATATAAGCATTTGCAATTATTCTTGTTCCGTTGCCTATTTTTACACCTTCACCTATTACAACATTTGGTCCTATAGTAACTCCTTCACCGATTGCCGCTGTAGGATGAATCACTGCTGAAGGATGTATATTTTGTTTTTCTGTTAATATCATTGACATTCTCTTCCTCCATATAATATTCAATAACAAATTTAGTATAGTATAAATTTTTCATTTTATTGAAAATATTTATATAACCTTAATATCAGAAAAATTTTAAACATAATCTTAACCGTTTATTTTGTCGGTGTATAATATAAATTGTACTTAACATGAGAGATAAATATGAAAAAAAGAATTAGCATACTGGGTTCAACAGGTTCAATAGGCAGGCAGGCACTTGAAGTTATTGATAAATTACAGGACAGATTTGAAATTATAGCCCTGACAGCCGGCGGCAATACGGATTTGTTAAACGAACAAATAAAAAAATATCACCCTAAATATGCTTATGCTGAAGATTCACAAAGTATTACGGGAGCAAAAGTTTTATCTTTGGAAGAAATATGCTCAATCAAAGAAAATGATATTATTTTGGTTGCCGTTTCAGGAAAAATCGGTTTAAGACCAACAATTACCGCAATAAAAAACGGTATCAACATAGCACTGGCAAATAAAGAAACTCTTGTAATGGCAGGAGATATTGTCATGCCTCTTGCAAAAGAGTACGGAGTCAAAATAATTCCGGTGGACAGCGAACACTGTGCAATTCATCAATGCATAAAAGATATTTCACAGGTTGAAAATTTAATCATTACGGCTTCAGGCGGACCTTTTTTACGTAAATCCGTAATTGACATGAAAAATGCTACGGTAGAACAGGCATTAGCACACCCCCGATGGAATATGGGCAAAAAAATAACCGTTGATAGTGCAACATTAATGAATAAAGGTCTGGAAGTAATTGAAGCACACCATCTTTTCAGCATGGATTATGACAAAATAAAAGTAGTTGTACACCCTCAAAGTATTGTACATTCGGCAATAGAATATGTTGACGGAAGTGTAATAGCTCAACTGGGGCTTCCGAGCATGCACATTCCGATTCAGTATGCAATAACCTACCCTGAAAGATTTGAGGGAATAAAATCTCATAGCTTCAGCTTCGCAGAAATTGCAAGACTTGATTTTGAAGAACCTAACCGTGATAAATTTAAAGCTTTAGACCTTGCTTATCAGGCCGGAATAAGCGGAGGTTCTGCAACAGTATGTCTGAATGCTGCAAATGAAGAAGCAGTATTTGAGTTTCTTGCAGGCGAAATAAAATTATTTGAGATTGTTGAAGCGGTTGAATATCAAATGTCAAAACACAACAATATCAAAAATCCGTCTATGGATGAGATTTTTGAAATAGACAAAGAGATTCGCATAAAAACACGTGAATGGCTTAACAGTGCAAAAGTTTAAAACTATGATTCGAGGGTTACACCTTCGTTTTCTGTTGCAACTTCAAGAAGTCTGTATGACAGATATGCACCCAATGCAACAGCTTTTAAGTCAATATTTTCATCATACTTTGCAACTTCAAGTATTGCGGAATTTATTTCGGGATTTTCTTCTTTCATATACTGAACCATATTTTTGCGCCAAGATTGTACGTCCTGAAATGCTTCAGTAAATATTTCAGTTGATATTTCTTCTGTTATAATCGGTAACATACTCATTTTCTCCTATTATATAATGCATTATATAATATTTTAGAAATATACACAATACTTTATATATACTAAGATTAAAAAAACATATATCAAAAATAAGAAAAAATAAATTTATTGTAAAATGCACGAAAATATATAACCCGTAAATATTTACATTCAGAGTATTTCGGTATATATTAATTTCAAAAAAGGATTGTGTACTATGGATTTGAGAATCAACAACATTAATTTTAACGGCAAAAAGGAGATTATATATGGCTTTCGCAAAGCCGCAAATATTTCCAGGCAAATAGAATTATATAAGAATGCTTCTGTATCGCCATCAAAAAATGCCGAAATTAATGAATTACTTGCCACGAGATATGCTTATACCGATATGTATATACACGATTCCGAGTTTATAAATACGGCTAACGGTTCTTTAACAGAAAAAGAAATAAATACTTTAAGGCAGACACTCAAGCCTGAAACTAATGAACACGGCACGGTAGAGCCGTTTAAAAGCATGTACGACAATGCAATATATGTGTCAGGCAAAGAACGAACATCAACTGAAGTTAAAAAAGCTATAGAAAAATTATTTTCTTTATTAAAATAGCGGTTATGATTTCAGAACTTTTTTATAAATATCGTTTTTATTTATTTTAAAAAGTGTAGAAAGTATTACAGAAATATCTTTATCACTGAAACCTTTTGCCCGCAGTTCTTCTATTTTGTAATTAATATCAGCATCTTGTTGTGCTTCATCAGCATATAAAATGCAGACTATCTCACCTTTAATTCCGTCTTTATAATAATCAAGCAAGTCAGAGATTAACCCTGATTTAACTTCCTCAAAGAGCTTTGAAAGTTCTCTGCCGATTGCGGCTTTAATATTTCCTCTTGTATCTTTTATTGTTTTCAGTGTTTTTAGAATCCGCTCGGGAGAATCATAAAAGACAACATTTTGTCCCGAATATTTTTTGACGAGTTCTTTAATCTGAGTTTCGCTTTTTGAAATAAATCCAACAAAAGTAAATTCCTCAACAGCATCAGGAAGCTGAGATAAAAACGTCGTAACAGCACAAGCACCGGGCAGCGAAGTTACAGAAAAACCGTTTTTATACAGTTCTTTAACAATAATACTGCCGGGATCACATATCATAGGAGTTCCCGCATCTGATACAAGTGCTATTTTTTTTCCATTTCTAAGTTCGTTGAGAAAAAACTCGGTTCTTTCACGTTCATTATATTTATGATAAGAAATACACTTTGTTTTTATATCATAATGATTAAGCAGTTTTTGTGTTGTTCTGGTATCTTCACAGGCAATCATGTCAACCTGTTTAAGTATATCAACAGCTCTTAGAGTAATGTCAGATATATTACCGATTGGTGTCGGTACAATATAAAAATCAAATTCTCGTGTCATGTCTATAATTATACTTCAAAAAGAGTTTTTAAAATTAAACAAACAAAAAAGCCCTGTTTACACAGGACTTTACATATATTTTACACATTCTTAGTTGTTACTCAGAACAAGCCTGAATGTGGCTAAATTTTTGATTGAAAGCATTTTGTGCTTGTTGCCTTGACTTTCTGCAATATCGAAAATTCTGCATATGCGCCTGATTTCTTCAATAGCATCTCTACTGTCGAGTTTATAGACGTTATTTATAGGATCTGATATTACCGACATAGTCGCATTGAGTTCTTCTTCTTTCATCATAGCTCCTTAAAAAAATACTCTTATGTATATATAAAGTTTTTTCATTTCAAAAAATTGACTTTTTTGTTGTTGATTGTTAAGTTTTGTAAACAAAATAAGTTTGTAAATATCTTAAATATGTTTATTTTATTGCTTTGAGCGACTGTTTATTGTATGTTTTAAATGTGGTGAAAACAGTGTTGAATTTTGATGAAATAATCAGCAAATGTGGCTTTGAAACCGAAGCACCTCAGGATGTTTTAAAGCATCTTGCCGCTTTAGAGGAGTTTTATGAACTTGATGAGATAGTTGAAATATATAACTATCTGCTAAAAAATGTTAAAGATTTTGAGATTTTATCAGGAATTGTTCGTCTGGCAGATTCACACAAATCCGAATCAACTTTGGCAATATTAGTAGATACACTTTTGGGTAAAGTTATTGAAATCAGTGATGACGATGATTGTATAAATTACCGTGTACTTTGTACCAAATCGATATCAAACTATAAAGATGCTTCAAGTGTCGGAGCATTATTATTTTGTCTGAATAACAAAAGTGAAAATTATAAAATCAGACTGGCTTGTGCTGATGCACTCGGACGAATAGGTGACAGATATGCAGTAGCACCGCTGATTGATGTAGTAAAAGATGAAGAAGAAAAATCGGTTTACGTCAAAGAGTCTGCAGCTTTTGCTCTAGGATTAATAGGTGATAAAAGTGCCGTAGAGCCTTTGGTATCAATTATGGAAGCAAAACAGGGCTTTTGGGATAAATTTTCTTTCTTAAAGGAACGTATTATAGAAGTTTTGGGGAAAATCAATATAAAAAATGACAGAGTTCTAAAAGTTTTAAAAGATTCGTTAATGGATGCATCTGCTATGGTAAGAATAAATGCAATTGAAGCATTAATGAACAGTGAATATGAAGAAGCTTCTTCCCTTATCCACAGTGCACTTCACGATACAGATGAAGAAGTTCAGAGGAATGCTCTTATAGCATTATATAATATTCAGGGCAGAGATGTACTGGATGAAGTTATTTCTCTTCCCGGTTATTCGGATAGTCTGAAAGAAGAAGCAAAAAATATTTTGGAGGAGTATGAAGAATAATTCCAAAGACAAAATTTCTTCAATTATATTGCTTTCAGGCGGACTTGATTCCCTTGTGGCATTGGGTGCGTATAAAAATGAATATAATATAGAACTTGCTCTGACCTTTGATTATGGTCAAAAATCAGCACAAAGAGAGATAGAAAGCTCTAAAAAGATTTGTGAGTATTATTCTGTAAGACATGAGGTAATTGTACTTGATTGGTTAAAAAGAATAACACATACGGCATTAGTTTCCGGTGAAGACATTCCGGTTGAAAATCTGGGAACAGAGGAAAGTGCCCAAAAAGTGTGGGTTCCGAACAGAAACGGATTGTTTCTGAATATTGCTGCAGCATATGCGGATTCTTTCGGTTACGATTATATAATATTTGGTGCAAATAAAGATGAGGGAAGCACTTTTCCTGATAACACAGAGGAATTCAGAGCCGGTATAACTAAGGTATTTGAAAAATCTACAATTAAAAAGCCTAAGGTAATAGCTCCCTTGATAAATTGTTCCAAGGATGATATAGTAAAAATTGCATTAAAAAACAATGTTCCGCTTGAATCGGTAAGGAGTTGCTATAGCTCGGATGCTATACATTGCGGAGTTTGTGAGTCCTGTTCTCATTTAAAAAAGGCACTTATAAATAACAATATGCGTGATTTAGCAGAAAAGTTATTCAAGAAATTATGAAAACAAAATTTATTAATGAAGAAATTAAATATATAGGTTCTCAACTGTCACCTCACTGGATTTACAAAAATTTTGGAATTCAGGGTGATGCAATAGTTGCATTTATGGGCGAGTGCAAAGTAGATTTATCTGAAATGGTGGATATTGAAGATGTTATTAACAAAGAACCTATCTACAGCAAGTATATGCTCAGTTTTATATCGGAACAATTTGGAATAGGTCTTGTAGAAGGAGTCCTAAGACAACGATTACTTATGTGTATAATAAAAGAACTGCTGGAAGAAAAGGGAGTTTTTGTAAAACGGAACGGAGATGATTTATTGGTAGAGGGCGGCAAACTCACGGTTTCAATAGCAACAACATCTTTAACCTCAGTGCTTATACATACAGGTATAAATATACTTTCCGAAGGTGCTCCGATTAAAGTATCCGGATTGACGAGCGAGCTGGGTATAACAGATATTAAAACATTTGCTACAGAAGTAATGCAGAGATATGCTGATGAATTGGATGATATTATTTTGGCTTCTGCAAAAGTCAGAGGTGTGTACGAATAAACTGTTTTTTATATAATGTTTATAAAGGGAGTTAATTAAATGGCAAGCGGTTACAAAAAATATATGAAAAAAGAGCGAGGGAAGGGCGGTTCTATAATAAAAATATTTATTGTTTCGTTTTTTGGAATGCTTTTAATTTGTACTATGATTTTTAATTATCTTTCCAAAGTAATGACAGTTGATACTTCTATTGGTGATTATAAAGAACAACAGACCGAAATAGAAGATAAAAAAATAGTTGATATGAACAGTCTGGAGATGATTCAGAACGAAGACCAGGGCAGGAATTTTTCTGATTTGATGTCACAACCGGAAACAAGTACACAAAATGAAGAAAAAGAACAAGAACAAGTATATGACAGATATGCAGATATTGCTCCGGTAAATCAGACAGAAACTTTAAGTGCCCCCACCAAAGAAACTGTTTATAAAGTATTTATCGGTACATATACATCTGCGGAACAAGCCCGTGCCGCAAACGAAATAATTCAGGAATCGGGCAGCGGATTAAGTCCGATTGTAAAATGTCTCGGAGCAAGCAATTATACCTTGCAGGCAGGTATATTCAAGAGCAAACAAAGTGCTGAAGCACTTTTAAGTACAATTCAGCAGAGCCATTTGCCCGGAAGAATTGTACAAGAAAATTAACTATATAAATATTTACAAAAAAATAGTTAAAAAATTTTTACAAAGCGAAATATTTTAAACTTTTTTAAAAGTTTTATGGTACATTATAAATATAGAATTCGTTATGGGGAATTAAGACTATCACAGGTTAGCATAGGAGATTTTATTAATGCCTAATTATTTAACAAAAGAAGAGATAAAACAATGGAGAAGTTCATTGGAGAAAATAACGTTGGAAGAGTTTGCGGCAAGATTGGGTAAGGTTGTTGAAGAATCCAAACCGACCAATGATGTTGTTGATATTGTAATGTCCAAAGGTACTTCCTCAAACACAGGTGCAAATCTGAATGACGGTTTTTCAAGAATCGCAGAACGTGCTTTTGTAAGAGAACGTCAAATCTCACATACACCATTTTCAATTACTAAAAACGATATAATGGAAAAGGCAGGAAAAGCTGATATACCTGCTGATAATAAAATAAATGAGAAGCTGGAGAGTGTGTTAAACAACAAAAAGACAGAAACTCCTGCAAAAAAAGATATTATAAAAGAAGTTCCCGAAAACAATACAAAAGAATCACAAATAGTGCTTAAGAAGGCATTAACCGATCGTGAGCAAATGGTTTTTGAGTATCTTCTTAATAACATAGGCAAAACCGTTTATGCAAAAGATTTGGCTAAACTTCTTGATTTGCCTAGAGATTATGTTTACAAATATATTAAAAACCTTCGTGCAAAAATCGAAGGTGATAAGCTTAAAAACGTACCGTCCGGCGGCTTTGTTTTAACAGATTAAATATGAGAGTTGTAAATTTACTAGAATTTTTAAATAATACTTTAGATTTATCTGCTTTGGATTATGCAAGGTGTGATAATCGTGATTTGGTAAATTTCCTAAATCTTATGACTGCGGATGAACAATTTACTCATTCTATTGATTTGGGACTTATATTCCTGGAACAAAGAAACACCGGTAAGTATATTATTGTTGACGGATTAAGCAGAATTTTGTCACTGTGTTTGCTTCTTCATGCGGTTTGTGAATGTTATAAGAAAACTACCGAAAGAAATGAAAAAGCAATAAAAACAATAAGAAAAAAATATCTTTATACAAGCAGTACAAAAATAAAATTACATTTATCAAAAAATGATGCAGACTTGTATGTTAAGATTATAAACGGCGAAAGACTTTCCGGACACGAAAAACAAAAACCCATGTTTTTGCTTTTACACAACTTCTGGACACAAATAAAAGAGGATAACCTTCGTGCAGCAGACATTTTCAAGATGCTGCAAAAAATTAATGTTACTCTGGTGGAAACAGAAGGGGTATCAAACAGAAACTTATATTACAAACTTAATTCCGGCAGCAGAAAATTAAATCAATTAGCTTTAATTGATGATTATATGGCAGAAAATAAGGTTTTGCCGGCTTGGGAAGAAATTAAGGAATCATACAAAGTCAACAAAAATGATTTGACCAGATTTCTCAAGGACTTTTTTATTACAAAGTTTAATTTTAAACAATATGATGAAGAACGGCTTTACGAAAATTTTGTAAATTATTTTGAAACAATGAAACAATACATAAAGCCTGCAATTGTTATGAAAAATATTAAACGTGCTTCTGAATTGTATTACAATATTTTAAACCTTGATATTAACAATGAGGAAATTAAAAAAGCTTTGATTAATATTAAACGTCACGACGGAGAAGACACCTACGCATATATATTAAATGTTTATGATGATTTTTATTCAAACAGTATTTCCGAATCCATTTTTATAGAGATTCTTAATACTATTGACGAATATCTGAAAAATCGTCAAAACAGCGGCAAAAATATTGATTTTAATGAATTGATACAATATCTTAATGCATTTATCACCTTTAAGCAATAATTTGGCATGTTGTTTTAGCATATTGGAAAATATATTAATACACTTTTTTCGTTACGTTATATACTTAAAATAGAATAGCTGAATTTACGATAATTTTAAAAATACGGAGGCATTATTATGAACGGCAGTCGTAAAAATGTTTGCTTTGTGCATGATAAAGCATTTGATGAGTTATATTATTTAAATACACTGGTAAAAATGACAAAATCTTCCTGCCAAGACAGAGAATTTCGTGGTGAATATTTTGGAATGGATTGTGAGGGTATAAAAAAATTAAGTTCCGAACGAAATGATTATATAAATATGCTGAATCTTATGTCCGATAAGTTATCTAATCTCATTAATATTAATCTCAGTATTGAGAACGAAATATTACATGAATAATCCGACTATTGCAGCAGAAAGATAACAACTGAGAGTTCCGCAAATTAATGCTCTTAAACTCAATCTGGCAATATTTTTTCTCTGATTAGGTGCAAGTTCGCCGATACCGCCAATCTGCATTGCAATAGAACCGAAGTTGCCGAAACTGCATAATGCAAATGATGCTATCATAAAGCTTTTCGGGGTTAAAGTGGAAGCTATGTTTGTAAGATTTACATAAGCAACCATTTCATTTAAAACGATTTTTGTACCCATAAGTGAACCTACTACGGAAGCATCTTTAAACGGGACACCAAGAATAAGAGCAAACCACATAAATATTTTGCCTAAAATATAACTCATAGACAGATGATTTAAAAATCCAAAATGAGTACAACCGGGAATATGTGAATAAATAAAGCTGCCGCCTATTTTTAGTGTCCAGTCAATGAATGCTACCAGCGCAACTAAAGCCAAAAGCATAGCAACAATATTTATTGCAACCTTGATTCCGTCACTGGCTCCGCTTGATATAGCCTCAAACACGTTTGTGTATGTTCTTTTGCGGGATAGTTTTATATTATCACGAGTTTCAGGCTCACCGGTTTCCGGATAAATAATTTTTGCAAGTATCAAAGCACCAGGAACAGCCATAACAGAAGATGCAAGTATATATTGCGCAGGAATACCCATACCGATATAAATCGGCATAAGCGAACCTGATATACATGCAAGGCTGCCCGACAGAGAGGCAAGTAATTCGGAACGGGTTAACTTTTCCAGATAAGGCTTAATCATAATCTGAGCCACGATATTTCCGACAAAAGCACTTGCAACATTGGAGAGAGCTTCTGCACCGGATACTCTCATTATTTTATTCATTGCTTTTCCCAAAACGGTAACTACCCTTTGCATTATGCCGTAGTGATATAGTATATTCACAAGCACCATCATAAATATAGTTGAACAAATAAGCTGCAAAGCAAATATGCTGGCATTATTATCTCCGAATATTTCTGAAATTTTGGCATTTTGCAATAACGGTCCGAATACAAAAGTACCGCCTTCCAAAGCAAAATCAAGAATTTTTTCAATAAATCTGCCTATAACAAGGAAAATTTTTGTACCGATAGGAAATTTGAATATAAACAATGCAAGAAATATCTGTAGTATAAACCCGATAATTATTGTTCGGTAATTAATTGCTTTTTTATTATTGGACATTAAAAAAGCTATCAAAAATATAACTACAATTCCGATAAGTCCTACAAATCTTTCCATGTTTACTCTCTTATTGCTGCTTCACGACATGAAAAATTATATCAGAAAAACGATTGAGTGTAAAAAATAAAGCAAACAAACAAGAATGATAAGAAAGAACCTGATTTTTCGGCAAACAGTACAATTATTACAGGACCATAGCCAGTATCATTAAAATCATTGCACCGATTTCCATTGCTGTGGACATGTGCTGGCTGAATTTTTGAGAATCATATTTTGGTTTTGATTTTTTTGCCTTATTAGCACTGTTTAATCTTTTGAGTCTTGTCTGTGCATCTTCATTTGAAAATTCTGTACCAAACATATCATATTCCATTTGGGAAAGGTCATCACTCAAATTATCCCCCGGCATAACAGAATCAGTGATGTTGTCATAATCACCATAATTAGCATAATGCCGTGTATAGTTTTTTTGACCGAACGGTATTCTAAAACCGTTAAAAGCATTTTTTCGGGGTTGATTAAAACTTTGCGCATAATCATAGTCGTGATATTCGTTTTCAAATTTCTCCTTATTGGCAACTGTTTCCGGCATTATTTTAGCTTTTATACGGTCTAATCTTGTCGGATAATCATCAACATCATAAATTTTTCCGAATAATTTTTTTTCAATAGTTACAATACGGGTATGGAAATCCCTGTTTTTGTATGTCTTATTAAAAAGTTTCTGTTCTATTTCATTTACTACGGGATAGTTAACACTGCTATCTTCCTCAGCTTCTTCCATTGCCAAAAATGTATCCCGTACAGGTTCTATCTCCAAGCCAATCACATCGGCACTAATATCTCCGGAGAGGGTAGATATTCTCTTATTTAAATCTCCGCTTTTTGCTTTACCGTAGATTGTTTTTTCAATTCTTGATACACGATTTTGTGTACTGTCTTTTGAAAAGTCATAGCCAAAAATATCATTTTCAATGTTATTCAGCAATTCATTGTTTGTAAGAGCAAATGCTGCATTGCTAAATATAATTATTATAACCGGTATTAAATACTTTAATTTGTTTTGCATATAAGCCGCCTCAATGACAATATAAATTGCATTAATGCAGTTATCTATTAAACCTTGTGATAAAAATTTTTCATATCAAAATAACAGAAAAAGAGTAATCTTTTTCGGCTAAAAATTTTTAAAATTAAACTTTCTGATTAGCAAAAGCGATTAAATATAGATTTTAGCAAAATCCAAATCACTTTTTGTTGTAATTTTAATATTGGTGTACTCACCTTCAACTATAAAGACAGGAATTCCGAGTTCTTCAAGCATGGAACAATCATCCGTATAATTTTCCGTTTTTAATTTTTCATGCACTTCTTTTATTACTGATGTTTTAAAGCCCTGAGGTGTTTGTGTATTATATAACTTTGAACGGTCTATTGTTCTGATTATTTTACCGCTTTCGTCAACTTCTTTAATTGTATCTGTAGTTTTTGTCATTACGGATATTGCATTTTTTTCTGATGTTTCAAGAAAACATTTTTGTATAATATCTGTTGATATAAGCGGTCTTGCACCATCATGTATAAGAACGTAATCACAAGTTACCTTCTGTAATCCTTTATAGACTGATTTCTGCCGAGTCGCTCCGCCCTCAATTATTTTAATTTGCGGCTGATTAAATATTTGTTCCAATTCACTAATAATTGACGCATTTGCCGGAATTATTATTTCTCTGACATTTTTAAAACCGATAAATTTTGATACTGTATGCTCAATAACCGTTTTGCCATTAATTTTTTCAAGCAGCTTGTTTGTTTTTCCGTATCTTGAAGATGTACCGCCGGCTGTTATTATAATTGAAAAATCTTGCAATTCTCTTACCTCTTTTTATTAAATTGTATCAGTAAAAATATTTTATTCTGCTAACCAGAAAAATGATTAAATGATTTTATGCTGTCATAATCATTTATAACAAAATCATTTATCCTGACTCTTGAACCGTCAAATTCTTTAATTTTACCGATTTTTACATAGTTGTTAATTTTTTGGAGAGCATTTTCAGGAACACAGGCTACAAGTTTATAGTCCTCACCGCCATATAACACCTGCTCTTTTGTAACGCAATCCAAATGCGGAACCGAATTATAATCAATTTCGGCAGTAACATTGCCGGCTTCGGCAATTTTAAATAAGGCATCAGCTAAACCATCCGAACTGTCCATCATTGCATATTTTTCTTTAACATTTTCAGAAATTTCTTTTGAAAAATCAAATTCCAAAACCGGTGATATATGAGAGAGAATAAGAGCCTTATTATTTCCTCCGGTCAAAAGCTCATTAAGCCCTGCTGCACTTGAACCGTGCATTCCTTTAGTTATTATTGCATAACCCGGTAATGCATTTTTTCTTGAGGAGATATTTCTTCCCGTTGTCTTTCCTATGGCTGTTATTGATATCATTAATCCTTGTTTGGAACCCGTAATATCACCACCTGTAATTTTAATATTTTTTGATACGGATTTTGCTCCCCGATAGAATTCTTTTATAAAGTTATCGTCAATATCATTGGTAAGTGATAGTGCAATTGACATATATGCAGGCATAGCCCCCGATGCCAAAATATCACTTATATTAACGGCTGCTGACTTATATCCGAGTTGAAACGAGGAATACCAATCCCGTCTGAAGTGAATATTTTCAACAAGGCTATCCTGACTTATAACAATACCCAGGTCTTTTATATAAGCACAGTCATCTCCTATAAATTCATCTCCGATTTCCTGCGAAATAGCTTTTATAAAATCCAATTCCTTCATGCTTAAAGTATACTATAAAGTTTTAAGCGATTGAAGAAAAGTATTGAAATAGAGTTATCTTGAAATGATTGATAATTTTTTGCCTTCTTCTTTTAATTCCTGTTTTTTATAAGGATTTGAACAGAAATAATATTTATTGTTGCAGAAACCTGCATTTGAATGTCCTCTGAAAGAAGGTATAAATCTTTTCAGAATCATAACACCGTTTTTCGCTGTCAAACCGTCCATAACAATTTTTTTGCCATCTTTTCTGACAATTCCAAGTCTGTCACCGACTTTTTCTACAATGTATTCCAGCTTATCTTTGCCGTTAGCATTCATGAAACAGGTTCCGAGAGGAAGCGCTATGCCTGCGCTAAGAAGAATCGCATCCAGTTCGGAACGTTCTTGTATCGGGATATAAGGATTATCACGATTAATTTGTACGTTATTTTTCTTTTCAAAATCAACAATATCTTTTTCGGTATTAAGCCCGTGTTCTTTCAGATAGTTAACCCTGTTATCGTGGAAAATTCCGTTTGAATTGAATACGGAAACAGTCATATTGCCATCTGCATTTTGCATCATAAATGCAAATTTTGCTTTATTAAGTAATAGTTGTTTTTCTTCATTTTCAAGTTCTTTGCGTTCTTTTGAACCTTCCGGATAAATTTTGGAACCATATATTGCCCAGATTTGACCTAAACGTTGCATAACCTCATCTCTGGTTTTTCCGTCAGCCTGAATCTCAAGCATGTACGGTGTACCATTTCTGAGAGCAACGGTTTCTTCATTTCTTTTTGCTTCTAAGGAAGACATTATGTCATTTTTATATTTATTTCTTAATTTACCCATTTTTGAGTCTTTGTCTTCCAGTTCAGAGTGCGGATAAACATTTCTGTCCTGCAGATAAACGTTCTTTGTTTTTTCTTCATATCCGCTCATACCGACTTCATCACCGTAATATACGGTTGGAATACCGCAAACTGCTGCCAAAGCTGTCATTATCATAGACATTTTTACCATGCCGGGTTCTGTGATTGATTTATATACGGTATCAATAATTTCTTTTTTGTTTTGTATCGGTTTTCCCGATTTGTATTCTGCCTGAGCAATAGCAAGTGCCAATGCCGTATTAAAGTCTTTTGCTGCATATCCGTCTTTAATTCTGGTTGTAGCAGCATCTTCCATCATCTTGAAACTGTCCATATTGTTGCTGATGGTTTCACGATTGAATTTTTTCACAAAATCTTTAAGTGCATAATTTATTTTATCTGCATCCGGACTGTCTTTTGCAGCTTCTTTTATCATTCTTGCAATTTGTACGGCATAAAGACTGTATTCTGTTGCATGTTCATCAGTACCGAGAATTTCACGTAAATAACCTCTGTTTTCTTCTCCGATTCGTTCATGAATATCACCCCAGTCAAAATCTCCATGGACAATATAATTGTTTGTATCAAGATTGTTCGCTTTGTTTATAATTGCATCTATATCTGCCTGAGAAATGTTAAGGCTGTGATTTTCTTTTGCTGTTCTTACAACTTCATTTATTGCATTTTCAAGACTTGAAAGTTCTGCAATGTTTATTTTGGTAAACTTAGAAGAAACTTCGTTACCCATAAAATTACCGTTTGCAAGATCGATAAGAGCATCAAGAATTAATTTTATTTCTTCGTCACTAGCAATACCCTTCAGGTCTTCTCTTACAGAATCCGAAAGTAATTTTGTTTGTGCAGCAGCCTTATTGCTAACGGTTCTGAAGTATTCACGACCATCAATATTAAGTTTTGCTTCCAGCGGAATATCTTTTATGTCTTGTACTCCGGTAAGAATAGCCGCCGTTCTTAATCTTGCATCTCTGTTTGTATCAAAATTGTATTTTTGTTTTTCATCATCCCATTTGATATTGTAGTTATATTGACCGTGGAACAATTGCATATCTACAGCAAGCCCATGGAGCAATCTTGGTTTATCGTGGTTTCCTAGGAATGTGTATAGATTTTTGAGATAATCAACACTTCTTGTCTGCATTAATAACTGAATTTTGTTGAAAAATTCATCGTGTGTACTGCTGGTTCTGTTACAACCTTCAAAATCACGGGAGAATGCAGTCAATAATTCTGTATAGAAGTAAGAGTATGCTGCTTCTGTTGTTATTCCTGTTTCATTAAAGAATTTTGCCTGCGCATCCGGATCACCATTGAAAAGATTACCGAGTTTATTTGTCCAACCATTATATGGGCAGGAATCAGGACCGCCGTTAGATGCTTTCATAATATCACCAACGTTTGTTAACTCTGCAATAACTGTTGAGTGCGGATTAACGGCTTTTACTGCCTGTACCCAGCCTGCCCAGAATTTTATCAGGTTATTCCAGGTGTCATCAAAATCATCTTCCATATTCCATACAGCATCTATATCCATTACATCTTTTAATGCATCTAATCTGAAGGATAATCCCAGACCTGCATAGTTTATAATAGCTTCTGCGATTCTGAAGGTCTCTGTATCTGTACCGCCGATTCTTTTGCTTATAGCTTTTGCAACTTCAATGATATCATTTTCATTTAATGATTTTAGTCCGCTAAGCATTTTCTTTTGTAAGAGTTCAGCTTCTTCTTCCGGTCCGCCTGCATTAATTCCTAATGCCTGTAAAGAGGTTGCTTTTCTGATACCTTCATAATCATAGGTTAATTTTCCGTCCGGTAAAATTTTAGATTGAAAAGCTTCACCTGCAAGTGATTTCAAAAGTGCATACTTGGCAATGTCACGTCCGAGAAGTTCAATTACATATTCGCCGTATTCCGTATAATTTCCGTCAGTATCAATTAATTTTGTATCAGAGCTTTCATCGACTTTTTTAATAACTGATTGAGCAAATTCGTTCAAGTCTTTTGTAAACATTTCGTTAACTCTGTTATAGACTTTTGCATACTCTTTTACCAGATGCGGATTGTCTCTTTTTAACAAATCAAATCTTGACATTCCGAGTGTATCTTCTGATGTTGCACGATTTGAGAAGTAAGATGTAGAAAGAACTCCTGCTACATTTTCATCAAATTCAAGTGTATCCATAGGCAACTTCATTAATGCTTTAACGGTTGCATCATCCTTGCTAAGGACACCTTTCGGTGCTAAGTTATAATTTCCGTCAAGAATATTTTGTAACACATCTTTTTTAATATATGCTTCTTCCGGAAGTTTTCCTTCTTTGATTAAATCATTTATTCCTTCGACTGTTTTAAGTCTGCCAATTGTTCTTGCTGTATATAAAGTATGAGCGGTTTTTGTTTTATCAGCCCAATATGTACCGACCTGATATGCCAAATCACGGGTTTCAAAACCGCCTCTTATACGCATATCCTGTTCGTACTGTCTTTGTGCTCTGTTAACAATTGCCTGATTTAATTTTTCGTCATAAGCAGATATGCCGTAATTCATTTTAGCCATATCGGTGTTTGCATCCCATGCTACAAATCCGCCCTCTGTTTTTTTATCGGCTCTGAAGTTAGAGAACTGGCAAGCAAGTATTGTTCCGTCATGACTGTATAAATCAATCTTTTTACCGCTCTTTATCAGTTCATTAATAATCTCAATTCTTTTCTGATATTCTTTCGGATTAATTTCAAACGCATAACTGATTATTGTATCGTCATGGGTATTAATGCTGAGTTTCTTGCCATTTACTATATTGTCATATTTTTTAATCTGCTTATCTAATTCCTGCTTTTGTTTCTCTGAAACCTGTGAATTATCATAAAGCTGGCATATTGTTTTTGCTTTTGAGTTATAGCTGTTGGATGGCTTTAATTTATAAGTTCCGTCCGATTGTTTTTCAATATCAAACGGAAAGTTAACAATCCTGTGGCTTACATTTTTGGAATTCTTTGGAATTACACCCAATCCCAAGCTTGAATCTTTAAGTCCAGTCATTCTGAACCAGTAGTACGGCTGAGATTTTTCACCCCATCTTAAAGCATAGTTAAAGTGAATACCTTCAAGCCCTTCAGAAGTTAATGTTGCGTCAAAAACATGGATAACACCTTGTGAAAATTCTTTTTCCATCAAATTGTCATAATTTTCTGTATTACCCATATTCGGGGCTATTTGCATATTATTTTTATTCCAGTATCCGTGGGAAGATCTGTCATCACCGTTAGCTATAGGTGTTGTGAATAAAAGTTTCACACCCTGAGATTTTAATCTCGGAACCAAATCCTCCAAACCAGCCATGCTTCCTCCGAACATGTTAGAGAAAGTTTTGTCGACTTTTTCCATTTGTTTCTGATACTCAGGATCTGTGTATATTTCTCCTGTGTTGTTCTCATAAAATCCTCTGTATTTTGTACCCGGCTTGTATGAATCCGGCATTACAAGATATCCCAACCCCTGTACCATGGGTGAAGTTCCGTTGCGTTTTACAAGTGTATATTTATACTCACTAATACTTTCTCCATCAAAATCTGATGGTTTTTCATATTGATATATCAGCTCTTTATCTTTGCCGGTACTGTCTTTAACGGTAATTTTCTTGTCAGGAACTTTCATTGGATCCTGATGAATTCTAAATCCGTATTCATCACCTCTTTTTACCATCTTTACACCGGTGTCAGCACCTTCCCAGATGACATTTTGTTGTTTGTCTTTACGTACAACTTTGTAAGCAAAATCCTCATTTTTGCCCAAATTAGTTTCTTTTTGAATATCAAATTCAACACCTTCAGGTTTTAACGGTATTGTTTTTATCGGTTGTTCTACTATTTTATAATTGTAATTGTCCTGCCTAATAACCCTGTATATTTCAATAAAACAATCTTCTTCTTCTGAATTATACGGATAATTAAATTTTAAAACTTCGGTTCCTACATCATTGTATGTATGTTGGTATCCTTTAAAGTTAAAATTTGATGATACTCCATTTATTCTATTTATAAACACCTGCAGGTACTCCTTCTATTAATATAAAGATTTCAAAATAAAAATTTTTGCTAAACATTCAGTCAATAACAGTAAAAAATTTACAAAAATTAATATTGTATAAAATACACACTTGAATCTTTATTACAAAGGCTCCCGGTGGGGAGCCAAGATAATCTGGGACGGAAGGATTCGAACCTCCGAGATGGCTGGACCAAAACCAGCTGCCTTACCACTTGGCGACGTCCCAACAGAGATTACATATTTTATGATATGATATCAAGATTAATTGTCAAGATTGACGGATTCGTGTAAACTTATACCTGTATGCGATATAAGATTTTATCAAAAGAACAACTTATCATTTCTTTTGACAGACTTACAAGATTCAAGCCTGTTAAAGATAAGTATTTCAGAGTGTTTACGGATATAATAACTTCAAATTTAATTGAGCCGAAGCTAAAAAAATCAGAGCTGATAAAACTATCCCCTGAAATAATTACAAATTATGCAGAAGAAATAATTAATGAATCACTAAAATCATGCTCTGAAAAAACGAAATCAAAAATCAATCTGAACGAAACAATAAAAGAATATGAAAACAGTGTATTTCTTAATGATAAGGATACTCAGGCATATTTGGATAACAAAATAGAATATGATTATTTTATAAAACTTATAGATGAATCTTGCCCTCTTAATTTACGTTGGTTAAAAGTTATATCCGGGGGAGGCAATCTGAAAAATTTAAGAAGCAGACATGGATTAAAATATCCTGTTCAAAAAGTTTTGCTTGTTGAAGGACTTACGGAAGAAATTCTTTTACCTGCTTTTTCAAAGTATTTGGGATTTGATTTTTATAAAGAAGGAATACAGGTTATCGGTGCAGGCGGAAAAAATCAGGTCGTAAAAATGTATTACAAAATGATTGAGGAATTAAAAATTCCGGTTTTTCTTCTTTTGGATAAAGATGCTGAAGAAAATATCGCACAAATTAAACCAAAACTCAGAAGTATAGATAAAATTCATCTTGTATCATGCGGTGAATTTGAAGATTTATTACCGAAATCCCTAATCATAAAAACGGTAAATAATGAATTAAATAACTTTGCATCAATAAATGAAGAAGATTTGCTTGACGAAGTTCCGGAAGCAAAAAATCTGGAAAATATATTTAAGCAAAAAGGATTGCACGAATTTAAGAAAGCTGATTTTGCAAAACTTGTCAGAGATAATATATCAGAAGATTCTGATATTTCAACTGAAATTGCAGAAATCGTTATGGAACTGAGCCTGTAAAATACACCCAAATAAATACTTCCCTTCTCCGAACGTGGGAAGGTAGAGATTCCTGTTGAGAAACTTTGTTTCTAAACCTGGAAGCTCGATTGGGGGATATACCGTTTACAGAATCAGCCCCCACACTATACCTCCCCATATATAGGGAGGTATTCTTTTTTCTCCTTATCTTAATTTTATAAAATAGTAAGTTAGCATTTATAACATGTATGTTAAGAAATGTAACATTTTATTTCAAAAAGCTAAAGTTTTTAGGAAAAATGCCGTTAACCATGGAAAAAGGAACTTATAACCGCGTAAAACGCGAAAAGGGAAAAAAGGAGCATTATTATGGCAGACCTCAGCATCTCAAGAGTTTATCAATTCTTAACCGATTTCAACAAAGAAAATGGTGATTGGAGAGATATTGCGGACAAAAACAATGACGGTGTTGTTATCAAGACCGAATTCCGTAACTTTATGCTTAACAATTACGACTGGAACGGTGAGGATTCTAACAAAGATGACTTGATTAACAAATTCTGGAAAAATATTGATACAGACACTTCCGGAAAAATTGCAGGAAAGAAAAATGTTAAAAACAAAAATGCTCTTGATTCAAATGAACTGGATAAAATGGATACAAAAATTCAGATTTTTGAAAAGATGAACGAATTTGTAAAAGAAAACGTTAATCCGGCTGATTCAGGTGTCAGCAATAAATCTGCTTGGTTAAAATCCGTTAAAGAAAGTTTGGGCAGCTACATTGACCAATTCGTTAAAAACGGCGGAACTGTTGACAATGTTGAAGAATTTTTAAATCAGAAACTTCCTGTCTCAAAAGCTATGGCAACAGCTAACTTATACATTCAGGAATATCTGAAATCTGATGAAATAAAATCTCTTGTACCTTCAATATACAAAGGACAAGGTACAATACAGAAAATTATTGATGCTTTTGTTCAATCATTAAAAGAAGATGATAACTTTACTGCATTGAGTTCAGATAGTGAAAGACTAAGCTATATTAAATCAAAAGCGGAAGAAATTGTAAAAGCATACCTTGCAACCGCTGATTTAACGAGTGCAGATCCGAAAATTCTTGAAGAATACGGATATTATACCGGTGGTGATTTGAATGATATTCAGGAAGCTGTTTTGGTAGAAACAATGGGTAAATCTATTGAATCATACCTGCAGGAAAAAGAACCGGATATCTACACAAAAACAAATAAAGACGCATTAGAAGCAGCAATAAATAACTTTATTGATAAAAAGCTTGAAGGTGCAGAATATGATGACTTTGCAAGACTCAAGAACTTCGATCCGGCAGAAATCGAAGATGATGACGACTTCCTTGCACTGATATCTGAATTGAAAGATACATTTGAAGAACTTAGTGAAGCAAAACAATCACTCAAAGATTACTGTGCAGAACTTGTTGCAAAGAATAATGAAGATATTAATAATGCAATCAAAAAAGTCTTTGGTTCAATGGATTATGAAGCAAAAATTGATAAATGCAAAGATATTGCAGCAGTCCAAGCTCTTGAGGACAAATTAAGAGCCAGAATTGATGAATTAGATATGAAAATAGATTCTTCAGATCTGACAAATCTCACAGTATCAGTATATACCGGTTCAGGAAAAATGCTTGATATGCCTAAAACCTTTACTTCCGTTACCGGAGAACTGGTAGCTACAAACAACATTGAATACAACGTAAGCGGTTCACACCTTGAAATTACAAACGATGGTATAAAAGTCAATGGCGGTGAAAAAACCGGTACATTTGTTGAAGTTGTAGATGTATATATTAACGGTAAAAAGGCAGGCCAAGTAAAAGTTACTATTAATGTAGAAGATAAAGTCAGCCTGATTAAAAAAGGCAGCTTTGACGGTGCAATAGACAAGAGCGGCGGACATTTGGATGTATTCAATTGTAACGGAATTGAAGATGATACACAAGTAAGAGATAGTAATTTTGCAGATTTGTATGATGGTGATGCAATCATATGTCTCCACAGAGGACATGATGACGAGGATGGTCTGGGCTTTGACCGTTTATCTTTCCTTGGTGACATGATACAAACAGCATTAGTAAATGCAGGTCTTGATTCTACAATACTTAAAAAAGCAATCTCTATAGTAACAACCCGTTATAAAGACAATTATCATGAAGCACCCGGAATTAGAGATAACAGAGAAGGCTGCGATTTGTGCCGATACATTGCTAACAATATGCAAGGAGAATCTCCGGAATACAGTGCTCACGCAATAATTGGTCTGACAGACCATGACGGATGGAACTCATATGCTTGTATGGTAAGCTTCAAAAACTTTGTTGATGATATTTTGGATGAATATGATAATTTAAACGGTTCAGTTTAAAAAAAAGGAGATAAAGCCGTTAGACCATATAGCAAACTGTAGTTTTAAAAACTTTAATAAAAAAGGAGGGACAAAATATTTTGTCCCTCCTGAACTTTTTACTTTGTAAAATAATTATTTTACAAGTTCTTTGAATGATTTACCAGCTGAGAAAGCAGGAACTGTCTTAGCAGCAATCTTAAGTTCTTTACCGGTTTGTGGGTTTCTGCCGATTCTAGCAGCTCTCTTACGAGCTTCCCAAGTACCAAAACCAACTAAAGTAACTTTTTTGCCTTTAGCTACAGTCTTTTGGATAATGTCTAATGTTGCTGATAAAACATCAGATGAAATTTTTTGTGAAAGTTTTGTTTTCTTTGAAATTTCTTTTACCAATTCTTCTTTGTTCATGATAAATCTCCTATACACTTTTTTCTACTACTGAGGTAAATACTTGATTTGCGGTAGTCAGAAAAGCTATAAGCTACTCTTATTCCCTCTCTTACAAGTTTTGTTCCCCTTATGCTCTTTATTATACACATTTTATTTATAATTGCAAGCACTTTTTTAAAATTTTACAATACTTAACTGTCACTATTGAATTTCCACCTTTAGTTAGAGAATTTTCTAACTATTTATCAATTAAAAAAATATACGAATGAATATAATATGTTAGTGTAAAGGAAAAATATACATTTATTCCTTACCCCACAATAGTGCAGGTTTCCGAAAACCGGCACAATAGTTGTTGTTGCTAATTGTGAATGCAACAACAATTCAAGGATGAAAAAAAAGAAGAAAGGAAATCGATTATGGCTTCAATCACAATTAACACAAACCTGGCGTCACTTACGGCGCAACGAAATTTGTCTGCCGCAACAACCGGCATGAACACTGCAATGGAAAGATTAACCACAGGCTACAGAATTAACTCAGGTAAAGACGATGCCGCAGGTTCTTCAGTATCAACATTAATGGAGGCTCAAATCTCCGGTTATGACGTAGCTGAATCAAATGCTACAATGGGACTTTCGTTATTAGATACGGCAGAAGGTGTTTTGGACATTGTAGGTGATTACCTTCAACGTATCAGAGACCTGACCGAGCAGGCAGCAAACGGTACTTACGGTACTTCATCAATGACAGCAATCAAAACAGAAGTTCAGCAAAGAATGATGGAAATCAACCGTCTTTGTACAGTTATTGACTTTAACGGTATCAAGTTATTAGACGGTACAAGTATCGCAGCTACTTCTAAAAACGGTGTTAACCTTCAGGTAAGTAACAATTCAGGCAAAAACAATATTATTAATCTAAAATATACATTATTTGAAGCAGCTACAATTACAGCTCTGTTTATATCCGGCAATTCTCATTCGGCAGAAAAGGGTGCCAAAACAGGTAATGTTAACTGGTTTAGCCGTTCAGACTCACAGAATACCGCTGCTTTGGAAGCTCGTATTAACGGCGGTGACACAGAATACGAAGGAAGACACTACAACTATGAAGAAAAAGGATATACTCCAATTAGTAAAGAGGAATACGACTGGAAAGATGTCAGAGACCCAAGTGCAAACAAATCTTGTATTACAGCTATTTGTGATGCTGTTTACACAGATGATGCTACTGCAAGAGAATTCTTATGCTTCATAGATGATGCAATAGAAAACGTTTCTAACAGAACTTCTTTAATCGGTGCATATATGAACCGTGTTGAATCAGCTGTTGCCGCTATCGGAGTACAAAAGGAGAATATCGTATCAGCTAACTCTTCAATTAAGGATGCCGATGTTGCAACAGAATCTTCAAACTACATTAAATATCAAATTCTTCAGCAATCATCTGCTACGTTGTTGGCTACTGCTAACCAAACACCCAGTATTGCTTTGAACTTAATATAAAAAAGTTAAAATATTGAAGAAATATATTGAAGCCGCCCCGTGGGAAACCCGGGGTGGTTTTTTACATTATTATTGCTTTTAAGCCCAAAATTATTAATATAATTCCGGCAAATATTTCCAAAAATTTTGACGGCAAATTTTTTAGTTTTAATCCTGCAAAAAATCCTGCATTGGAATTGATAAAAGTTACCAAAGCAATTAAAATTGCCGGTTTTAATATTTTATTTCCGTACAGAGAAAGTGTTATGCCGGCAGAAAATGCATCAACAGACGTTGCTATTCCTATTAACAACAAACACTTCAAATCAATACACAAAACCTTTTCTTTTGTTTTTTTGCATGTTTCAATAATAAACTTGATTCCCAAATATGAGAATATAAGAAAAACAATTATGTTCGAGTATGGTTCAATATATATTTTTACGGGACAAGTAAAAAAGTAACCTATAACAGGCATTATACCCTGAAATACACCCGTAAATACAGATAAAAGAAGTGCATTTTTTAATAATTCTTTTTCATATTTTAATCCGTACGAAAATGAAACTACGCAAGCATCAACAGAAAGAGCCAAAGCCAGCAAAAATATGGTGAAATATGACACTCTTATTCCCTCTCAATTATTTCTGTATAACAAACTCTAAAAAACATCCGTTTTAATAGGATTTTTGAATTTAGTAATAGAGCCTTGGAAAAGCAATTTAACGGTTCCGACAGGACCATTTCTGTGTTTTGCTATAATTATTTCTGCTTCTCCTTTATTTGCTGCCTTTTCAGCATCATCTTCATCTTCATTTGCATTTTTATAATATTCGTCACGGTAAATGAAAGTTACAATATCGGCATCCTGCTCTATAGAACCCGATTCACGCAAGTCGGATAACATAGGACGTTTATCTGTTCTTCCTTCTACCGCACGTGATAATTGAGATAAAGCGATAATCGGAATATTGAGTTCTTTTGCAAGGATTTTCAAACCTCTGGATATTCCTGAGATTGCCTGCATTCTGTCCTCTTTCCCCGTATCTATCAACTGCAAGTAGTCAATTACTATTAAGCCCAAATCTTTTTCTGCCATCGCCAAACGACGACATTTTGCTCTTAAATCAGTTATTGTACAACCGGCAGTATCATCTATATAAATCTTAGCTTCGGAAAGGTTTGCCATGGCAGCTGCAAGTTTTTCCCAGTCTTTTGCCTGCATATTACCGGTTTTAAGACGCTGGGTATCGACTTCTGCCTCAGAACACATTAATCTCTGTACAAGCTGGTCTTTTGACATTTCAAGTGAAAATATTGCAACGGGAACTTTTGATCTTAATGCTGCATTCTGTGCAATATTCAATGCAAATGAGGTTTTTCCCATTGCAGGACGAGCCGCAATAATTATCAAATCGGACTTTTGAAGCCCGTTTGTAAAAGTATCCAAATCATAAAATCCTGTAGAAACACCTGTTAACTGACCTTTATTATTTGCACGCTCCTCAATTTTTGCATATACATCATAAACAATGTCCCTGATTGAAGTCAGAGATTTTGATGCCTTTTGAGATGCAATATCAAATATAAGTTTTTCTGCCTGTTCAAGTGATTCTTCAATAGGATTAACATCATATCCCGAAGAAACAATTTCCGAACCGGCATTGATAAGCGAACGTTTAATGGCTTTTTCCTGAACTATTTTTGAATAGTATTCAACGTTTGCCGTTGTAATACTGTTGTAACTTAAATCATTTATGAATGCCCTTCCGCCTACAAGCTCAAGTTTTTGATTTATATTGAGCATATCCGAAACGGATACTATATCAATTTTGTCCTCACCGTTATATAGCTGAAGCATAGCTTCATATACATATCTGTGAGCCGGTTTATAAAATGACTCCGGTCTTAAATGTTCAACAATTTTATTCATGCAGGCAGGGTTAACCAATATGGCACCCAAGATTGCTTCTTCTGCCTCAATATTTTGAGGCATTAATTGTGATAAATCTTCAATCGGCTGTTGTTTTTTTCGGCTTGCGTATGATGTTGTCATAAAATTACTCCCAAAACTAACATATCAGGAAATTTGAGTATATTCAATTATTTGTAACGAAACATGAAAAATTTGTAACTAAATTTTGAAATTTTAGCAACATATTTTTATAAATCTTATTTTTGGTATAAAATCAAAATAATTGGAGAGTGAGAAAATGGGAGAAAAAGTTTTAATATTGGGACTGTCAAAAAGCGGAATTGCAGCAGCCGAAGGTGTAAATAAAAGAGGCGGTGATGTTTGGATTACCGAAGGAAAGGAGCCGAAACCGGAATTTGCCGATAAAATATCCGAACTTAAATCAAAAGGAATCCATATTGAGACAAACGGACATACAGAAGAATTTATTAGCGGTGCAAGTTATGCAATAACAAGTCCGGGTATTCCGCCGAAATCAGATATATTTAAGAAATTGGAAGAAAAAAACATTCCGATAATCTCCGAAATAGAATATGCTTACAGAAATACAGATATACCGTTTATCGTTATAACAGGAACAAACGGCAAGACAACCACAACAGCATTGGTATCACATATTCTGAGCAAAAAATATTCCGCTCCCGTATGCGGCAATATCGGGGTTCCGCCGACAAAACTTATTGATGAAAAACATGATTTTCTGGTTTGTGAAGTCAGTTCTTTTCAAGCGGAGATGACATCAAAATTTAAGGCAAAAATAGCTTGCTGGACAAATTTTACTCCCGATCATATAGACTGGCATGGCGGACTTGAAAATTACTTTAAGGCAAAAGCAAAACTGTTTCTCGGCAATCAGGCTCCGGAATACGCAATCTTGAATGCCGCTGATTTAAGACTTAACGAATTTGCAAAACAGATTAATAATGCCGTAATGTTTGATGACGACAAGGATTGCTATATTAAAGAAAACAAAATATATTTCAGAGGTGAAGCAATAATTTCTCTGAGCGATTGTCCGTTAATAGGACACCATAACTATCAGAATATTATGTGCGGTATTGCCATTGCAAAACTTATCGGAATGGATAACTCAGACATAAGAGAGAGGGTAATGAGCTTCAGACCGCCGGAACACAGGCTTGAAAAAGTAAGAGAATACGGTGGAATAACTTTTTATAATGATTCTAAAGCAACTAATCCGGAAGCATCAATTGTTGCAATAGATTCATTTAACAATACAAATGTTGCACTTATACTTGGCGGACGGGATAAAAATACCGATCTGACAGAAATGTGCCGTTCAATAAACGAACACATAAAAACTGTTTTTCTGATTGGAGAAGCAACAAAAAGATTTGAAGAAAATCTTTTGAAAAACGGTTTTAGTAATATAATTAAAGAAAAGACAATGGAGGATGCTATTGATAAAGCAATAAGTCTAAAACCTGACGTTGTACTTTTATCACCCGCATGTGCAAGTTTTGACATGTTTAATAGCTACGAACACAGGGGAGAAGTTTTTAAGAAGTATGTCTTATCCAAATAGCAACAATTTAAATCCGCAAAATATGCAATCGGACAGACCGCTTTTGATTGCGGTTATATTTCTTGTTGTTATAGGACTTATGGCAATATTTTCCGCAAGCGCACCAAAATGTGTAGAAATGGGAGTTAATCCGGCAAGATTTCTTATAATTCAGATAATCGGTGTTATTATCGGTTTTATGGGATTAAAATTCTTTTCAAATTTTCATTATAAAAAACTTATAAAATACACATTTCCGTTTGCTTTGTTTGTAATTATTATGCTTGTGGTTGTAAAAGTTGCCGGTGTAACCGTAAACGGTGCTCAAAGATGGATAAATATAGGTCCGTTGAGTCTTCAGCCATCAGAGTTTGCCAAGCCTGCGGTTGTTTTGCTTTTGGCGGCAGCTTTCGCAAGAGATACACAGTTACTTAATGAAAAGAAAATAAGTAAAATATTTGTACCCATATTAATAATGGTTGCACTTATATTTATGCAGCCAAACCTCAGTATGGTAATACTTCTGATGGCAACATCCGTTGCAATATACTTATGTGCAGGCGGTTCTTGGAAATTAATTCTTTCATATTCTTCAATGTTAATTCCGCTGCTTCTGTGGAAGGGCTTAAAAGGCTATCAGTCATCAAGAATTGACGTATGGCGCCATCCTGAAATAGATCCGCTGGGAGCTGGATATAACGTAATCCAATCACTGGTTGCTTTTGCTTCCGGAGGATTTTACGGAGTCGGGTACGGAAGTTCAAAGCAAAAACTGGCATGGCTCCCTGAAGCACATACTGACTTCATTTTTGCTGTTATTGCAGAAGAACACGGTTTTATAGGATGTCTGCTTATTATTTGTCTGTTTTGGACAATTATGCAAAGAGGTTTTACAATTGCTAACAACTGCAGTGACATGTACGGAAAACTGGTTGCTCTCGGATTGACTTTTTCAATATGTTTTCAGGGTTTCTTAAATATGTGGGTTGCAAGCTCATTTGTTCCTGCAACAGGTGTTCCGATGCCATTTATAAGTTATGGCGGTTCATCGGTTATGGTATCCCTGTGGATGGTAGGAATACTGTTAAATATTTCAAAAGATAATATAAAAAGGGGAAGATTTGGTAATGTCAGAGACATACAACAATAAATACTTTGTCACCGGCGGAGGAACCGGCGGACACATATACCCCGCACTTGCCGTTGCGGACGAATTAACAAAAAACGGTGCAAAAGTTTACTATGTTGGTAACAAGCGCAACATGGAATATGAACTTGCATCAAAAAAAGGATATAAGTTTTTACACGTCAGTGTAAAAAGTATGCCAAGAGGTTTAAATCCTAAATTCTTTTGGTGGGGAATGAAGCTGGTAAAAGCAATTTTATATTCTGTTGCGTATATAAAAAAATATAAACCGGATGCTGTATTTGCAACCGGAGGTTATGTTTCCGCACCAATGATTTTTGCGTGCAGGATAACAAAAACACCTTATATGATGCACGATTGCGATGCTATGCCCGGACTTGTAACAAGAAAATTATCAAGAAAGGCAAAATATGTTTCTCTCGCTTTTGAAAAAGCAAAAAAATATATTCCGAATAAAAATTCTATTGTTACCGGAAACCCGATAAGAGATTTATTCAAGTCACTTACAAAAGAAGATGCGAGAAATGAACTGGAACTTCAAAATCGTATGACACTTACAATTATGGGAGGTTCTCAGGGTGCCAAATCAATAAATAATACTGCGATTGAAGTTATAAAAGAATTCTCACAGGAATTAAATCTTCAGATAATATTCCAAACCGGCAAAAAAAACTATGATGAAGTTACGGAATGTCTTAACCAGTATTATCCTGCCTGGAAACAAGACAAAAATCTTATTATTAAACCTTATTTTGATAATATGATTGCTGTTCTGAAATCCAGTGATATTGTAATATCACGGGCAGGTTCGCTGAGTCTGTCGGAGATTTGTGCATCAAATGTTGTCCCAATACTTATTCCGTTTCCTTATGCGGCAGCAAATCATCAGAGAATAAATGCAAAATGTCTGCTTGATAGCGGAGCATGCATCTATATAGAGGATAAAGACCTTGAACCGAATAAACTGCGTGAAACGGTAGTTGATTTGTTGAATAATCCTATAAAAATGGATTATCTTAAACAAAATGCATCATATTTAGCAAAATATGATGCGGCAAAAGAGATTGCCGAACTTGTTCAGAAAAGCTGTATCAAATAGTTCTTCCTGTATTCAAAAGAAACTGTTTCGGTATAATTTTAATCTGATTATAGGATAAAACGATACTTAATATATGTTAAAATATATTAGAGGAAATTATAAATGAAAAGAATTTTACCAATATTATTTATGTTTTTGATGTTGCCGGTTAATGCAGAAGAAGCTGTACAGGTACAGGTTCAGACACCTGCCGCACCGATACAAAAAATAACCTTCAAAAATTGTACAAAAATATTTGAAGTCAGCCAGGAAAAATTATTTTACCTGACACTTTCCGCAATATCAGCCAATAAATTTAATATTGATGAAATGCAGACCGCAGGCGGATATATAATATTTTCAGCAAACAAAAACAAATATCTGGCAACTGTTTCAAGTGTTGATAATGCAAACTCTATTCTTAAAATTACACCCTGCAATAATACATATAATTTTCATCCGGGGATAGTAACAAACACATTCAAATATATAGATTTAAATCTTGCAGTAAAAATATAAAATAATTAACTAAAAGATTTGGGGCATATATGAAGAAAATTTTTGCATTTTTATTAATATTTACCGTACTCGTTATTTCAGCCTGTTCAATTCATAAGGAAAATGAACAAAAAGAACTTACGATATGGACTTTGCAAATGAATGACTTTTCTGATTATATGTACAAAGTAATCAGAAGTTATGAAAAAACACATCCGAATCTTCAAATAAAATGGGTTGATGTTCCGTTTTCGGAAGGAGAAAAGAGAACCTTAGCTGCAGTTATGACTGATAATCCGCCTGATTTAATAAATCTGAATCCTGATTTTTCGGCACTTCTTGCTCAAAAAGGCACTCTTGAAGAAATTAATCCTGAATCTGTTTCCGATTTTAATCCCGAAATAATAAATGCACTTATTTATAACGGTAAATTATACTCTGTTCCATGGTATGCAACCAGTGCAATTACCATATATAACAAGGAATTATTTACAAAGTCCGGTGTAATACGACTTCCGAAAACATATAAAGAACTCGCTGCAATAGCCGAAAAAATTAAAGAAAATACGGGAGCTTATGCTTATCTTCCGACAATTACCGAAAACGATACAATGATGAAAATCCTAAATAAATACGGCATAAGTGAGCTTGAAGATTTTAACTCTCCGGAATCAGCGAAAGTTTTTAACATGTTCAAAGATTTATACAAAAAAGAACTTATTCCGCCGGAAACAATCACAATGACACACAGAGAAGCACTTGAACAATATATGGCAGGTAAAATTGTTTTCTATCAGGGTGGTGCTAATTTTCTTAATATGATTAAGGAAAATGCACCTTCGATATACGAACAAACTGATATTACGGAACAAATTAAAGGACCTGTGGGACAAAATGATATTTCTGTAATGAATTTTGTAATTCCGAAAAAATCCAAAATGAAAGCCGAGGCACTGGAATTTTGTTTGTATTTAACAAATGCGCAAAACCAACTTGAGCTGGCAAAAATGACAAATATTATTGCTACTAATTCTGATGCTCTGAACAATGAATTTTATAATGACAATTCCGATTTAACAGCAAAAGCCCGCTCAATAAGTGCAAAACAACTGAATAAAATATACCCTCAACTCAAACAGAGAAGAAGTCAGAAAGAAATTAATACACAGGTAAATTCAACGGTTCAATCAATTTTGCTGGATAAAGTTTCTACAGCCGATGCCCTTGATAGTCTTGTAAAATCACTTAAAATTTTTGAATAAATATTTTAGATTTTTATAAATACATATTCCTAATATACATGTCACATAATACAAATGAATGATTTTTTGTAAATTTTTGTAACAATTTTGTGATATACTCTAAAGTTTTTGAAAAAAATGCCGATAAACATATAAAGGACCATAAAAATTTCAACCAAATGAAGGGTTGAAATAATATAGTACATGATATATAATGATATATATGATATATATCGGTGTATATACAAAAAATAGAAGTAAAACATAAACAAAAAGGATTTTGAATTATGGCTATTTCATTTAGCGGCTTGGCATCAGGCTTAGACACATCTTCATGGGTAGAGGCATTTGTATCGGTTAAACAATCAGACGTAACCAAGATACAAAAACAACTTACGTCTTATCAGACTACAAAATCAAGTCTGACTGATACACGTTCGGCTGTTTCTTCATTGAGAACCGCTATTGAAAAGCTTACCGACGCAAAATTCGGCGGAACTTTTGATTTGTTCGGTAAAAGCAGTGCTACTTCGTCTAACGAAGACGTATTTACCGCTACAGTAGGAAGCGGTGCAGTAAGACAAAATTACGATGTATCCGTTCAGCAAGTTGCAACATACACAAAAGTAACTTCTACAAAATCTGCAAGTGCTATTGCTGACGGTTCAACAAAACTTTCAAATTTAGGTATTACAGCAGGCTCTGTAACTGCATACGTTAATGGTGCAAAACATACGGTAAACATCGGCAGTGACTACACTGTCAGCGATTTAACCGCATCATTTGCAGCATTTGGTGTAAAAATGGAAATAGATGAAGACGGGGCTCTTAAATTTTCTGCGTATGATGAAAATGATTCAATACATATAAATGCAACAACCGATACTTCAAACTTTACATCGTTATTAGGTATAGAAAGACAGGATGACGGTACATATGCTTCAACAAATTCAATATATAAAGCATCCACCGCATCAAAACTTACTGCTGAAGATGCAGGTTTTAATGAACGTATAACTGAAGGAACTTTTACAATCGGTAATGCAACATTAACTATTGATAAAAATACCACATTATCTTCATTAATCTCTATGATTAATACCTCTGATGATGCACAGGCTTATGCATTCTGGGATGATGCAACAGGAAAACTGAACATCACTTCAAAGAAAGAAGGCGCTTCATTTATAAATATCGAGGCAGGAACAAGCAATTTTACTGATGTTATGGGTTTAACAGAATCTACCTGGGATGAAGAAGGAAATCTTCTTACGACAAAAATGTTAACAGAAGCTCAGGAGCTAGGTAAAAATGCCATTTTCTCCGTTAACGGAACTACAATGACTTCTACTTCTAACGTTGTAGGTTCTGATATCACAAGAATGACAGGTGTTACATTAACATTAAAACGTGCAAACACAGAAGAAGACGGAGTTACCACCTTAGATATTGCTCAGGATGTATCCGGATTAAAAGATGCAATTAAGGACTTTGTTAGTGCATATAATAGCTGTATCTCCAAAATAGATAGTGTAACTGCAAACGGAGCTGATTTACACGGGGAAACTTCATTAACAAGCTTGAAAAATACCCTCAGAAATTATGCAAACGGTGCAAATCAAACCAATGGCGGTGTTTATAAGTTATTATCAGAATTAGGAATTTCAACAGCATCTGCTGATGCTAACAACCTCTCAGGTGATACAAATGCATTAACATTTGACGAAGATAAGTTTATGGAAGCTCTTGAAGCAAATCCTGATTCGGTAAAATCAATATTAGCTGGAGAAAACGGCATATTCCATATGATGGAAAATACTGTAGAAACCAGCCTGAAAGCTGTAAGCGGCTTCTTTGATGTTAAAACATCAACTCTTGATTCTAATATTAAGAAAATGAATGAAAAAATCACAAAACAGAATGAAAACATAACAGCATATAAAGCACAGTTAGAAAAGAAATTCAGTGCTATGGAGAACCTGATTGCTAAAATGCAGCAAAACTATCAGTCATTCCTGACTTCAGGTTCTACTACATCCGCATAATACAATTAATAATTTTTGATTATACCAATATTATTATTTAGATAATATTGGTATAATTATCGTTTTTTTTATTTTTCAGGTTAATTACCCCTTTAAAAATAAAAAAAAGTATTGTACAATAGAATTGTAGTTATTAGGAGGTGCAAATGCATATACATGTAAACGGTAAAAACATTGAAATTACAGATGCTATCAAAGCTTATGTCAAGGAAAAAATCGGTAAAGTAGCAAATCATTACGACCAGATTACAGGAATTGACGTAATTTTGTCTGTTATTAAAAATCCTGCAGCTACAGGAAAGCACGTTGCAGAAGTTTCCTGCAAAATGAATACAGGAGCTGTTCATTGCGAAGAATCAGCAGAATCCATGTATGCCAGCATTGATCTTTTGGCAGATAAACTGGACAGACAGGTTAAAAAATTTAAAGACAAATCCCTGTCTTCAGACAAATCTACAATAAGAAACAGCGAAACTCCGGAACCCGTAGAGAGTTAATATTAACTTAAAAAAAATGATAAATAATAAAAAAGTAATAGTAATAATGCCTGCATATAATGCAGAGAAAACTTTAGAAAAAACTTATAATGAGATTTATCAAAACAGCGTCGACGAGATTATTCTTGTCGACGATTTCTCTAGCGACAAAACAAAAGATATCGCAAAAAGTCTTAATATAACAACAATAGTACATGATAAAAATATAGGCTACGGCGGAAATCAAAAATCATGTTACAGAGCAGCACTTAAAGCCGGAGCGGATATAATAATAATGCTGCACCCTGATTATCAATACACACCCAAGCTCATTCCTGCTATGGCATCAATGATGGCATTCGGTGAATATGATGCCGTTATTGCCTCAAGAATGCTGGGAAATTCGGCACTTAAAGGCGGAATGCCGTTATATAAATATATATCCAATAAATTTTTGACAGCATTTGAAAATATAATTATCGGGCAAAAACTTTCTGAATATCACACCGGCTTCAGAGGTTTCACAAGAGAAATTTTGGAAAAATTACCGCTTGAAGATTGCAGCAATGACTTTATCTTTGATAATCAAATGCTTGCTCTTATCTTATATAACGGATATACAATAGGTGAAATTTCCTGCCCGACAAAATACTTTAAAGAAGCCTCCTCAATTAATTTTGCCAGGTCTTGTAAATATGGACTTGAAGTTCTTGCAGTGAGTATAAAATACCGCCTTGCAAAACTTAATTTGCCAATAAAATTATTTAATTTAAAAGGGAAGCCTCTTAATACGGAAAAAGAATTACATTATTACAATTAGACAAGCGCAAAAAAATTTTTTTTGCGTTTTATATATAATGTAACCGAAAAAGTAAAGGAATTTTATACAAATGATTTCAGGAGTAAATTCTGTATCACCGGTAAATTACAACCAATACAACTACACAAATAATATTAATTTTAAAAGCTCTAAAAGCGCTGCAAAGTTATGCAGCCTTGGTATTGGTGCGCTAATGATGTTATCTGCCATTTCTTGTTCGAACCGCAGTGATGTAAAAAATCCGGAACCGGCAAAAAAAGACAGTCTTGTAAATGTGGATACAGATGCAATACAAAATTATTACCACTATGAAGCCACAGACGGACTGGTTACGGCAGATAATTATTCCTGGATGGAAACTTTTTATCCTGACGGAAGTATTAAACGTGACAGTATGGGATATGACATATTTATCAGCCCAAAAGGAGAACGGACTGTAAAATACACAAGGAGAGATGATACAGGCAATACAACTTTCACGGTTGAATTCCCTGACGGTTCAAAAAAAGAAAAAACAGATTACAAAATTCCGAATGAAACTTTATATGTCGAATCTGTTTATTGGCCTAACGGTAAAATAAAACAACGTTATCAATATAACAAATATAAGACAGATTCTTTAAACTCAGCTTCCGGAGAAAGAGTTGATACTGCATTATACAAATATAATGAGAATGGTATCCTTCTGGAGTGGGTTGATAAATTAAGAAAACCCGAACTTTCTGACAGTAACAATGTTTATGACAGATTCGGCAGGCTGCAATATGATTGTATTGAAAACGAAAAATTCTTTTACAAAGGAAAAAACAAATACCCGTATAAATCAATTGCAGAATGTGAAAACTGCAAAAGATACAAAATTTATAACAATGACAGCACCGTTAAAAAGACTTATTTTAAAGCCGCCGACGGAACAATTACAAAATTTAATACAAAAAATAAAACTATGGTCGAGATGTAACAATAACTTAACAAAACTAAATAAATAATGGGATTTTAACCACTTTCAAGTTAAAATATTAAATGGAGTGGTGGTAATCTCAAAACAAAACAACATAGACAAGGTGGGATGCTGGTATGGAAGCAACAATGGAATCGTACGAACTAACAAATTACAATTTTTATTCAAGTCGTCTGGATATGGAACTTATATCCAACATTGTTGACACCCTCAAAGAGATTCTTGAAGAAGACAAAAAAGAAGAACAGCCTTTATTCTTGCGTGTTGCAGACGATTTTATTATGAATATCGCAAGAAAAGTTGTTCAGGAAAAGAAAAAAACATTCTTAATCGGTATTACGGGAGAGAGTGCATCGGGAAAAACCGTTTTTGTTGATAATACTATTGAAGCAGTTGTGCGTGACAAAAAAGAAGGTATTTATACAGTAATTCGGCAGGATGATTATTACAAAGACACTTCAAGAGAACTAAGGGAAGCCGGAAGTTACGATGCACTATTCAAAACAGGTTTTAGTTTTGACACTCCGGAAGTTATTGATTTAAGACTAATGAGAGCACATTTGGAAAGTCTTAAAAACGGTCAAATCGTTCAGTCTCCAAGGTATGACTTTGTTACCTGCGAATCACATCCTGACGGAGATATTAAAAAACCGGCAAAGGTAATTTTGACTGAAGGATTATATGTATTAAATGAAGAAATTCGCGACATTATGGATGTCAAAGTTTATGTATTTACCCCGATTGATGTTATAAAAGAAAGATGGTACAAACGTGCTGTTTCGCGAGGCAAAACAGGAGAAGCCGCCGATTTACAATTTAAAGACGTTAATGCTACCGCACAAAAATACATAAGACCGACTTACGGTATTTCTGACTGTATTATTAACGGCATGGTTGACAAAGACTATATTAAAGTTATCACTGATAAAATTATGGCACGCCTGAGCGAAATATGCGCTTAATTTTTTGTTGTGCAAAAATCATTCAAAAAGATGATACATATTTTTATTAAATGTATGATAATGAAATAAAAACATGCGGGGAGATTGGGGCATTATGTTTAATAATATCAATGATAACAATCTGTTAAATTTAAATAATACCAATAATGTAATAAACCTTAACAAGATTCGTTCCAATATTCAAAAAAACGGATATGCGAGCAATCCATACGTTGATAAAACCGAGATATCATCAGATGCAATGAAGATGTTTCAAAGGGACTTGGATATCAAAAAGTTTGCAAAAATTGCAGCTGAAAATCCGGAAGATTTATCTTATATGCAGCAAATTCAAGAGCTGTTTTCTGATGGTGTTGTAGATCCGTTTGAAGAAAGTGCCGTAGTAAAGTTAACTGCAAGCTCAAAATTATGGGATGACTTAAACTCTTAGTTATGCTAGAATATAACTATGACGTCAGATTATTATGTAGTTGATAACTCGGATATGGAATCGAAAAAGCTGGATGCGGCAAAAAATCACTACAACAACGGTGATTATCAGGCTGCATTAAAGTTGTATCTCAGCTTGGTTAATACTAATATTTCTTATAAACTTTACCATCGAATCGGCAAATGTTATTACAAGATGAATGATTTTAAAAATGCCGAAGAAAATTTTCAGCATTCTGTCAGTTTAGAAAAAGATGAAAATCCGTCATATTTTTATCTTGGCAATATTTGCTACAAAAGAGAAGATTTTAAGCAGGCTATATATAATTGGGCTTGTTATTTCGCTTATAAACCCGAGGATGAAACCGTATCTCTTAATCTTGCTACATCATATTTTTCATGCGGAATGAAGTTCCAGTCAATTTTCTATTATGAAAAATATCTCAAATATGCAAAAGACAGAGGCCAGGTATATCAATCAGTAAGAAAAAGTCTTTATGAATACCAAAAAATCGGAAATGATTTTACACAGAAAGCAAAATCATCAATTAAACGTAAAGATTATAAAACTGCTATTGAATTTTTAACTTTTGCTTATAAAAATTTACCGACAAGCTATGATATAAACTTAATGCTGGGTTCTGCTTACCTTGCAGAAAACGATAATATGCATGCAATGATTTATCTTAAACAGGCATTTTGTCTGAACAATAAATCCGTTGAAGCATTGCAGCTGCTGACATCAGTGTTTATCAACCTCGGAGATTATACCGCTGCATATTGCGCCCTTAACAGACTACTTCCTCTTATTATTAATAATCAGAAAGAGTATCTGAACAAAATGAAGTTTATCAATGAATTAAATTCAACATTTGATGAAAAGAGTTACATAGGTCATAAAGAATGGGGCGATAATTACTACAGAGAAAATAATTTCCATTTTGCACTGTATGAATATGAAAATTGCATGCTTCTTAGCGAAAAAATGAAAGAAGAACTTGGGGATACGGTTAAGAAAATCCGTCAGTTTATTTATCCGGAAGAATCAATTATAAGAACAAGCTTGGAAAAAGCCGATACACTATATAAGAAAAAAGATTTTGAAACGGCAAACAAATATTTTTCAAAAGTAATAACACTTTCCTCTCCTGACAGTCAGGAATACAAACTAGCCAAATCACGAGTTGTAAATGTTTAAAACACTAAAAAAATGGTTTTATTTATATATTCTCAGACGCAAATATTACAGAGTGGGCTCTTGTAATGCATGCGGCAAATGCTGTCAGAAAATTTATGTTAAGCACCGGCATGTAATTCAAACGGAAGAAGAATTTGAACAACTGAAAAGCATGCACGATTTTTATACATATCTGAAAGTGGTAGATAAGGATGAAACGGGACTTGTATTTGAGTGTGAAAACTTAGATAAGGAAACCCACAAGTGTAAAATTCATAAAAAACGCCCCGGGATATGCAGACGATATCCTCAGGAGGAACTTTTCACAATGGGAGGAAGTCTGGCTCAACACTGCGGATACAAGCTCGTTCCAATTGAGTCTTTTGAAGAAGTTTTTGAAAAAGTACAAAAAAAATCAGAAAGAAAATAATATTCTGAGTTATTACATATATCGGCTATATGTAAACTTTTGTAACGTTTTAAAAAAAATTTCTTATATAAATAGCAAAAAGATTTTTTACACTTTTTAAACAGTGTATATGGGTATAAAATTTTAGGTTAAAAAGGAGCATATACGTATGAACATTATGAAGACAAATCTGTTGTTATTAGACAACAAAATCAGAAAGGATGAAGCAGGAAACAACACAACAGTTGTGGGAGAGAATCCTGCACCGGTAGAAAAACCGGAAGCAAGCATGAAAGCACTCATGTTTAAAGGTTTACAAAATTTAATGTCGAATCCGGCATTAGCAGAAGAGCTGGGCATATCAACACCGGCTGTAAACACTGATAGAGAAGCAGCACAGGCTTATGTTGCTCCATTCTCATCAAATCTTGCATTTAAAGGCGGCAAGACAAAAGCTTTGACAGCAGCTACAGCAGCAATTTTGGGCGGCATGTCAATGACTTCTTGTATTAAAGTACCGGAAAGCGAACCGACAAATGTTACACAAATTGCAATACAAATTCAGGATAATGAAGCCGTTGTAGCAGCAATTATGGTATTGTCACAGCAGATTGACGAATTGAGAGAGCAACTTGCAAATCAGGAAAAAGCACAAGCTGAACGTGACCGTCAGATGATAGAAGCTATGAACGTTGGTCTGACAATTATGAATAACATTCACAATGAACTTCAAGGTTTCCGTGAAGATGAAAAAATGAGTGCAGAACAATTACGCTTGTTATTAATGTCTAACAATGCAGCAATACTTGATGCAATTGCAGTAATCAACAATACATCAAAAGAAAATGCACAAAATATTATTGATACAATTATCAATGCCTACAAAGACGGTAAAATCACATTTACTGAAGCAATTGCTCAAATTCAAGATTTGTTCGGAACATTGATTAACAGACTTGATCAAAACTTTGAAAGATTATTCGCAAATCATGATGAAACTGTAACATATCTCGATGCTTTATTATCTGAAGCTAAGAAGGTAGATGTAAAAATGACAGTTCTTATCAAAAAGGCAAATACAATTATTCAAAATCAGGCAGTAGAAAAAGAACTTGTTATTGAAATCGCAAAAGACCTTAAAACTCTTAACGGAAATATTACATATACAAGAGAAGCTCTTATTAAGGCTCTCGAAGTTTTGGGTTACACTTTTGCACAATACTCAACCTGGAATACAGACAGAATGATTGAAGTAATTCAAAATTCTGTAACAGCTCAAAATCAGGTAATCATGGCAAACGGTCAAAAGATTGACGGTCTTTCAATCCAGTTACAACAAATTATCAATGATTTTAACAATCAGATAATAACAGAACAACAGGCAATTGATTTACTTAAGAGTATTGACCAAGGTGTTCAAGACCTTAATGGTAAAGCTGATGCACTTTATGATTTGATTGCATCTTTCAAATCAGACCTTAATGCATTAATCAGAAGTGCTCAGAATATCGAAGCAAACACAGGTGTTACTGCTGCTGAAACAAAAGCAATCAGTAACAAGATTAAAACACTTGAAAACCGCTTGACAAGCCTTGTTGCAATTGCTATTGAAGTCAGAGATAAATTAAACAGCGGTGCATCTTTTGATGACAGTGATATTATAGCTGCTATCAATGCTTTAGGACTTGATATGAATGCTGGCAAGAATGAAATTGTTGCAAAATTAAATCAATACATTCCTGAATTGCAAAATATTGAAGCAGCAATCAATAAACTTGATAAAAACAATCAGAATAAACTTGATATGATTGCAAACCTTATGAAATCAATAACTGTTGATAACAAAGACGTTGTTGATGCCATCGTTGACCTTAAAAATTCAAATGAAGAAACTTTGGCAAACAAAACCAATCTTTTAGCTGACAAGCTTGATAAATTGATTGCTAAGGTTGAAACTGTTATCGGTAAATTAGACAATGCAGTTAGTGTAATTAACCAATACGGTCAACAACTCAATGAAAAGTTCAATCTTAATAACTCATTGCTTGAACAGGCAGTTAAAGGTATCAACCTCAGCAACGCAAACGAAGCTGAATTAAAGGCTGAACTCGAAAGAATTGCCGGTTTACTTAAACAAGTAAACGGAAATATTGTTATCGGCGACAATTACCTGGAAGAAATCTCTAAGAAACAGCTCCCGGCATTAGAAGAAGCTATTAATAATATCAGTGCTATCGGTGGCGGCGGCTTAACAAAACAAGAACTTCAGGAAACACTTAATGCGTTTGGTGATAATTTGTGGAATACATACGGCGGTTACTTTGTTCAAGCCGGTAAAGATGATGCAAGAATTATTCAATTGTTAGAAGAAGCAAATGCTCTCAGAATAAAAATCAACAACAACATAATTAATGCAGCAGCTGATGCTAACAAGAACAGCGAAGAACTCAAGGGTATAGTAACTGCTATCCGCGATTATCTACCTGAATTGAAACATGAATGTCATCTTGAATGCAATTGCCCAACAATAGAACAACTTGAACAACTTATAATAAAATACAAAAAAGTTGATGAAGCAATTATAGGCAATTTGAATTAAGGTAACATTCAATAAACGCGGGTTATATTGAAAAGAAAGTGTCCTAAATGGGACACTTTCTTTTTTTTACAATCTTATTGTTCTGAATATAGTTGAATATTTATGATTGCCGTAATAAATAATTACCGAAACAAAATAATTATCTAAATCATTTACCTCAAGATAACTCTTAACAGGCTCTTTACGTTTTGATGAATTGACTTTTCCGACAGCACTTAAAAACTTCATATGTACTTTTTGGGAAGGTGTCAGTTTCGGTTTGGGAATATGCTCATTATAAAACTTTTCCGGAGTATAATCTCTGTCATATACAGGTATAATGTGTACAACTAATCCGTTTTGTTTGAAAAGCATATACCATTTGCCGTTATGCTCTCTGGGTGTCAAAAGATAATAACCCGGCTCAATTGCTAAACTTTTAAAATATATCGGTGAATTTAACCTTAAAAGCGGATAAGTTGACCAGGTTGTATCCTTCATATCATAATACTGATCGGGATCAATATTATGAAGGTATGAAAAATCTGCAGGTTCAAGACTATTATATATTTGAGAATAATTTTTTGTAGCCGGCACATCTGCTGTCGGTACAAAAAAATCGTTACTCTCTGAATATGTTTGATATGGTGCATCTTTCTGCTGCTGAATATCATTTTCGGGATTTATGTAACGGAAAGGAAGTCTTGAATCGTCCGGTTCATCATTATTTTCAACTGAAGCAGGATCTATATCGTCATAAAATCCCGGGGGAGTTCCGGCATGTTCAGAATTGCCCTGAGGTGCAGAATACACCTGAGAAGAAAACATTATGAACATAAAAACAACTAACCATCTTTTCATATAATATATTTTAATAGTTATTACGTGAAAATCAAGTTTAAATCATCCATAGATATTAGTCTGAAATTATTTACAAAATAAAAAATCCGTGATATCATTAACTTATTGAAGAGTGTAATAAAGAGGGCTAATTATAATGCTTATAGAAAAATATCTGGAAGTTGTAGTTAAACAAAGGGGTTCAGACTTACATATCTCAGCAGGTTTACCTCCGGTAGTACGTATAGACGGTAATCTGCAGAGAATGGATGTTCCGGCTTTAAAACCTGAAGAAGTCGAACTGCTTTTATTCCCGATGTTAAACAAAGAACAAAGACGTAAACTTGAACAAGACTGGGAACTCGACTTCTCATACGGTATTCAGGGATTAAGCCGTTTCCGTGTAAACATCTATAAGGACAGAGGAAATTATGCAGCAGCATTCCGTGTAATTTCATCTAAAGTTCCGTCATTTAAAGAACTCGGTTTGTCAGAAACAGTCAGAAAAATATCTGAAAAACCACGCGGACTGGTATTGGTTACAGGTCCTACAGGTTCAGGTAAATCAACCACTCTTGCTGCAATGATTAATTATATCAATGAAACCCGTTCAGAACACATTTTGACTATTGAGGATCCTATCGAATTTATTCACCCGTCAAAACGTTCTATCATTCACCAAAGAGAATTGGGACAAGATACAAGAAGTTTTGCAAATGCTCTTAAATCAGCACTTCGTGAAGACCCGGATATCATTCTGGTAGGTGAAATGAGAGACCTGGATACAATCAGGCTGGCTCTTACGGCAGCTGAAACAGGTCACTTAGTATTCGGTACTTTGCACACGTCATCTGCATCACAAACTATTGACCGTATTATTGACGTTTTCCCGGAAGGTCAACAACAACAGGTACGTGTACAATTATCTAACTCACTCGTTGCAGTATTTTCACAAACACTTCTGCCGCTTTTACAAGCAGATGGTACAAAGCAGGGACGTGTTATGGCACAGGAAGTTATGTTAGTTATTCCTGCTATTGCTAACCTTATCCGTGAAGCTAAAGCAGCTCAAATTTATTCTACAATGCAGACTAACTCCGGATTCGGCATGCAGACATTGGAAATGGCTCTCAGAGATTTATATCTTAAAAAGAAAGTTACTCTTGAAGATGCACTTTCTCGTTCAAGCCGTCCTGAAGAATTTAAACGCGGTTTACAAAACACTTAATAAAATATTCAAATATAAAAAAATCCCTGATAATCAAATCAGGGATTTTTTATAGTGATAAATTAAACTAATTGTTGTATATTATGATATATGAAACTTTATACACCAACGACAGGTGAATATAATCTTATTATGGCTTATCCGGCTATTGAAGAATTTGCTCTTGCATCGCTGGGTTATCTCTGGCTTTACAGGGCTGCCGACATGCATGACGGAATATCAGTTACCGGAGTTAGTACTGATAATATTTCCGTAAATATAAAATCAGCTGATTCAGTAGCATTTTCTATTTCTTTTGATTTCGATTTTATTGGAGTATTCAAAATTTTGGAAACATTAAATATTCCTTTTTATGCATCTGAAAGAGGAGATTCAGAGCCGTTGATTTTTTGCGGCGGTCCTGTTATAACAACAAATCCCAAACCTTACGAAAAGTTTTTTGATTTTATGATTATTGGTGACGGAGAAAATGTTTTTATTCAAACTCTTGATATCTTAAAGCAAAAACTTACAAAATCAGAAGCTCTTAATAAGCTGTCCCGACTTGAAGGAATTTATATACCTGAGAGTAAAAATGCCGTAAAAACTACCGTAAAGCTAAATAACGTAATTTATACACCCATATTGAGCGAACACAGTTACTTTAAAAATACTTTTATAATTGAAGTATCAAGAGGATGTATGAACAGATGCGCCTTTTGTACGGCATCATATATAAATTTACCCTTCAGATATTATGAGTACAAAAAAATAATTGAAACAATCGAACTGGGGTTAAAATATACAAACAAAATTGCTTTGCTTGGAGCACAAATATCCGCTCACCCGAATTTTGGTGAAATCATGGGTTATTTAAAAAATAAAATTGATTCCGGTATAAAAATAGAACTTGGGATATCTTCACTCAGAACGGATGCTATAACACCTGAGATAATACAAACCCTTGTGGCAGGCGGACAAAAGCATACAACGATTGCAATTGAAGCAGCAAGTGAAAGATTGAGAAAATTTATAAACAAAAATCTAAAAGAAAACCAAATCACGGATGCAGTAAATATATCAAGAGAAAACGGTTTAAAAGGACTTAAAATTTATTCAATGATTGGTATCCCGACAGAAACTGATGAAGATATAAATGAATTTTTAACTCTGGCAAAAAAGATTAAAACCGAAAACAAAGGTTTTAATATAGAATTTTCTTTTTCTACTTTTGTACCAAAACCGCAAACTCCTTTACAATGGGCAAAAAGAGAAGATACAAAGTCTTTGGAAAAGAAACAAAAGTTTTTGGAAAAAGAATTATCAAAGCTGGGAATCCCTGCAAAATTTTCAAGTCCGAAATGGGATTATTGGCAAACAGTTCTTTCCCGTTCAGACCAAACAATTGCACCGCTTTTAGTTGAAGTTTACAAAAACGGCGGAAAAATCGGTGCATACAAAAATGCCGTAAAAAAACTCGGGATAGATATATCAAAATCAATTAACGGTTATGACTTTGATGAACAGCTTCCTTGGGAGAACATAGAATTCAACCCCTCAAAACAACTCCTGATTAACGAATACGAAAGACTGATAAATAAATTAGACGGATAAATAAAAAAACAAGAAAATTATTTTTATATGATATATAATATTGTCATGACAGACAAAATTGTAATAAAGGGAGCGAGGGAACATAACCTCAAGAATGTATCATTGGAGATTCCTAAAAACGAACTGGTTGTTTTTACGGGTGTTTCAGGTTCGGGCAAAAGTTCGCTTGCTTTTGATACTATTTTTGCGGAAGGACAGAGAAGATATATTGAAAGTCTTTCTACCTATGCAAGACAATTTCTCGGACAAATGGATAAACCCGATGTTGATTATATAGACGGACTTACACCGGCAATTTCTATTGACCAGAAATCCACAAGCAACAATCCCCGTTCAACAGTCGGAACGGTTACGGAAATTTATGATTATTTAAGACTGTTATATGCCAGAATTGGCACACCCTATTGCCCGAAATGCGGTAAACCTATTAAACCGCAAACTATTGATGAAATTGTTGACAGCATTCTGAAACTTCCTGCCGGTACAAAAATCCAGATTCTTGCCCCGATTATAAAGGGTAAAAAAGGTGAATTTGTATCGATGTTTGAAGAATTAAGACAAGAAGGTTTTATCAGGGTTAAAGTTGACGGAGAAATATACAACCTCGATGAAGATGAAATTTCTTTGGCAAAAACAAAAGCTCACACAATATCTGTTGTAGTTGACAGGGTAGTTGTTAAACCGGAGGCTAAATCAAGAATTGCAGATTCTGTCCAGATTGCACTAAAAAAAGCAGATGGTGTAACTAATATTGATGTTATCGGACAAGAAGAAATAGTTTACAGTGAAAAACTTGCTTGCCCTGATTGCAACCTTAGCTTTGAAGAATTAACACCGAGAATATTCTCATTTAATGCTCCTTATGGTGCATGTCCAAAATGTGACGGTTTAGGTTTTGACTTTAAAATTGATCCTGATTTGGTAGTTCCTGACAAGGATAAATCTGTTAACGAAGGTGCCATATACCCATGGAGTAAATCTGCAACGTCTTATTATGATGATGTTTTAAAAGCAATACAGGCTGCATACAATATGGATTACAATATTCCGTTTAAAGAAATGCCGGCAGAACATCAAAATATAATTTTATACGGTTCCGAAGAACGAATACCGATGCGTATCAGAGAATTCGGAAGTCACAGATACAGAAGTTCTCTGCAAAAATTTATAGGTGTAATTCCGTTTTTGATGAAACATTACAATATCGAAAGTGAATACTGGAAAGCCGAGATTGAAAAATATATGGTTACAACCCCGTGCAGCGAGTGCGGCGGAGCAAGACTTAAACCATTTCCTCTGGCGGTAAAAATTAACGGAATAAATATACATGAATTTTGTATGATGCCGATAGATAAAGCTTTGGAATTTACAACAGATTTATATTTAACTTTGACTGATTTTCAGATGAAGATTGGTAAACAAATTTTGGATGAACTTAGAGCAAGGCTTAAGTTCCTTTGCGACGTAGGATTGAACTATCTTAATCTTGCAAGAGCATCCGGAACCTTATCCGGAGGTGAAGCTCAGAGAATAAGACTTGCCACCCAAATAGGAAGCGGACTGTCAGGTGTTCTTTATGTACTTGACGAACCATCTATCGGACTTCATCAAAGAGATAACGACAGACTTATTAAAACTTTAATGCGTTTAAGGAACATGGGTAATTCGCTTATTGTTGTCGAACATGATGAAGACACCATAAAAAATGCTGATTATATTGTTGATATCGGACCAAAAGCCGGTGTAAACGGGGGAAATGTTATCGCACAAGGACAGGTAAATGATATTATTAATTGCGAAGATTCAATTACCGGAAAATACCTTAGCGGTGAGCTGAGCATTCCTGTACCGAAAAAAACAAGAGAAGGAAACGGAGCTTTCCTTCAGGTCAGAAATGCCTTCAGAAATAATCTTAAAAATATTGATATAGATATTCCGCTTGGGAAAATTGTTGTTTTAACCGGTGTTTCAGGTTCGGGCAAATCGACTTTAATGCAGGATTTAATTTATGAATATGCCGTTCATAAATTAAGAAAAAACAAACCGAAACCTCAGGGTGTGGAGGATATTTTAGGTTTTGAAAATCTGGATAAAATTATTGATATAGACCAGTCCCCAATAGGAAGAACTCCCCGTTCAAATCCTGCAACTTATACCGATGTATTTACACCAATAAGAGAACTTTATGCAAAAACAAATGAAGCTAAAATGCGAGGATATAAACCGGGAAGATTCAGTTTTAACGTTAAGGGCGGAAGATGTGAAGCCTGTCAGGGTGACGGTGTTTTGAAAATAGAAATGAACTTCTTATCTGATGTTTATGTAAAATGCGATGTTTGTAAAGGAAAAAGATATAACAACGAAACTCTTGAGGTAAAATACAAAGGCAAAACAATATCCGACGTTTTGGATATGAGTGTAAAAGAAGCCTATGAGTTTTTTGAAAATATACCTCAGATTGCAAACAAACTAAAAACTCTGAACGATGTCGGTTTAGATTACATAAAACTTGGACAGAGTGCAACAACACTTTCCGGCGGAGAAGCACAAAGGATTAAACTGGCTTCGGAACTTAATAAACGTGCGACAGGAAAAACCCTGTATTTGCTTGATGAACCTACTACAGGTTTACACTGGTATGATTTGGATAAATTAATAAAAATTATTCAAAAGCTTGCCGATAACGGAAATACTATTTTAATTATTGAACACAATCTGGATTTAATAAAAATTGCGGATTATGTTATTGACTTAGGTCCTGAAGGCGGAGATGCCGGCGGAGAAGTAGTCGCCTGCGGAACTCCGAAGGAAGTTGCAAAAAATCCAAAATCATATACCGGACAATATCTCAAAAAATATTTTTCATAAAAAAATACAAGTAATAATTATTAGAAAATTTGTTTTATAAAAAAACTCTCAGAGATATCTCTGAGAGTTTTTAAACTTTTTTCAGTTAACAATACTATCTTAATTTAACTGTAACTGATTTTGCTTTTTGAGTGTATTCAAGTTTATCTTCTCTTGATAACCAGCCTAAGCCCATTTCTGCAAAATTATCAGCAAGGCTCAAATCTTTTTTCATTTTGCTTATAGAAACTTCACCTTTAGTATTAAGGTAGTTGTAGATTGTTCCAGCTGATTCGATAATTTGTTCTTGAATAGATCTTACTTCTTTAATCTTTGCCATTTCTAAATCTCCTTTTCAAATATGTGTGTGTCCGTAATTAACTTACAAAAAATATTTTATAAAAAATGTTTAAATTTTGCAAGAGGCTGTAACAATGTTTATGATAAAATAGTACATAAGGAGTATGTTATTAAATTTTATTAAAGCCGATTTTCGGGAAAATTTAATTATAGAAAAATATCTTGAGCTTATTTCCAACGGTGTGAAACCCTCGGAAATACTGGTTCTTGTTCAAAATTCAACAATAAAAAAACAGCTTCAGAATAAAATTTTAGAAAAAATAAATATTAATGCTATTGAAAAATTAAATATCCATTCTTTTTTTTCAATTGTATATAATACTTTGCAAGAAAACTGGTGTTTTATAGAAAATTCAATAAAAGGCGAAAAATCTTTTATTCTCCCAAACCTTGTCGGACTCGAAGTTTCACAGTTCCTGCTTAAAGATCTTTTGAAAAATATAGTTGTCAAAGGATATAATTCAAAAAAATCACTGCTTCATCAAATTTTTAGAAGATATTCGTTGATTGTTCAAAACAATTTATCAAATGATGATGTCAGAGAACGTGCAAAAATTTTAAAAGAATCTTTTGCTGATGATGCAGAGCTGATTATAAAAAAACTTTTGGCAGCTACACTAAAAAACAGAAGTCTGGATTATCTCAGACAAACACTTATTTTTAATTTTGTTTATAAAAATACTGATTATTTTAAGAATATAAAATACCTTCTTGTTGATGATGCGGATGAAATGACACCGGTTTGCTTCGATTTTATCACTTATTTAAAACCTCAGCTTACTGACTGGTGCATTTGTTTTGATTCATTAGGTTCATCCCGATGCGGTTATCTTAGTGCGGATACTTCCATAGAATACAAGCTCAAAAAACTTTTTCAGGAAGATGTTACTGAAAATAAAGAAGAATTAAAAAATAACTCGTTTATAAACGGAGAAATTATTTTTTCTAATATTTTGGAAAATAAACATGAAAAATTAAAAAATTTCAGTTTAATATCACTCTCAAAACGTGCAGAAATTCTTGATTTTACAATAGAAAAAATAAAACAACTTCTTGTAAGCAAGAATATTCAGCCTAAAGATATTACGATTATCACACCGCTTCAGGATGATATGCTTCATTTTACTCTGGAAGAAAAACTGGGAAAATCATGCGACCTCCTGTTTTTAAGCGGCAGTGAAAAACTTGCCGATAATCCGCTGGTAAAAGCAAGTTTAAATATTTTAAGACTTATGCTTGGGCTTGATGTAACAGACATTGAATTAAGAAGTATTGTATCAGATTACATAGGAATTCCGCTAAAATATGCAGAAAAAATTTTTAATTCCGTTAAAATTATGAAACGTTTACCGGCAGAAATAGATGATTATAACGAAAAATACCAAAAATTTTATACCGCATTTAATGATATAAAAGATAAAAATATTTCACTCTCACAAAAAGTTTATGAAATGTTTTATCGTGTTGTTGACTGTGCGGACAAATCCAAAATTAATAAATTTAACTTTTTCATCAAAGAATTGAGGGATTTTGAAACCGTTCTCGGATGTGATGTTGTAAAAGAAAGAGCGGAAGAAATAATTGTACAATTTGAAAATTCTATTATTGCAGAAAACCCGAGTTCTACTCTCGAACTTCAAAATAGCAGTTTAGTCGTTGCAACTCCGCAAAAAATTATAGACAGCAAAATATCATCAAAATACCAGTTTTGGCTTGATGTTTCACATTCAGACTGGGTTAAAAATGATACAGGACCACTGTATAATGCCTGGGTAATGCAGGCTGACTGGTCAAAAAATGAATATACGGTAGAAGATGATATATTTCTTTCAAGGCAGAAAACCGCAAGGATTTTAAGAAAATTGCTTATGCTTGCAGAAGAACATATCTGGGCTTGTTCAAGTTTATTTGATCCATCAGGAAGTGAAAATCTCGGCGGAATAGAATCCTATATTGAAGGAGTTAACGGACAGGAATTTTACGAAGCCAAACCGGCTTTTTCGATTATACCCAGAAATGACCAAAAACCTGTACTCGATTATGAAAAAGGTTCAATGGCAATTTCTGCCGTTCCCGGTGCAGGAAAAACAACAATTTTACTTGCACTTATTGTTAAACTTATGACAAAGGGTATAAACCCTGAAAACATATACGTTCTTACTTACATGGATTCCGCTGCAAGAAATTTTCGGGAAAAAATTAAAAACATGTGTCCTGAATCGATTTTACTTCCAAATATCAGTACAATTCACGGACTTGCACTAAAAATATTAAAAGAAAATTCAAATTTTGAACGGCTAAATTTAACCTCAGACTTTGATATTTGTGATGACACACAAAGAATGAGAATAATTAAAACAATTGGAAATTCCGATAACAAAATGAAAATTTCCGGCACGGAGCTTGAAGAATTTGACAGAGCAATCTCTGTATTTAAGCTGCAAGAGGGTGATATCGATACTCAAACTTCTGATAAAAAAATTGAAAAATTTAAAGTTTTTTATAAAAAATATCAGGAACAGCTAAAAGAGAATAATATGATAGATTATGATGATATTCTGATTTTATCGGTTAAACTCTTGGAAAACAACAAAGATGTTCTGGAATATTATCAAAATGTCTGTAAATATGTTATTGAAGATGAAGCACAAGATTCATCCGCAGTTCAGCAAAGATTAATCGGACTTCTTTGCGGCAGACACAAAAACCTGATTCGGTGCGGAGATATAAATCAGGCTATTACTACTACTTTTTCAAATGCAGATGTAGAAGGATTCAGAGATTTTATAAAAAGCGCAGACAAAACGGTTGAAATGAATTGTTCGCAAAGATGTACTCAGGATGTGATGACACTTGCAAACAGACTTATTGACTGGGGTTATACTATTCTGCCAAAGGCTTTTTTCAAAAGTTACATGAACGGAGTTGAAGGGAAAAATCCCGTTTCGCAAAAAGCAGTTTTTTCAAGAATTTTTGACAACCCGTTTATAGAAAGAAACTTTATTTTAAAAGAAATTAAAAATATTTTAACAAGAGAAAAAGATGCAACAATCGGAATACTCTTAAGAAATAATTATCAGGTTTCTGCATGGACAAACTTTATAAATGATTCCGGACTTAAAACAATTACGAGAAGCGAATCATTGGGGCAAAAAGCTGTATTTAACACGATTTTTTCAATACTGAAATTCATCAGGAATCCGTTTGACAACACTCAAATTCTTTCAACATACGAAACACTGAGCAGTCAGGGATTTTATCCGCAAAGACACCATCTTGAAATAGAAAATTCCGAAATACCGTTCATCAGAAAAAATCCGGATGAGGTTGACCAAAATCTGAGCCAGTTTTTGTGGGATATGACATACTGGCTTAATTCATCAACACTTCCGCTTGAAGAACTTGTTATAAGAATAGGGCTTTTCTACTACACTAGTGATATTGAAAAATCCAATGTTTACCTTATAGGGATTCTTGTCAGAAGACTGAACAGCTCAGGCAAATTTGATTTAACACTGCAAAGACTGGAAGAACTTTCAAAAAAACCTTCTCTTAGCGGATTCAAATTCTTTTCTGAAGAAGAAGACAGAGATGCGGCAAAAGGTAAGGTTCAAATAATGACATTACATAAATCAAAGGGAGATGAGTTTGATTATGTATTCATTCCTGAATTAACCGAAAAATCTCTGTCTGTCGATATTGCATCAGCAAAACTCAAACCATCATCTTTATTTATGGAGCAGGTTAAGGGTTTAAGTCCGAAATACAGAAAAAAAACAGAGCAGGAGCTTAAAGAATTTAACTCGGAAGAAAGTTTAAGACTTTTATATGTCGGAATAACAAGAGCAAAACTGAAATTATACCTTACAACTTATTCAAAAACAAAAATAAAGGGCAGAGATGTCAGTTATGAACCGGGTATAATTTTTGGAAACATAGTGTAAGAAAAGAAAATAAAAACAATAATCTTGTAATTATAATTTATTTCAAGTATGCTAGTATTGTACGGGATTTTCAGGAGTATGAATTATGTATAATGTAGCGATTATTGGTGCAGGACCGGCAGGAATTTTTTCAGCTTTGGAGATTGTTAAGCTGAAACCTGACTGGAAAGTTATTCTGATTGAAAAAGGACAAAAAATTGAAAAGAGAAAATGTCCAATCAGAGAAGGTTCACCAAAATGTGTTAATTGCAAACGTTGCGGATTACTCTGCGGCTGGGGCGGTGCAGGTGCATTTTCTGACGGCAAACTTACTCTTACTCCGGATGTTGGTGGACATTTGGTTGATTATATGCCGAGAGAAAAAGTTGAAGACTTAATTAAATATGCGGATAATATGTATCTTGAACACGGTGCAACTGATGAAGTATTTGGCACGGATATGGAAACCTTCCGGGAAATCGAACGTCAGGCTGTACTTGCCGAACTGAAGCTTGTTCATTCTCCTGTCAGACACCTTGGTACAGAAAGAAGCCTTGATGTTTTAAAACACATGCAAGACTTTTTGGATGAAAGAATTACAATATTAAATAACGTTCGTGCCGAAAGCCTTATTGTAGAATGCGAACAGGTAAAGGGTATTGTTTTGGATAATGGTGAAACAATCAGAGCTGAATACACAATTATTGCTCCCGGCAGAGAAGGAGCAGATTGGCTTACTCACGAGTTTGCAAAAAATAAAATCGGTATGGTTAATAATGCGGTTGATGTCGGTGTTCGTGTAGAACTCCCTGCACCTGTATTTGCACCATTAACAGACAAATTATATGAATCAAAACTTGTTTATCATTCTCCGACCTTCGGTGATGAAGTCAGAACTTTTTGTATGAATCCGAACGGTGAAGTAGTTCAGGAAAATTATAACGGTATTGCAACCGTTAACGGACACAGTTATGCAAATATAAAAACAAACAATACAAACTTTGCTCTGCTTGTCAGCAAAAAATTTACAGAACCGTTTAAAGAACCTATTGCTTACGGCCAGCATATTGCAAGTCTTGCAAACATGCTTGCGGGAGGTATTCTTGTTCAAAGATTCGGAGATTTGCTTGAAGGACGTCGTTCGACTCCTGACAGAATCAAATCAAGTATCATCACTCCGACATTAACCTGTGCTACTCCTGGTGATTTGAGCCTTGTTATTCCGTACAGGCAGATGAAAAGCATCATAGAGATGCTATTTGCACTTGATAAGATTGCTCCGGGCACTGCTTCAAGATATACACTCCTTTACGGTATTGAAGTTAAGTTCTACTCTGCAAGAGTAAAACTTACTAACGAACTTGAAACAGAAGGTGTAAAAAACCTGTTTACAATAGGTGACGGTGCAGGAGTTACAAGAGGACTGATTCAGGCATCCGCTTCGGGTGTATATGTCGCACAAACCATCTGCAAAAGAGGATAATTTTTCAAGTCAGCTAACATCTTTGTAAGATTAAATTCTACAGGCGAATAAAGAACAAATTTTGCTGAAAACTGCTATAATTCTTGTATTATTTTTGGTTTGCTTCCATATCTTCTTTGTCATGCACTTCTGCCTGAACCGGAGCAATTTGTTTTATATACATTTTTGATTCTGCAATTCTTATATCAACAATATTAATTAGCAGGTCAAATTCATCCTGCAGGGTACCGGAATTTTTAAATCCTGTATTAAAAAACAGAATCTTTGATATATTGTCATTCAGATTATTTCTGAGATTTACTATTTTTTCGTAAATTACAGGATCTACAACCTCTTTATTTATACATAATTCAGTAAAAATATCACCGAGCCACCATTGTGTTTCTTCAACATTTTTTGATCTTAAACCTTTTTTAGCACGTTTAAGGTACTTTGAAAGTTTTGAATAAACATCTATAACCTTGCGTTTTTTAACAGGCAACACTTCCTTAAAGTATTTTATAGTCTGCTCATATCCGAGATTTATCAATTTTCGTCTTGCATCTTTATTCAGATTAAAATCTGCAAAAAATACATCACCGGTATTAATAGATATACAGTCGTATCTGTCATTTTGACCGTAAATATCAATAACAAATCTTGTTGCAACATCTGTTACACAACTATATATTGTGTTTATAAATGAAACAGGATTTTTATCTTTTTGGTTATAATCACCTTCAAGCCTGAATTCAAGAATTCTGCTTGCTGATGAATTAACCTCTTCTGACAATTTCCATATAGGTGATGCCTTTTGCAAATCACCGTCAACAAGTTCTTTGTCTTCATATTCGTAAGGTGCCATTAAACCGGGCATGCTTGATGATATTTTGATTGCTTTTGCAACTTCAAAATCAGGTGTTTTTGTCTTGGAAAATTCCTGAGGACCAAAACTTTTCAAATCAGTTGCGATAATAACAAGTTTTTTCTGCATATCCCTGAATATTACTTTCTTACCAAAAGCATCTTCGACTTTGTTTTTTAATAAATCATTAAGCCAGTCGGAAAAAATTTCTCCTTTTGAAAGAGCAAACGGTTGCCCGATTCCGAGGTGAATATCTTTAAATAAATCAAAATTAACCTTCATAAAAAAGTTTTCAAGTTCATAGGATTTATATCCGGCAGCAACCAAGGCTGCAATAATTGAACCTACGGAAGAACCGCCCAAAATATCATACTCTACATTGAGTTCTTCAAGAGCTCTGATTGTACCTACATAAGCCAGTCCTCTGATTGCGCCGCCACCAAAAAGGCATGTATATTTTAAAGGATTATTCATGTTTCCCTCTCATTGTTTCTATAAAATTAGTTTTAAAAATATTATTCCTATAATAATTTATATCATACTCGGGCTGCAGATAGGAAGTCTTTACATTATCTTTTTTTACAAATAGCCCGCACAGGTAACCTGTATAGATTTCTTCCCAACCCAAATCCTTATTGTTTTTAAGTTCAAAATATGCCGGATCGTATGTTTCTATCATAATTATCTCTGTCGGATAATCGTTCAGGGCTTTCAGCCAGCCTTCTCTCTTATTACAAAAATCCATCAAATCATTAAATATTTTAAAAGAATAGACACCGTCATATCTGCCATCCATAAAAATAAGATTTTGCGGATATAATTTGTACGAAATATAACTGCCCATTTCAAACGGAACGATTATATTTCCCTTTATATTATTTATTCTTAAAAATTCTGTTTCTGTCAAAGGAAATTTGCCGAAAGTTACACGAGGCGTATTAATTGTCAGTATTGATGCAGCAAGCGAAATTAGTATAACAGGATAAAGGCATTTTTCCGTTATTTTGAAAATCTTAACTTTTTCAAGCAGCATGTTAATATCCCAATAGGTATATGCAAATAAAACAATTATTGCAAGTTCCAGAGTTTTAATATGCATAAGTGCATAATAAGTTGTAACGGCAATTACCGCATAGTGTGTAATATTAAAACTTTTATTTTTAACACCGGAATATATTTTAATACTTATTAGAACGACAAAAAGAAGTATTACAGGCAGATAATGCATAAAAAGCTGCGGCTGGAATACACTAAGCCATTCATATATATAAGTTCTTGGAATTGTAATTGTATAATACATATAGGCAAAATACTTTATTCCGTATGGATTAATAAATAAAGCCAAATACGAAAGTACGGTAACCAGAGAAAGTTTTAATACTTTTTTTCTGCGAACAATAAAAGTTAAGCAGTAAAGTGTTATGATACCGAGTCCTGAAAACACCCCCCCATGAAGATTACACCAGATTGCAATTATTCCGGGCAGACACCAAATTAAACGTGAATCATCTCTGTCATATTTTTCCAGAATAAAAAGTACAAGTGCTGTCAGAAAAAATGTAAATGTTTGACATCTTACAAGCGAGCCACCGACATAATGCATAAAACCGAGCATTACACATGCAGCTGTCAGCGGAAATGCCAAACCTGACCGAGTGTTATTATTGTGTTGATTATTTAATACAAAAATAACAGTCGCAGTTAATAATAATGAGTTTAATAATACAAATCCGCAAATACCAAATAGTTTAAAAAAAGCATAAAAAACAACTCCCGAACCCCATTCATGATCATACCAGTAATGTGTGGGAGTATATGAAAACGGATCATGTTTTAAAACAGTATGCAATTTCCAGAAAATTTCACCAACTTCCAGTCTTGCAAACAAATCAAAATCATAATTTACAATAAGCGATGACAAGAACAGAGAAAATATAAAAATCATAGTGTATATCAAAAAATTTCTTTTATTCATATCTATTCCTTAATTTTCTTGCCGAAGCTGCCTTTAAAAACATTTTTTCTGTAATAAGAAACATCCGCTGAAGGTTCCGAATAATTTTCTTTCTTCAAATCATCTCTTATAAATATTCCGCACAAAGTTCCGTCATATACATGCATCCAGCCTTCTTTTTCCTGCATTTTTTTATATGCCGGAATATGCTTTCTTATCATTGTTATCTGCGTATCATAGTCTTTTAGTATTGTATCCCAGTTGTCGGTATCGGCAAGCTCAAAATCACCCATTATATAAAATTCTTTATTGTTATAAACTTCTTCGTACCGTCCGTCAAGATATATAAGATTATCCGGATAAAGCTTGTAAGAAACAAAACTTCCCAGAGCAAACGGTGTAACTATATTCCCTTTCAGATTATTGATTTTCAGAAACTCTACTTCCTGAAATGGCAGTATTGTTAAATCAACACGAGGTGTCAGAGGGCTGAGCAGCGGAATAAGGCAAACTGCAAGAACAATTACTGCAAAATACAAACATTTTTCAATTTTTATAAAAATCTTTTTGAATCTGAAAACAAAACGGCAAATATCATTATAACAAAGAGCCGAAACAGTAATAAGTGCCAGTGATATAAGTTTTACATGAATAAGTCCCTCTGCCAGAGTTACACCTATAACAATAAATTTTGTTATATCCCAATTTTTTGATTTTATATGATTAAAAAGAGAAATAGCTGCAGCAGCCATACAACTCACAGCAGCAGGCATTGCACTTGTTGCTTTATAAAACGGCCACCATTCAACAACAAATTTCCGTGTCATTGTTGTTGCCGAAAAGAGGAAATTTAAATACTTAACTCCGTATGGGTTTAATATAAGCAGCGGTGAAGATATTGCAAGTACCGCAAAATATTTTTTCCATGGTTTTTTCTCAAGAACAGCTCCGACAAAATAAATAAATACCAATCCCAAACCGGCAACAACACCGCCATGAACATTGTTCCAGAATATTGTCAAAAACGGAATCAGCCAAATAAGACGAGTTCCGCTTTTTCTGTTTTTTTCCAAAAAATATAAAAACATTGAAAATAAAAAGAAAGAAAACAGCTGACATCTTACAAGGTTATGATTTGCTCTGAGAAAAAACGTTAAAAAAATTGTCATAAATATTATTGATGCAGGAAATGAGTGCTTTTGCAGTTTTTGAGTTTTTATAACAAAAAAACTTATTCCGAAAATTGCTAATGCATAAAACAGAATGAATCCCGCAACTCCGAGATATTTAAGTATCAAATAAAATACAACACCGGAACCCCACTCATGGTCATACCATGGATGTGTCGGAGTATAAGAAAGAAAATCATGAAACGGAAAAATGCCGTGTTCGATTACTCTTTCTCCGACTATAAGTCTTGCAAATAAATCAAAATCATAACTAGTCGGAATGCATGCACAAAACACACATAAAACGACTAAACATCCCCAAAAAACAATCTTCTTATTCATTATTTTCCCTGTTTACATGGTTTATTTTATCATAAATACTCAATATTGAAATGATACGGTTTATTGCTTTAAACAGTTCATTTATGCTAAAATTGTCTTGTGGATAAGGAGAAAATCATGGGGCTTACTTTAGCAGAAAAAATAATATCTGAGCATGCCGGAAAAACTGTACATGCCGGTGAGCTTGTCATATCGAATGTTGATGTAACAGCAGTTCAGGATGGTACAGGACCTCTTACCGTTCAGGAATTTAAAAAACTGGGGGTAAATAAACTTAATAATCCAAGCCGAACAATTTTGTTTATTGACCATGCTTCTCCGAGTCCGAGAAAAGAATTATCAAATACTCACATGGTATTAAGAGATTTTCATAAAGAATACGGAGCTGTTCTTTCCGATACGGGAGCAGGTGTTTGTCACCAAAGACTTGTTGAAACATTTGTAAATCCGGGTGAAATTCTCATTGGTGCGGATTCACATACCTGTACATCAGGTGCGTTAGGAGCATTCGCTACCGGCATGGGCTCTACGGATATTGCCGTAGGCATGGCTCTCGGAAAAACCTGGTTAAAAGTTCCGGCAACTTTTAAAATAATAGTTAACGGAAAATTTAAAGAAGGTATTTGCTCAAAAGATTTAATGCTTTATCTTATCGGTATGATAGGTGCTGACGGTGCAACATACAAGGCTCTTGAATTTACGGGTGATACAATTGATAACATGACAATGTCAGAACGTTTTACGCTAGCAAATATGGCTGTTGAAGCAGGTGCAAAATGCGGTTTGTTTATCGCTGACGATAAGACAAAGGCATTTCTTGAGGAAAGGGGCAGAGGGGATAAGTTCAGACAAATTCTTCCTGATTCCGATGCTGTATATGAACGAATTATAGAAATTAATGCCGAAGATATTCCGCATACTGTTTCTTGTCCGCACACAGTCGATAACACCAAGCCTGCTTCAGAATTGAGTAATGTTAAAGTTAATCAGGTTTATGTCGGTACATGTACAAACGGCAGAATTGAAGATTTGCGTGTTGTTGCAAATATTCTTAAAGGCAACAAAGTACACGAAGATGTCAGAATGCTTATTTGTCCGGCATCAAAAGACGTATATAAGCAGGCTCTTAAAGAAGGATTAATAGAAATTTTTGTAGATTCAAATGCTTCTGTTCTTCCTCCGGGCTGCGGTCCATGCGTTGGTGTCCATGCCGGAATATTAGGTGACGGAGAGGTTTGTCTTGCTACACAAAACAGAAACTTCCAGGGCAGAATGGGTAATACAAAAGGCTTTATTTATTTGGCTTCACCTTATGTTGCAGCATACACTGCCCTAAGGGGATATATTTCGGAAAAATAGTGATAAATACATAAGTAAAGGAGTAAAGAATGAACTTAATTATATTAAAACAGCTCGCAATATTAAGTGCTTTTGTCGGAGTTATCGGCGGACTTGTTGCACTGCTGCCTCCGTTTACACTTTTAATGCTTCTGTCTGCATTTATTTTTCCGGCAATACTCGTACTTGTATATTTAAAACAAAATGATCTTATCGGAATAATTAATACAAGAGAGGGTGCAATATTTGGTTCAATAATAGGTTTTATATCATTTATTGCTTCTTTTGTCGTTTATGCACCAATAAGCATTTTGCTTGCTTGGATTATTAAACTTATATCAGGAGATTTTTACATCCCCGGCTTTCTCAGACTTTTACCGTTTGATATCGGAACAATAATTGTTCTTATTTTCTCGGTAATATTTCTTGCCGGTTTAAGTGCAGTATTTAACGGTTTTTGGGGACTTGTTACCGCCTGGGTTTATGAACTTATTACAGGTGTAAAGAAAGAAAGCTATCAGAATAACAGTGTTGATTTTGAAATAAAATAAGGGGTAAATATATTTCAAACTATAAAAAATTAACACAATAGTTTAAGAGGTAAACAGAAAATGAACATAGAACCTAAACATATTAATGCAGTACTATTTCCGCTCGCAATCGGTCTTGCTTGTTATGGCACATATAATACGGTCAAAGATGCAAAAAAATATAAAAGTGTTGATGACCTTAAAACAGAGATTGCACAAAAAGCCCCAAATCTTTATGATTCTTTAAAGAATGATAATGTTGCAAGACTTTCATACAAGGACTGGGAATATGAAGTAAACAGAATGAACGACTCTATAAAAGCCGACAGTCTTGCACAAAGGGCATATTTTGAAGGTGTGCAAATGGTTAGAGACAGTATTAAAAATACAGAAGGAGCATTGAAATAATGGTATTTGATTCTAAAATAAGACCAATAACATGGGAAAATGGTGTGTCTAAAATGTTAGACCAAACAATAATCCCGTACGAATATAAGTATGTAAATATTACAACAGGACAGGATATGTTTGATGCTATCAGAAATATGATAGTAAGAGGAGCTCCGGCAATTGGTATTGCAGGGGCTCAAGGTATTGTACTCTATGCTCAAGAAGGCAGAGGTATATATAATAATATAAATGAGTTTAAAACTTGGCTGTTAGAAAAAGCCGATTATATGGCAACATCCAGACCTACTGCAGTTAATCTTATGTGGGCTTGCGAAGAACAGAAAAAAATTATTAATGAATTTCACTATGATATAGATGAATTAATACAAAAATTGACAGCTAAAGCTATTGAAATAGAGCTTGATGATATACAAAGATGTATAAAAATCGGTGAATACGGTGCGGAAGTTGTTCCTAAAGGTGCAACGATTTTAACCCACTGTAATGCCGGAGCTTTAGCAACAGGCGGATACGGTACAGCTCTTGGAGTTGTCCGTTCGGCTTATGCTAAAGATAATACAATTCAAGTGTTTGCTGATGAAACACGTCCACGCCAGCAAGGTGCAAGACTTACAACATTTGAACTTGCAATGGACGGAATCCCTGTAACACTTATCACAGACGGTATGTGTTCTTATTTTATGAACAAAGGCATGATTGATATGGTTGTTGTAGGTGCGGACAGAATTGCCGCTAACGGCGATACGGCAAATAAAATCGGAACTTATACGGTTGCGATTGCCGCAAAATATCACAACATTCCTTTCTATATTGCAGCACCGCTTTCAACAATTGATACTTCCATAAAAACAGGAAAAGAAATTCCTATAGAAGAACGTTCGCATGAAGAAGTTACACATATTAACGGAAAAAGAATCTGTGCAGAGGGAATAAATATAATAAATCCCGGATTTGATGTAACTCCGCACGAACTGATTACCGGTATTATTACAGAAAAAGGTATTTTAAGACCTGATTACAATCAATCAATAGCAGATGCTTTCAGCAATAAAGCCTGCGTATAGAATACCGGAGAATAATCTATATTTATTGACACTGTTTGATGTTTTTTGTAACATCATATAAACCGTGTATCAAAAAAGGAGCTAGTATATGAAGATTCAGGCAATCAACAATTTTTATTTAAACAAAAACACTATCAACAATAGAATTAAGAGAGGTGCAGAGCCTGCTCCGATTCAGACACAAACTGACAGTGTATCATTTAAAGGTACAAAAAATGCTATAAAAGGAGCTGCAATACTTGGTGTTGCAGGAGCAATCGTAGGAGCAATCGTAAGCGGCGGAGCATCAATAGTACCTACAATGATTTATTTCGGAACATGCAACGGTATTATAGGAGCTGCTGCCGGAAGCGGTGTTGATGATAATGATTAATCTGTGGGGAAATAATGAAAATTAATCAGGTTAAACAATTTGTCCGAACTAATATATCAAGATTTGAGCTCAATAAAGATGCCAGAAATTGGGGACTCCACAGGAGTTATAATCTTTATGATAAAAATAATGTTTATCGTGGGGAATATAATTTTATGCCGATTCATTCCAACGGATATCATGGGATAAAAAGTTCTCTCTCTTCTACACGAATTTTGAGTGAAAAACTTAGACAAGAAATGACAGAATATGTTCATTTGGATAAAAGTTTTATTAATATGTATGATTCTCAATCAGATGATTTATTAAAAACAAAACCATTCCTAAAAAAAATAACAACAATAACAACAATTTTGGATTTTGTTAATGACAAATTTAAAACGGTCAGAACAGTAAGCAAACTCAAAAATAAGCTGCAAAGAAGAATGTATGCAGATAATCCGAATTTTCCTTATATGGATAACTTTGTAGTCTATGAACCTTTAAAAGAAAAACCGCAATACGAAAAAACTGTAGAGTATGT
>JAEEHV010000075.1 GCA_016280955.1 Candidatus Gastranaerophilales bacterium | reverse complement strand
TGGCGATATTAGCCATTGGGATGTATCTCATGTGACGAATATGAAAAACATGTTTTATAGTTCCGAATTTAATGGCGATATCAGTCAATGGAATGTGTCTAACGTAACGGAAATGAGCGGCATGTTTCAATGTTCAAAATTCAAAGGCGACATCAGTCAGTGGGATATGTCAAATGTTACAGATAAAGAGGATATGTTTGTTGACGATGATGATATGATTGCCGAAAATGATGAAATGTTTGACGAAGATGATGAGTAGAGAGGAAAAAATTGAATTAATTTTTATAAAAAAAATTATATTATGGTAAACAAAATTTTAATAGAAGGAGCTTTCATGCCTGCTGAACAAGAAAAAATCGTCGCTCTCGATTGTGCTCATCTTCAAAAGCTAATTGACGAGGCTATAATGAAGAATGGTCAAAACTGCAATTTGAACTACATTGATGTATCTAATGTTCGCCGTATGGAAGCTTTGTTTAAAAATTCCTTTTTTAACGGTGATATCAGCCAGTGGGATGTCTCCAATGTCGTCAATATGAAGGACATGTTTTGCAATTCTCAATTTAACGGAGATATTAGCAAATGGAACGTATCCAATGTAACCTCCATGAGTGGAATGTTTAAAAATTCTGTTTTTAATAATAGCATAGCAGAATGGAATGTTTCCAAAGTAACGAATATGAAGGAAATGTTCCGTGATTCACAATTTGACGGCGATCTCAGTAGATGGAATGTATCTAGCGTAAAGTACATGCAAAAGATGTTCTATGCATCTCGCTTTTGCGGTGATATTGGCAAATGGGATGTATCTAATGTGAAGAGCATGGAAAAAATGTTCTTTGATACGCCGTACAATATGGATATTAGCGAATGGAACATTTCTAATGATTGCCAACGAAATGAAATGTTCAATCCAGAACAAAAAGATTTCATTCGAAATTACTTTAAAGGGGATTACTACCGAAAATTGAAGATCTGTTTTCCTGAAGATCTCAGGAGCTTGCTAGAAACAAAATATAAATGGGAATATTTTGAGTTTGGAATAAGTCCTGCTACGCGATGGTATGTGTCGCAGGTGTTTCAAAATGATATTGACAAATCCATTTTTTCATATACATTTTTCTTCCATTTGATTGCGTATACCGCTCTTATGGATGAATATTTTAAAAAAGAATCTGTGGACTCACTAAAGGATTTCGGAACCAAAACTAAGTGGCTTTATTTGGGGTATAGAATATGGTTTTTTTTATCGAACTCAAGAAATAGTTCCAAAGAAAAATTCCATTGTAATGATTTAAAATCAATTATTAAAAATTTTGCTCTGGTGAATGGATTAGGAGAGTACCATAATTTCATTCGAGCTTGTATATTTGAAAAATTGTATGATGTGTTGAAAGAAGATATGTTAGAATTCGGTGTCCCCAACGACTCCGTAAAACGAGTACTCAAGTCAATTGATGCTGTAACTCCTAAAGTTCTCAATGCGCTGTCTAGGTTAAAAGTGTAGGTCTTTTATAAACTTTTGTTGAATGTGAAAAATTTTCCCCAAACGTCAAAAAATGCTTTGTGTTTACAATCTCCACTTATGTGACGATATTATATGGGTGAAAAATTGTTGTGTAATATTCTCAAAAAACTTTATTCATTAGAAGGAGTTAAATATGACAGATAAACAGTTCAAGGATGCTTTCACAGCTGCTGGTGGCTGGTTCTTTTTAACACAGTATAAATTGATTGATTCCTTAAAGGATAATCGAAAAGAATTGCTTGATAAGCTTTTTGAAAAAGGCTTTGATTCTGAGTTAGGTGGAACAAGAACGCGAATGGCGTCTGCTATCAAAATTATTAAAGAAGATCGTGCAAAAGAAGCTCTTGAAAAAATTAGAGATTCTAAGATGATTAATTCTAAACATCCAGAAGCGCATGATCTCGCAGAAGAAATTCTTGCAACTTTATAAATAAGTCTTTTTCCTCAGTTTCTTAGAGTAAAGAGCTCAAAGCCTCACCGACATTTCTGTTGGCGAGGCTTTTTTAAACAAGGATAATCCAAACTTTGAGTTTGTGATTTAATTTTATATTGTATATTTCTAAAAACATAAATGGAATAATTGAAAATTTTTATCCCAAAAGGAAACATGCTATGATTAAAGAATATTTGGAAAATGATTTCAGAGAAGACGTTAAAAATATCTTTAAAACAGAACCAAGCGAGGATGGGTGGTTCTGCATCGGTAATTATCTCGGTTCTTTGCCAGAAATTCGAAAAGAGAACTTAGCTCTGTCTAAAAAAGAACCGGACCGTCACTTTGTTCTCTCTAGTATATTTCTTTTCCTTTATGCGGTTAATATTGCTGTGGAAGATGAAAAATTCTATAACCATACCATCCCTTCGGATGGAATTAATATTTTCTATGAGGAACTGACAGGGTGGCCTCAGGTGTGGATGGATTTTTGGAAGAGGTCATCCCGAGAAAATCGCGAAGAAGGTCTCCAACCAAAAGATGTTAATTATATTTTAGATATTTTCGGACTGATGAAAAACGGTATTCCTGACCGGTCTAGTGAATTTATGTTGTCGTGTATCTTCGCTACAATGCAGGGATTGCTGAACAAGGTTTTACTGATATGGAATGTTTCGGATGAGGCGAAGGTTGGCGTTTCACAAAGGGTGCAGTCACATTTGAATGGAATCCAAAATGTTCTGAAGGCAGGGTACAAACCAATAGAACCGGAACAGGTGCAAGAGAACAATCTATATAATGCTCCTAACGATGTATTCGAAGATATTTAGTGCTTAGTATATAATCCTGGGCTCCACTAACTTTTATGTTGGTGGGGCTTTTTTTAACATGGTTAATCTAGGCTTTGAGTTTGTGATTTAATTTTATATTGTATATTTCTAAAAAACATCAAAGAGGATTTATTATGATCGCCCAGAATAGAGAACATCTCATTGAATTAATAGATAAGGCTATTGAAGAAAATGGTCTTGAATGCGATTTGAATTTTATCGATGTATCGCGTGTGACGGATATGAGCTGGTTGTTTGAGGATTCTCAATTTATTGGTAATATCAGTCAATGGGATGTGTCAAATGTGAAAGATATGCATGGCATGTTTGCATCGTCTAAGTTCAATGGCGATATTAGCCATTGGGATGTATCTCATGTGACGGATATGGGTTACATGTTTTGTGGCTCTAAATTTAATGGTGATATTAGTAAATGGAATGTGTCCAATGTGACTGATATGAGCAACATGTTTTTCAATTCTTGGTTTGCTGGTGATGTTGAATTATGGAATGTTGCCGAAGGAACTTGTATTGATGATATGTTTACCAATTCTAATTTGGAATGGGCTAATAGTCTTCCTTTATGGTATAAAAAAATTGTACCGGAAAAAAAGGTTGTTGCTGAAAATAGAGAACATCTTTTGTGTATCATTGATGCCGCTATTGAAAAAAATGGTTTAGAGTGCGATTTGAATTACATCGATGTGTCGCATGTGACTGATATGAGTAATTTATTTGGTGTTGGGGATTATGATTATTGCGACGATTTGGCAATAACTGGTTTTGCTTGTGTACCTAAGAAAATTAAGAATCGATGCTTTTTTAATGGCGATATCAGCCAATGGGATGTGTCGAATGTGACTAATATGAGTGGAATGTTTTGGTGGAGCCGTTTTATGGGCGATATTAGTAAGTGGGATGTTTCAAAAGTGACAGACATGAGCTTAATGTTCTGTTATTCCGAATTTGATGGCGATATAAGTCAATGGAATGTATCAAATGTGATTAATATGTATTCAATGTTCTCTTATACAAGGGAAATATTCTGTGGTTTTAGTGATGATATCAGTCAGTGGAATGTATCAAATGTGAAAAATATGGACGAAATGTTCTATGATTCCCTTTTTATTGGTGACATCAGCCTGTGGAATGTTTCTGATGATGTCAGTATGGATAATATGTTCTCGGATTCTATTCTAGAGGAAGAAAATTCCCTTCCGCCTTGGTATAAGGAAAAATAAAACGATATAGACCCGTCGGCATTCATGCCGGCGGACCATTTTTTTGCGTAAAAGAACTTTGCAGAAAAACTCCGCAGATTAAAGTCTGCGGAGTTGTCTCGTTTTAGAACCCCATCCTTCTCTTGTTGTCGCAACCTTCCTTCGCTTCGACTTCTTTTTCGAGAGCGTCAGCGATGCATCCGGCGGTGAGCTTGTGTGCTGGCAAGTAACGCAACTGGTTGTAGACCGCACTGAAATCGCCCGGGGCGAGCGTCGTCATGTGCTTGACCTGTGCGGGGCATTCGAGCTTGGGGAAGAACGAGTGCCATACGGTTTCGATTCCTTCGCGGGTGAGGTAGTCGAATTTAACCTTGATCGCGAAGCGACGGCGGGA
>JAEEHV010000074.1 GCA_016280955.1 Candidatus Gastranaerophilales bacterium | reverse complement strand
GTTCGTCGGGTAGACGTGGTCACAAGTTTCGCTTTTCGAGTAAGAAAACTTTTTACCAATGAAGGACGAGATATTTTTATAACGAAGGTATAATATCAACCTATGCCGTCGGGTTGGCGGCACTCGAACGGACTAGGGCATAAGGGGAGGAAACCTAGTCCTTTCGACTACCGCCGACACGGATGCCGTCGGGTTTACCGATTAGGGATTATTCAATCCCTAATTCAGTCTTAGCCTTTTCAGTTAAAGAGTATACCTTACGAGATACAGTCTTTTCCTTAGTCTTAGTGATTTCAACTCCGTCGGGATACTTAATCACTAATGTTTCAGTTGCGTTGAAATCAGCGTCAGCAGTCTCAACATAACCCTTAGTTACTAATGTATTGATAGAACCTGTCTTAATCTCAGTATCTCTACCATCATTGATTTGCTCTAGTGTCTTACCACCATCAGCTAATGCTCCTAAGAATGCCTTTTGAGTGTCATTCATACTCCAAGTTGTTTTTGCCATAATTTCACACCTTTATGCTATGCCGTATTAGGTCTTACTAGCACCCTTTCCTTTTACATTTTTATTATACCATACTTGATTTGGCTTGTCAAGTGGTATTTTTAATTTTTTAAGATTTGAGATTTTAAGGTATCTCTTATCTTTTACACCTTTATTATATCACTTAATTTTTAACTTGTCAATAACTTTTTTAAATTATTTTTAAGTTTTTAAGTGATATAATTTTTTAAGTTATCTCTAACTTACAACTCTATTATACTACTTTATTTTTTAATGTCAAGTAGTATTTTTAAGTTTTTTTAAATTTATTTTTTGTAAGTCATTCGCAACTTACACTTACTATTATAATGATTTATTTTTTAATGTCAACAACTATTTTATAAAAATGTTAAAAATTTTTTCTTTTCTTATATATTCTTTTCTTTATCTAAATGAAACAATATAAGAATAATATATAAGAAACAATCTTCCCCGACGGAAAGCGGACAAAAATTCATTCACCCGACGGAATTTTCTCCGCACAATCACCCGACGGAACGCCGCAAACTTTTTAATTTAATTACACGCCCGACGGAAACCGCCTAAACGTTCACAGCTTGCTGCGGCCAAACCCCGCCACGTTCCGTCGGGTCAGACGGAAGCAAAAGAAAAAACCCAACTTCCGTCGGGTTAATCTTCAATCTTTTTACAACTAAAACTTAATTCACTTCCAGAGCATAGCATATCAAGAGTTCCATTATGGATAATCTCTTCAAGTACGCCTTCTTCATCTAAATCTTCATCAGTTTCATATTCAGCATCATTACTCCAACTTACTTCAATTTGATATTTTGGCATATCGTTTCTCCTTTCCGTCGGGTTAAATAAAATATCTTATTGTTGATTGTATTTCATCTAATACATCTTCTATGTTTTCTTCAAATTCAATTTCACAAGAGTAATTGCAATTAGTAGTAGTGTTAAAAATTTCATTTATAATCTCATTTGCTTTTTTTAAGCATTGCTCTTCCTCATTTGTTAATTTTATCTTTATTGTCTTTTCTACTGTCATATTTTCTACCTCCTAACTATTCATTGCTAATATGATAAAGTACACATTCAATGCTATTGTAGACAAGTGCATAACAATACCATTAATATGTCTATCAGTAGTTAAATCTTTGATAAACCCAATTAAACTTATTGCTAATCCAAACCAAGCAATGCTTAATCCAAAAGTCATAATAAGTATAACATTTAATACAGTCAAGACTGCTCTAATATCATTAAATTCAAACTTATAGTTATGTTCAATATTGAACGCCCTTTTAATTTTACTATTTTTCTCTTGTAAGTTTTCCATAATCATTTCCCCTTTCATATCTTACACCTTAATTATACCACTAATAATTTTCAGTGTCAACAACTTTTTTAAATTTTTTTCTATTATATTTTTTCTTATTCTCTTGAATAAGAACTCTATATTTTGTTTGTATGTGTAAATGAAATTTATTAGGAATTACTTTTTTCTTATTTTTCATTTTCCTCACCTCACACTTATAGTATAGCACAAAACAAAAACTTGTCAACAAAAACTTTTTCTTTTTATTTATTTTTCTTTTTATTTTATCCTATTAAAGAATGGAATGGAAATAAACTAACCCGACGGATGCGGCAAAATCTCATTCATACCCGACGGAATTTTCTAATAACAATCAAACCCGACGGAGACCGCCCAAATATTTCCGCCGGGAAATTTTAACCGCAAAAGAAAACCCAACTTCCGTCGGGTCATTCTTAAAAATCTATTGTATCAAGTTCATTTTCAAGAGTATTAAGCAAATTTTTATCAATATTATCACTCAAACGAACTTCGTCTGCATCCGAATTGTCTATTTCTCTATTTATATTTCTTAAAATATCAATAGCTCGTTCTAATACAGAACATTCTTCTTGACTTAAACGAATATCCATAGTTGTATATTTATCTACTATCATATTTCTTCTCCTTTCTAGGAACTAGTCTTAAAGACTAGCTCCCATTGCAATTAGTATGTTTTTAATAGCACCGTCATATTCAACTTTATATGCTGGACACTTTGTTGTTTCTTGCCACTGTCTTACGTTCTTGCCGTAATCGTCTAACAACGCACCTCTATATTTCATATAGTCGCCTTTGTTTTCTCCAATTCTACAACAAATAATATTTTTCTTTGGTAGGTTTGGTAGGTACTCGGCTAACCACTTGCGTTTGTCATTATCGCAACGCTCACTAGGACTTGCAGTTAGAATAAACACTCTAAAATTAGGATTTTCAAGCACTTGCTTAATAGC
>JAEEHV010000073.1 GCA_016280955.1 Candidatus Gastranaerophilales bacterium | reverse complement strand
GCAATTGGCTCATATTTGTCGTTAATCAGCACAGCCTTAATACGTGTTGAACCGAATTCAATTCCAAGAACGGCATTGCCGCTTTCAATAAGTTCTTTGTTTCCCATTTTTGTTTCCTTTTTTGGTAGTGGACAACCTAAAAAATGCTTTCGCATTTTTCTTAACGGTTTCCGATTTAACAACGGCCGCCAGCGGCCTTATACAAGTTAAACCTTTAACTAATTATAAATTCATTATATTCCATATTAATTATTTATACAATTAAGATTCTTAGGTAATTAAGTGGAAAATTTTACGGATATTCAATTTGTTTTTGTAAATAGACTTTGAAGAAATAAAAGCAAAAGCTGGAAAAAAAAGAGTTTAGCAGAGAGAATTCATGATTCACAAGCAGCCTGGGTTCATGGAAGTTACACCGCTATTACTTGAAAACTGGTTTGAGTAAGAAAAAAATCCATTAAAAATCATAAAGATATGACTTTTAATGGATTTAAAAATGTTCAGTAATTATACCTTTATTGCAATGTAAAAATTACGCTCTCACTGAAATCACTTGTGTTACTGCTTGTAGTATAGCCGTCAGCGGATTTAATCCAGAAATAATAGGTTCCTGTTGAAGGTAATGTAATTTCATAGCCATAAGTAGCATTAGATGAAGATGCCGATTTTGTTTTACAGGTTGCAGTTGTTGTATCATTTGTTGAATTATAATAAATCCAGTAATAGGCAGATTTGTTGTCTTCCCATGTGATTTTTATTGTTTTTTGCGTTTCAGTTGTAGTTACCTGTAAACCAGTTGGTGCAGTTAAAGTGGTGTATGTAAAATCATATGAAATCGATGTACTGAAATCACTTGTGTTACTGCTTGTAGTATAGCCGTCAGCGGATTTAATCCAGAAATAATAGGTTCCACTTGAAGGTAATGTAATTTCATAGCCATAAGTAGCATTAGAAGAAGATGCCGATTTTGTTTTACAGGTTGCAGTTGTTGTATCATTTGTTGAATTGTAATAAATCCAGTAGTAAGCCGAACCATTATCATTCCATGTTATTTTAATTGTGTTTTTTGTTTCAGTAGCAGTAATTGTTAAACCTGAAGGAACAATAAGTGCTTCATAAGTGAAATTATAAGTTACAGGAGTGCTGAAATCACTTGTATTGCTGGTTGAAGTATAGCCGTCAGCGGATTTAATCCAGAAATAATAGGTTCCACTTGAAGGTAATGTAATTTCATAGCCATAAGTAGCATTAGAAGAAGATGCCGATTTTGTTTTACAGGTTGCAGTTTCAGTATTATTTGTCGTATTGTAATAAATCCAATAGTATGGTGAATTATTATCAGTCCAGGTGAGTTTTACGGTGTTTTTAGTTGTTGAGGGAGAAACTGTTAATCCTGTTGGAGCTGAATTTGAAGTATATGTAAAAACATATGAAACAACTGTACTGAAATCGCTTGTATTGCTGGTTGAAGTATAGCCGTCAGCGGATTTTATCCAGAAATAATAGGTTCCACTTGAAGATAATGTAATTTCATAGCCATAAGTAGCATTAGAAGAAGATGCCGATTTTGTTTTACAGGTTGCAGTTTCAGTATTATTTGTCGTATTGTAATAAATCCAATAATATGGTGAATTATTATCAGTCCAGGTGAGTTTTACGGTGTTTTTAGTTTCTGTTTCTGTTACTGTTAATCCAGCGGGAGCTTTTAATGCATTTGGATCTTCGCCATTATTAGTTGGAGAAGTTGGAGATGAACAGGAAATTATGGATAAAGATAAGAAAAGTGTAAAAAAAAGTATACTAAAATAGTTTAGAATAAATTTTGTGTTGTGTTGTGACATGAAACCCTCCTAAGGTTCTTTTTTGTTTATAGTTTATTATAATCCTAAAATTGGAAAAAACAACTTGTTTGAAATATAAAACCATAAATTGCCTTCAAAGAAAAAAAATTGTGTGACTGCGTTTTTATAAGAAATCTATACGATGTTATAATCATCATAATGTTGTATTATGAAACTATGATTTTTAAGAATTCCAATAAATTGCAGATTGTTTTAGATGAGTTTGTGGCAAAGAAAGAAGCTGCCGGCTTGAACCTTCTTGTTTGTAAAGATGGTAAAGAGATAGGTTACTGGGAGTCTGGGCTTGCAGATGTTGCCGCTGGAAGTGCATATTCACGAGATACTATTGTCCGTCTGTATTCCATGAGTAAACCGGTTACGGCTGTTGCCGCCATGATTCTTATGGAAGAGGGTAAGCTTGATTTTGCCGAGGAATTATACCGCTATCTGCCGGAATTCAGTGGCCTTAAAGTATGTACAGATAAAGGTCGTAAGGGAACTCCTCGCCCTGCAATGCGGCCAATCCTAATTTCAGACCTTTTAAATATGACAAGCGGCTATACTTATGGCGCCTGGAGTGAAGATTGTCCTCTTGGAGAGCATCTTACATCAGATTTGATAGCCGAATTGAATAAAGATCAGGCAGAAAACGGTCCTAATAAGATTACAACCCGCGAAGTAGCACACCGTCTTTCAGAAATCCCGGTCAGTTTTGAACCTGGTACAGACTACAATTACGGCCTTTCCGCAGATATACTGGGCACTGTTATTGAAGAAGTTGCCGTATGTAAACTAAGTGATTTTATGAAAGAGCGTATTTTTAAGCCTCTTGGAATGAATGATACAGATTTTTATGTACCGGATGCAAAACAGAGCCGACTTGCAAAAGTTTATCGTGCCGGTG